>JAIPEJ010000084.1 GCA_021737225.1 Desulfobacteraceae bacterium
GGAGCACCGCCAAGGGGCTGGATCGCATTGAAGCCAACGAGTCCGCAATCGCGGCCGACCTGGAGGACAATCCGGAACTGCTGGCCGAGCCAGTACAATCGGCCATGCGGGTTTACGGGGAAAGCGAACCCTATGAAAAGTTAAAATCCCTGACCCGGGGCAAACGGATTACCCGCGAGGACCTGATCGCTTTTATCGACAAGCTGGAATCGCTTTCAGAACCCATCCGGCAGGATTTGAAGAACCTGGCGGCCACTGAGTATACCGGGCTGGCAGAGGCGCTGGTGGAACGATATTTTAATGATTTATAAAACCCGGGGCGCCTGCGGATGGGGAGATTTTTCACGGACGCCCCACGGGCGGATTGTTGATTTTAACGCTTGAATTAAATAATTAAAATGTGTTATAAATTCTACCGGCTATCGTTGTGCGTAGTGATAAACAACCGTCAGACCGGGAATGCAGCAGCCGGGATTGATTTATGAATGGGTTGGAGGGGTTGATTGAGCCACGGCTCGAATCGTTTTTATCCAAACCCGGGCAAGCGGGAAAATTTCCGGCAAGAGGCCCCGAAAAGCCAGCCTGCCGGGCATAAATTATTATTGAAGGGGTGAACGTAGATGGAGTTTACAATTGATTTTACAAAGGAACAGATTGAGTCCATAGAGGAAATCCTGCAAAAGGAGCTCATCGATCTGGGCGTGCAGAGCGTGATCCTGATGGACCTTGCCGGCAATGTAATTGTTAATCTTGACAGCGGCGAGTCTGACCACGACGTGTTCTCGCTGGCGGCTCTGGCGGCTGGAAATTATGGCGCTGTCAGCGCGATGGCAAACATTATCGGCGAACAGGAATTTTCCCTGCTGTTTCACAAGGGCGAAGAAGAAAGCATCCATTTTTCCAAGGTCGTGGATGATTTGCTTTTGCTGACGATTTTTAATAAAAATGTCTCGCTGGGCTTTTTGAGATTGAAAGTGGGTGAAGCGATCAAGCGCATACAGTCCCTGATCTGATTGGCTTACCGGGTGATCGGGCAAAACCGGGTGCAGCATTTTTGGCCGGGCCGGTGGGCAATCGGGCGAAGCTGACTGCACAAATGGGCTGGCTGCAAAGGTGCAACTGACATAAACTGTTCCGGAGGATGGCGATTTGGCGTTAATTAATCCGAAAAAGCGGGAGGTTCAGGTCAAAATCGTTTATTACGGGCCTGGTCGAGGCGGGAAAACCACTAATCTTGAATATATCAACCGCAAATTCAAGAAGCGGATCTTAAACGAAATGGTGACGGTCAAAACTTATGGCGACCGTACGCTGTTTTTTGATTTTTTGCCGTTTGATATCGGGGAAATCAAGGGCCACAGCATCAAGATCCAGTTATACACGGTTCCGGGACAGGTTAAATACAATGCCACCCGCAGGCTGGTGCTCCGGGGCGTGGACGGCATAGTGTTTGTTGCCGATTCCATGGATCTGCGCCGGGAGATGAACATCCGGTCGCTGCAGAATTTAAAGGAGAACCTGGAGGCATTTAACAAGAACATGTCAAATATCCCCCTGGTGATGCAGTACAACAAGCGGGACCTGTCGGATGAAGGGATTCCGATCCTTTCTGTGGACACCCTGGAAAAGGATTTAAACAGCCAGTTAAAAGCGCCTTACTTTTCAGCCAGTGCCATTCGCGGAGATAACGTGGCTGCCACGATGAAAAAAATTATTGCGTTAACGGTCAGCTCGTTGCGCAAGAAACTGGAATAGGAGGGGAAGTCATTGACGCACACGGATGATGACGACATCGGCGCCCAGGTATCAAGCCGGCTGGAGGAATTGTTCGGGGAAGATGAGCCCGACGAGCAGGAAGCGCCCCAGGCTGAAAGCACCGGCAGGCAGGAAGCAGAAAAACCTGAAACAGCAGGTAAAAAAGAAACCGGCCAACAGCAGCAGGCGCAATCACGGGCCCGGCAGGTCGATGATTTTGACACAACTGACTCCCCTTTAAACGAGCTCAAAGCGCTTGTGTTCGGCATTGACTGGGAAATCAATGAAGAAAGCATGGTGGCGTTTTTAAAGGAGGTCCGGCAACTGCAGCAGCAGTACGGGAAGGATAAAATTCTTTCCACGTTTCTCAAGCTTCACGAATCCGTGGGAAAATACATCAAGGCAAAGAAATCCCGCGCCCATCCCGATGCCCTCAAGTTTGTCGCCTCGGTGTTTACGAGTTTTGAAAAAGCGCTGCTGACCCCGGGTATGTCCCAGGCGCAAAAAAAACGACTGCTGGCCGAAGAGATCCGGAAATTCAAAGACTTCAAGGAACAGGTGGCTTCGAAGAAAAAATCCGGTGCGCCGGAACCGGCTGCCGCTGTTCCGGCCGAACAGAAGCCCGCTGCACCGGAAGAAGTAAAGCCTGCTGCGCTGGCAGAGGAAGAACCCGCCGCGGCAGCCGGGCAAGAGCCCGCACAGACGGCTGAAGCGGAGTCCCCCGCAGCAGCCGGGGAAACGCCCGTTGTGATGCTCGACGAGGAGTCCCCACCGGCAGCCGAACAAGCGCCCGTGATGGAACTCGAGGAAGAGTCCGCCGCAGCAGGCGGGGAAGAACCCATGGCGGCAGCTGAGGAAAAACCTGCCGCGGTGCTGCAGAATCAGGAAGTGATCGACTACATTGTCGCGGAATTGAAAAAGACCATACAGGCGGAATTCCGGACCCTGCACCAGATTCTTAAGAATCTGGGCGCGTAGAGACTGCTGGAGTGAATCGAGAAGCAACGCATCGGAGGCAATACCATGGCGAACATTTTTTCAGGCGACATTTCCCGCATGGTCTTAAGGCGCACGGTTCATGCGGATTTGGGAGAAGTCTCCCTGGATAGTCAAATGCTGCAGGTACTAATGGAGCTTGACGGGAAAAAAACAGTCAGTCAGGTGGCCCAATCCTTGAATATGAGCATGAAGGATCTTCGCAGCGTATTGACCAAGCTGCATGACCTCAAGCTTTGCGAGCCGGCAAAGGAGAATATGGCCACGCTGGGAAAAGATTTTTTTGATTTTCTTTCCGCACAGCTTTCCCGCGCAATGGGGCCGATCGCAGATGTGGTCATTGAAGATGAAATCAGCGAGATGGGAGAAGATTCAAAAAATTTTCCGGCCCATCGGGCAGCCGAACTGGTGGATCTGCTGGCGCGGCAGATCATGCGTGAAGAACGCAAGGTCGCCTTTCAGCAGGCCATGGTGAAGAAATTGCGAGAATTGCAGGCATAGATCCCGGAATTGCGGCGGAAAGAAGGCGATCACGCGCTTTTTTGCCGACAGCGGGAGAAAACAATTTTTATGTATTTAATATGCTGCCAACAATATGAGTAAGGAGGATTGATCATGACGGTGATTTGCGAGGAATGCGGGAAAGTTTACCACATCGATCCCGATAAGCTGGAGCGATACAAGGGCAAAAGCGTTCGGGTGAGATGTGGCGAGTGCGGTCATGTCACCCAATTGTCCAAACTGCTGGAGACGACCGAATCGCCCGCCGAGGCATATGGAGAGACCTCTTTTACGGAAACCGCTTATGCGTCGCCGGAAGAAAGCCAACCGTCTTCCATGGAAACAGAGATCCCGAGCCAGCCGGAACCGCAACCCGGACCTGAAGAGCCTTCGGCCGCTGCATCGTCGGCAGCCTCCCCGGCACCGGAAAAATCCGCCGGGCAAGGTCCAAGGGGATGGATCGGATTGCGGGGAAAAATGTTTTTCCTCTTTCTGATTATCCCGGTGGCATTGATCGTAGCCTCCGGATATTTCTCCCAGATGCAGTTAAACGAGCTGGCCACGGACATCACGGATGAAAGCACCGAACTGGTTGCCGAGTCCGGTCAGGAACAGCTCCTGCAGAAGGCCGAGGACGTAGCCTTGCAGGCCGAGATATATCTGAAGGCGCATCCGTACCTGCAGCGGGAGGATTTTTCCTATGACCCGGAGTTTAACCAGATCGCCGTGCAGGAGGTTGGAGATACCGGCTATACCTGCCTGATCCAGGAGCCGGAGCCGGAAGAAGACCAGGGATGGACGATATGGGCCCATCCTAACCCGAACCTCGTGGGCATTGATGATATCAATACGCTGCGAAAGGCGCTGGGGCCCTATTTCGAGGAGTTTTTTGCGATTCTCAAGAATTCCAAGGGCCGCGAGGTTTCCACCGGCAATTACATGTGGAAGGACCCGGACGGAAAGCTGCGGGAAAAATACATGGCCATTTCGCCCATCGAGATTGAAGGCAAGCCTTTTGCAATGCTGGCCACGGCCTACATGGACGAGTTCACGCAAAAAACCGAGGGCCTGAAAGAAGATGTCAACCAGATGACCCTCCGCACCCGAAACATCAACCTGGGTATTCTGGCCGGGGCAATTGTGGTCATCGGCCTGTGCATCATCATATACGGATACCGGCTGAGCCGGAATATCCGGTACCTGACAGAAGCCGCAGACCGCATCAGTGTCGGGGATCTGGAGGCGGAAGTCGAAGTTCGTTCCCGGGATGAAATCGGCAATCTGGCAGAAGCCATTTCCCGGATGCAGGACAGCCTGCGTTTTTCCATTGAACGGCTGCGACGCCGCAGATAACCGGCGGCACAAGACGAAACAAGCAATGTGCGTCTGCCCGGCCCACGGCGCATTGCTTGTTTCGTCTTCAATAAGAAGGGGTGTTCGCCCGAACCGTCTAAAAAAGAGCGGTGGACTTAAAAAATGATCATCATTCCCAGAGAAAAACCGGTGGTCCAGGACTTGAACAGTTATTACCTGGACATTGATAAACTGTTTGAGCATTATCAGGGGGAACTGGGCGCCGGCGTGGTGTATTTCAAATCTCCGGTGGCTGAAGCCGTGGTGTTTTTTGACGAGCAGAGCCTGGTCAACGGGTTTTTTGAAAACCGCAAATATCGCTTAAGCGGCCAGGAAGCCATTGACCGCGTACTCCAAAAGGCAGCCAAAAACAACTTCACCGTCTCGGTTTACCGGATTCCGTCGGAGCGGCTTTATTTCTGGGCCAATCTGCCCAATTCAAAGACGATTTACCAGGATCTGACCTCCGAGTTCACCGATCTGGAGGGGCTGATCAGGAAAATGGAGGGAGAACAGCTCACCGGGTACATTGATGTGGAATTAAACAATTCCGAAGGCGGGCTCCTGTTTATTTACAAGGGCCAGGTCATCGGCGGATCCTCTGCAGACGGCGCCGGCAGCGTGGACCGCTCCCAGGAGTACCGGGATGATTTGATCCGACGCTCCAAGGAATACGGCGGCAAGTTCAACGTCAGCCAGGTGTATCTGGAGGCTGAAGCGAAGAAGGCAGAAGAAGGGGCCGGCGGTAAAAAGAAAGCCGCGGCAGAGTCCGGGACAAAGGCCAAATCCACGCGTAAATCCGGGGGGCGGTCTTCGGAAAAAGATGCGGTCAGCCGCCGGCGCGTTTTAGAGATGCTGCAGGCGCTTCTGGCCGCCCTGGAGTCCCAGGTCCGGGCAAGCCGGAGAATCAAGTCTGATTTTGAGACACTGCTGAACAAGAAATTTGTCGAGAAAATCGACAAATATGAATTTCTGGATCCGTTTGCCGCAGAGTTCAAGTATTCTGCCGGCCAGGTCCGGTTTACAGGCAATGCCCGGTTAAGTGAACTGGTTGCGGCAATCGAGGAATGTGTTTACGAGCTTGCCGAAGCAAACGGGCTGCTGAGCCCGCTGCGCAGGCAGCTCGATTCCTGGCGCACCGAGTATGTGGACGAAATTGACCGATTCGATGTGCGCATTTAACACCGTTGAATTCTCCCGGGGACGGGGCGGATTTTAAATCCGTTTTCGATTGAGAGATAAAACGCAGGGCAGAAAGCGGATTTTTACAAAGCTGTCGTATATGGCTTGGAGGCAGGATAAGATACAATGACACCGAAGGTTTTACTCGTTGACGACGATACGGCATGGCTTGAGGCGATGCAGAAGGAACTGGCGGAATATGCGGATACATTCACCGTATTGGCCGCCCATGACGGACAGCAGGCATTGGATGTGATGGCCGCGGAGGATGTCAGCGTTGTGGTCAGCGATTTGCGGATGCCCGGCGTTGACGGTTTTGAGTTGTTAAACCGGACTCTGCATCAGTATCCGGATATCTCGGTGCTGATTATTACTGCCTATGACAGGCCCAAGACCCGGGATGTGGTTTTCAAGAGCGGTGCGGATGACTACATGACCAAGCCGATTACCGCCTCGGATCTGACCGGGAAAATCAACAGCGCGCTCAAGAAAAAAAGCGAGGGCGGCAGCCTGCACAACGTTTCTCTGGAAACCTTTCTTCAGCTCGTTGAAATGGAGCAGCAGACCTGCACGCTGCGGGTGATGAACAAAAGCGCCGGAAAATCCGGGGCCTTGTTTTTTCGCAACGGGGAGTTGCTAAACGCCCGCTACGGAAGCAGCCAGGGTCGCCAGGCTGTTTACGAGATTTTTTCCTGGGCCGGGGTTTCCGTGTCAATCGAAAATCAGTGCCCTGTATCGGAAAAACAGCTGGAAGGAGAACTGCAGGCGATCCTGCTGGATGCCATGCGCACAAAGGACGAAAGCAGCGAGGATTTCAACCCGGAGGAAGAGGAAGCCGAATCCCAAGAAGCCCCGGAGAAATCCCGGGACGAAATTCTGCTGGAAACACCGGTGCAAAACCGGGGGGCTTCCAATTCGAATCCGGAGGCCGATACACCGCCACCGGCTTCGGCGCAAACCGGGCCCGCTGCTGAGCCCAAAGCCCGGCCGCAGCAAGCTGCGCCTGCCGATACCGGGCAGGCAGAACCGGAATCCGGCGCAGATCTGGTTCGTCAGAAAATAAACAACAGCCTCGGCAACGAAGACGACGTGGAAGATATTTATGAGGATCCCCAGTGGCATTATCTGATTGAACAGGTCTCCCATATGGGGAAAAATTTCAATACCGGCAGCCTGCATGCAATCTATTTGAACAAGGGGCGCGGCAAGCAATCTGTCATTGTTCCGGGCAAACGGGCCGCCGTGGTCTTAATGAATGCCGACACCCCTAGGGATCGAATTATTGATGCGGTGATGTGACCGGCAGGTCGCTGCATCTGCCAAATCCGGCTTCAGCAGCCCGGCATTTATACGGGAAACGTGATGAAAGATATTTTCAAGGACATACTCGGAATCGAAGGCGTCCATGGCGTCATTGCGCTCGACGAAAACGGCCGGCTGCTTTTGAGCCGTTTTTCCGGCGATTACCGGGAAGAGGAATCCCGAATCGGCAGCGTCCACTGGAACTCGTTTATCCCGGAGTTTTCCGATATCGTGGAGGCCGAACTCGTATTTGAAAGACGACGGTTGTATGTCCGGAAGATTCAGCACGGCTTTTTCATGGTCGTGCTCGATGATATCGCCCCGGTTTCCATGGTGCGGCTGAACTGCGAGGTGCTGCAGTCCTCCCTGGATCGGCTGAAGCCGGGCGGCAGGTTCGGACAGCTGTTTAAAAAACGCAGGTCCTGATGCGTCCGGCAAACGGGCGCATCTGAAATTCATACCAACCACATACTATCATCTCCAGTGGTTTTAAAAATTCAATTTTCAAGGATTGCCTGAAAAATGGAGAGTGTGACGGAACAAAGCGGTTTTGATTCGAGAATGAAAGTGGCCGAGGCATATGAAGGCCACGGGCTCTATGAGGAAGCCCTCACCGTGTACAAGGAGGTCCTTTCGTCATTTTCGGATTTGACCGACGAAACCCGTGCAAATATTGAGGAAAAGATCAATACCCTGAGCCAGGAAATCGAGGAAGTCGAGCAGGGGGTTCCCGCCCAGGAGCTTTCCAAGGAAGATGTCTCCCACATCAAATCCGGACTTTCCATCGGAGAAAGCGCGCCGGAAATCTGTGACAGCGCACGGGCGTTCAAGGAACTGGGGCTCTATAAGGAAGCCCTGGGTGAATACCAGAAGCTGTTTGGTACCGACTATCCGATCAAGAATTTTTATCCGGATGTACTGGAGTGCTTGTTTTCGTTGTTTCCGCCGTCCCAGATGGGCCAGGAAGTCGATAGGATCTGTTCTGAAAACAAGATTGATGAAAAAAACCGGGCTTCAATGAAATACGAGCTCGGCCAGGCACTGGAGCAGCGCGATTACAAGGAGCTGGCGGTTGAGTGCTATAAATCCGTTCAGAAGATCGACCCGGTGTATCCCAAGATCAAGGAAAAAATCGAGGCTGTTGAGCCGGGCCAGCGTTATGAATCCCGCTACGATTATCTGCTGCGCAATGAAATCGTGACCACCGACCAGCTCCAGAAGGCGCTGGCCCAGTCCAAGAAATCGAGAAAAAGCGTTGAGCAGGTCTTGATGGATCAGTTCAAGATCTCCAAGGAAGAAATCGGCAAATCGCTTTCGGCATATTATAACTGCCCGTATAAAACCTATGATCCCAAGATGCAAGTCCCGCATGAGCTCCTGACCAACTTGAAAAAGCCCTTCCTGCTCCAGGATCTGTGGGTGCCCCTGCACTGGGAGATCGACCATATTGAAATTCTGCTCGATGATCCCAAGGACCTTCGCAAGCTCGACCACGCAAAGGCCCTGTTTAACACCAACAAGTTCACCTTTTCCGTCGGCATCAAGGAAGATATCGAAGCCATTATCAACCATTTCTTCGAACAAAAGAAATCACCGACCAAGGCCGGTAAGGAGACCACTTCTGCTCCGGCCATGGATTTCGAGGATCTGCCCGAGATTGAATTCGAGGAAGAGGAAGATGAAGAAGAAGATGTGGAGGCCTACACCGAAGCCTCGGGCAAGGTGGTGCGACTGGTGGACCAGGCCCTGATCACGGCCTATCGGAGAAATGCATCCGACGTGCACGTAGAGCCTTCGTCGATAACCAAAAAGACCAAGATCAGATACCGCATAGACGGGGTTTGCCAGGATTTTCTGGAAATTCCCAATACATTTTCCAATGCCCTGCTCTCGCGCATCAAGATCATGGCCGGCCTGGATATTGCCGAGCGGCGGATGCCCCAGGACGGCAAGATCAAGTTTAAGCGCCGGGGATTGCCGCAGTTTGAACTTCGTGTGGCCACAATGCCAACGGCCGGAGGGTATGAAGACGCGGTGATGCGGATCCTGGCTTCGGCCGGTGCCATGAAGCTCGATGAAATGGGCATGACAGAGCGAAATCTCAATGTCCTGCGAAAGGCCATCACAAAGCCTTACGGACTTATCCTGTGCGTTGGGCCGACCGGTTCGGGTAAGACCACTACCCTGCATTCGGCCCTGCACCATATCAACACCCCGGAGCGCAAGATATGGGCGGCTGAAGATCCGGTGGAAATTACCCAGGAAGGCCTGCGGCAGGTCGAGGTGCACAAGAAGATCGGCCTGGATTTTGCCCGGATAATGCGTTCTTTTCTGCGTGCCGACCCGGATGTGATCATGGTGGGTGAGATGCGGGACTACGAAACCGCTTCCATCGGCGTTGAAGCCTCCCTGACCGGTCATTTGGTCTTCTCCACCCTGCATACCAACAGCGCCCCGGAAACCGTGACCCGGCTTCTGGACATGGGGTTAAATCCCCTGAACTTTTCGGATGCCTTTATCTGCGTGCTTGCCCAGCGACTATTGCGCCGCCTGTGCAAAAATTGCCGGCAGGAATATCATCCTTCAAAGGAAGAATTCGATGATATCGTGGAAGTATACGGTGCCGAAGACTTTGAACACACCGGGATCACCTATTCCGATGATCTGAAGCTGTATGCCCCCAAGGGGTGCGATCAATGCAGTCACACCGGATACAAAGGCCGCCTGGGTATCCACGAACTCATGGACGGCAGCCGGGAGATCAAGCGGATGATCAAGAAACAGGCTAGCGCAGAGGAATTGTTCTACCAGGCCAGCAAGGAAGGCATGACCACCCTGGTCCAGGACGGTATCATGAAAATGTTTCAGGGCCTGACCGATATCAGTGAAGTGCGCCGGGTCTGCCTTATCTGATAAAAGAGCAGACAGGAATCCACCCGTTGATTGAATCCGGAAAAATGGGCTGGTGGCAACGAATCAAGCGTTTTTTTGCCAAAACGCAGCCCGGCGAAAAATCGCCGTCCGGCAAAGGCAAAACCCTCGATCAACGGAATTTCGACCGGTATTGCGTTTCCTTTCCGATTATGGTTTCCGGAAATGATCCCCACAAGCAGCCTTTTGAGGAAAAAAGCCGGCTTCGGGATGTCTCCGGCAGCGGCGCCCTGTTTATTTCGTCTTATCCGGGCAGGTACTTTCCGGGCCAGTTATTGCGAATCTCCATTCAGCTCGATGCCGCCGATGACGTACGCGCGCGTATTTACAACGAAGCCAGCGTGGTGCGGGTTCACCCGCCTGAGTCCGTGGATGACGATTTGTCCGGCCAGGCCCAGCGTGTTGCAATCAAGTTCCGCTGCGCCTTTGATTTTGAACGCCTTGATGCCGAGAAAAATGGTTTCCGTGGATGAGCAGGCGCAGAAGAAGAGATTATACCTCGTTTTACGGCAAACTGCGGGTCGCCCTGGCCCTGATCGGAATCATTCCCTTCCTGCTGGTGGTCTATCTGTTTGTCAGGCAGCAGGTTCCATTTACCCGGACCATGCTTCTGTTGATCCCCCTGGTGCTTTTTTCCATGCTCACGGGTTTTATGTTGATACGCCGATCCGCGGATTTCCTGGATTATCTGAGCCGCGAGACCGGCAGGATGCAGGCAGG
>JAIPEJ010000085.1 GCA_021737225.1 Desulfobacteraceae bacterium
TTCTACACTGCCACCGGGATTTTTTCCGTGGGGGGGTACGCCATGATGCTCGGGCTGGGCGCAGGCGCCTATATCGGCCTGCGATACCTGCTCTGGGAAATGGAGCACCTGCCGCAGAAGACCGTTTCCCGCATGCACACCGAAACCGCAGCAAGCCCGGCCCGCGACTGGAAAAAACTGCAGCCCGTTTTCGGCATCTTCATTGTGATTACCGGGATTGCCGCGTTTTATGCATATTCGGCATTTGATCTCACCAAAATCGGGGGGTTGCTCTTTTTCGGGCTGCTCATCGGCATTGTCATGCATCGCTCCCGCTTCTGTTTTGTCCGGGCTTTCCGGGAGCCGTTCATGACCGGGGATTCGGACATGGTCAAGGCCGTGGCAGTGAGCCTGATGCTTTTCGGCTTCGGCGCCGCAGTAATCAAGTGGAACTGGATACAGCCGCCGGAGATGGGCGTGCAGCACCCGTTCTGGATCGGCAGCCTGGCCGGCGGACTGATTTTCGGCATCGGCATGCTGCTTGCCGGCGGATGCGCCAGCAGTACGCTTTGGCGCGCAGCCGAGGGTCATACCAAGCTCATGGTGGCCCTGGTGAGCTTTGCCGCAGCCAACCCCCTGACCCATGCCCTGATCAATTATACGGGGCTAAAAACCGCACTGGGCAGCAGCTACTTTATGCCCGAAATTTTGAGCTGGCATATCGCCCTGCCCGTATTCGGGGCGGTGATGATCGCCTGGGTGCTGCTGGCGGGATGGAATGAAAGAACAGAAAAGTTTGTCATTTTTTAACAGGGAGGACGTAAAATGAATACAACAGATACCGATATCAGAGCAGACGAAGTTCTGGATGCGCGGGGTCTTAGCTGCCCCATGCCCATGCTCAAGACCAAGAAGGCCCTGAAAAATCTCCAATCCGGCCAGATTCTGGAAGTCCTGGGTACCGATCCGGGATCAAAAAACGACATCCCGGATTTCTGCAAAAAGGGCGGCAACGAACTTCTGATGGTCGAAGACGTTGAAGACGGATATACCCGCTATCTCATCCAGAAAGGATAGGGAGGCAGAAATGAAGAAAGTGTGCGTGGTGATCCGCGACATTGACCAGCAGTACGAGGGGTTGCGCACAAGCCTCGGAGCGCTGCTGGATGCCGTGGAAATCCAGATGTTTGTATTGAACCATGAAATCGCAGAAATGGACGAGGCCTTTCAGGACAACATGGAGTTTCTGGATGAAATGGAAGGCGAGCGGTTTTCCAACAACTCGGCCAACGTGGAAAAATACGGATTCCGGCATGTCACCCTGAAACAGACCGCCGAATATCTCAAGGCGGCGGATGTGGTCATTCCATTTTAGGAGGCGGATCAAATGAAAATCCTGCATATCCTTCGATCCGAGCCGGATGAAACAGTGGAGCGCCTGATCGGCAATATGTCCGACAAGGATGATGAAACCACTGTCAAGTCCCTTTATAAGAAGGAAATCGACTGGCAACGACTGGTGGACGATATTTTTTCACACGAAAAAATCATCTGCTGGTGGTAATTCCATGCAAAATGAATACTTTTATTAAATTAAGGGGTAAGCATGGCTGAAAAACTGGGCATCCTGGTGGCCACCGACCGGCACCTGGACCACGTGATTTCTCTGACGCAGGCCGCACATGCCAAGGGGAAAACAATTGAAATTTTTTTCACCGGCGCGGGCGTGGCCCTGACCCAGCAAAAGGCGTTTGCGGATCTTGTGGGCAAGGCCAGGCTCTCGGTGTGCGATGTGAGCTTCCGGGCCATGGGCCTGACCGGGGAAGTGCCCGGGGTGGGATTCAAGGATTTTGCCACCCAGGCCAGAAACGCGGAGATGATCAACGAATGCGACCGGTATGTCGTCTTCTGACACTGCCTTCGAAATAAAATGTGCCGCTTTGCACAGCAACACAAAAAACCTTTTTCACATAGCAAGAGGAGGTACTGATGCTTAAAAAACTGACATGTTTATTTTTGGCCGCCGGCTTTGTCTTTGTCCTGATCGGGACGGCTACGGCATTTGAACAGGGCAATGAAAGAAAGGGCAAGTATATGTTCCGCAAAAACTGCCGCTCCTGCCACCAGGAAGGCAAGTCTGCCGAGCCGCTCAATCCCGTGTCCAAGACCCAGGCGCAATGGGAAAGGGCTTTTGAGCGATATGAACGCCTTGAATGTGCAGACGAGTGGGAAGGCTTATCAGAAACCGACCGCACGGATATACTGACATACCTTTACAACCATGCTTATGACTCGCCGTCTCCGGCAACCTGTGAGTAAAAAGCCCGGCCGGAGCACCGGCTTTGATGAATCCCAACAAACCCGGAGGGATTGTTTTGCAGACCAGATTACATCTTATATGTGTGATAACCCTGGCCGCCTGTCTTGCTTTTTCCTGGCAAACACAGGCGGCTGAGGAATCTTCGCCTGCGCCGGGCCGCGCCATGGCCAGGCAGGCCGGTATAATGTCCGGCGACTGGACCACCGCGGATCACTCGGAAATGGAAAAACTGCAGCAGACGTTTGAATCCGGCCCGGAAATCACCGAGGCCTGCCTTTCTTGCCACTCCAAGGCCGATGATCAGCTTTCCCACACCATTCACTGGAAATGGCTCTCTCCGTATGAAGATGGAGATCTGATCGGCAAGGCCGGATACTCGGTAAACAACTTCTGCATTTCCACCAACAAGATGGAAGACCAGAAATGCAGCAGCTGCCATATCGGGTGGAACGGCAAGGAAGACGGCATCAACTGCCTGCGGTGCCACGGCGGCGCGGACATGGACTGGCAGGCCCAGTTCAAGGATTACCAGTTTTTCAAGGAGATGGGCGAGACCGAGCTGGTTGAAGAAATCCAGGCGGATATTAAAAAGGCCGTGACCGATATCACCCGGCCGACCCGGCAGAACTGCGGTTCGTGCCATTTCAACGGCGGCGGCGGAGAAGCGGTCAAGCACGGGGACCTGGATGCCTCGCTGATCAAGCCCAAGCGCAGCCTGGACGTCCACATGGGAATTGACGGCCAGGACTTTTCATGCACCCGCTGCCATACCACCCAGGAGCACCAGGTGTCCGGCAGGGTCTACTCCACCCCGGCCGTGTCCGAGCGCAAAAGCCTGGTGGAAGACGACCTGGCCCCGAAAATTTCCTGCGAATCGTGCCACACGGCAACACCGCACAAGGACGGCAAGATCAATGATCACACGGACATGGTCGCGTGCCAGAGCTGTCACATCCCGGAATTCGCACGGGCGCACGCCACCGAGA
The DNA here is from genome assembly GCA_021737225.1 of Desulfobacteraceae bacterium. Taxonomy (GTDB): domain Bacteria; phylum Desulfobacterota; class Desulfobacteria; order Desulfobacterales; family Desulfosalsimonadaceae; genus Desulfosalsimonas. The sequence continues at coordinate 3,286 of JAIPEJ010000085.1, forward strand.
TGACCTGGGACTGGTCTGAGGCCGGTAAACTAAAGGACGGCGAGCCTTATATTGAAAAGGGAAAATACGACCGCCCGGTATATAAATCCATCAAGGGCACCTTTACCTGGGAAAAAGATGTGGTGCCAAAATATTACTGGTACAACGGCTCTGTGGCTGCGTTGACCGCCAAGGACGTTATCGATCCGTCCAAGACCGTGCGTGTCAGCCACCCGGTGGGCGAAAGAGGAGAAGACCAGTCCCGGATTTTCCCGTTCAAGGTGCACTGGGCAAATCAGCCCTACGACAAGGTGAACAACACACTGGTCACACCCTTGTTGTCAAAGGCGAATGACGGATACTGGAAAACCTTTGACTGGCAGGATTCCCTTTCCCGGGGCATGGAAATCATGGATCTGCCCTGGTCCGGGGAACTGGGATTTGTGGAAACCACTTATGTTTTCCCAACAACCCACATGGTCGCGCCAAAGGAACAGGCGCTTGACTGCCGGGCATGCCACCAGCTCGAAGACGGGCGACTGGAAAACCTGGCCGGCTTTTACATGCCGGGCAGAGACCACTTCCCGATGCTTGACTATGGCGCATGGGGCCTGGCAATCGCCGCCCTGGCAGCGGTTTTACTGCATGCCATCGGCCGCATAATGGCAAGCCCCGGCAAAAGGGAGGAATAAGCCATGAACGAGCAAATGAAAAAAATATATCTTTATACCCGGTATGAACGATTCTGGCACTGGCTGCAGATGGCATTGATCGCAGTACTGCTGGCAACCGGCCTGGAGGTCCACGGGGTTTTCTCCCTGATCGGATTTGAACGCGCAGTGGACGTACACGACTTTGTCGGCCTGACATGGCTGATCGCGTTTTTCTTTTTCACCTTCTGGCTGTTTACCACCGGTGAGTGGAAGCAATACATTCCCACCACCCGGAAAATGCTTATTGTCATCCGGTATTACAGCTACGGCATTTTCAGGGGCGAGCCCCACCCGGTGCCCAAAAGCAAAAAGGCCAAGCACAATCCGCTCCAGCGGCTGACCTACCTGTCGCTTGCCGCTGTCATGCTGCCCATCCAGATGATTACCGGGCTGCTCTACTGGAGTTATAACTCCTGGGGCGCCTGGGGCCTGGATTTTCTCACCATGGGGGCGGTGGCCTTTATTCATACGGCCATGGGTTTTGGCATTCTCATCTTTGTGATCATCCACGTCTACATGACAACCACCGGGCACACGGTTTTTGCGCATATCAAGGCCATGATTACCGGATGGGAAGACGTGGAAAAAAGCGCCACCGTGGAGGAATGGGAAGCCCGGTAAACAATTTTGACTTGCCCGAGCCGATCCGTACGCGTATAAAAACGTGCAAGGGAAAATTCTATACGCATAAAAGGGCAATCAAAAATGAATATCGGCAAATATACTTTTTCAGAATTTTCGGAACTTGCCCGCTCCTTTCACGGATATCCGGCCCCGGGTCTGCTGATCGGCGGCTACATGGTCGAGGCCGCAAAGGCGAAACTGCCCGAAGGCACCCTGTTTGAGGCGGTTGTGGAAACCGGCAAATGCCTGCCGGATGCCGTGCAGCTACTGAGTTTGTGCAGTACCGGAAACAACTGGATGAAGGTAATCCACCTGGGCCGCTACGCCCTGACCCTGTATGACAAATACACCTGCGAGGGATGGCGGGTATGTATTGATCCGGACAAGCTTGGGGCCTTCCCGGAAATCCGGGACTGGTTTCTGAAACGAAAGACCAAGTCCGAGCAGGACACGGACAAACTGTTTGCCGAAATCGAGGCTGCAGGAGACCGGTGCCTTTCCATCACCCCGGTAAAAGTCCGGCAGCGGGATGTGAAAAAAGCAGAAATGGGCGAAATTGCCATATGCCCGGTCTGCCGGGAGGCCTATCCCGAAAAGGACGGCTCCATCTGCCGCGGCTGCCAGGGAGAAGCCCCGTACCGCCATTACCTGGAAAATATTGATTCAACCTCCGAAAAACCGGATATTGAGGCCATACCCCTTGAAAAAGCCGCGGGCAAAAAAGCCCTGCATGATATGACCCGCATTGTGCCCGGCAAAACCAAGGGCCCGGCTTTCAAGGCCGGCCAGGAAATCGGCGCCGGCGATTTGTGCCGCCTTCAGCAAATGGGGCGCTCCTATGTATACGTTCAAAGCGGCGCCAGCGCCCCGGCAGATCGATGGATTCACGAAAATGAGGCGGTCATGGCTTTTGCCGAAAAAATGGCGGGCCCAAACGTGTATTTCCCCACGCCTCCCTCAGAGGGAAAGATCAACTTTCACGCGAAAATTACCGGTCTTCTGACCATTGATGCGGCCGCCCTGGAAAATTTCAACCTGGTGCCCAATGTCATGTGCACCAGCCGCCAGAACCACATCCTGGTGGAAAAGGACAAGCCGTTTGCCGGCTCCCGGGCCATACCGCTGTATCTGGACCGAAACCACTTTGAACACGCCCTGGAAACCATCGCCAAGCCTCCCCTTTTTTCGGTTCTGCCCATTAAGCCGGCCAGCGTCGGGATCCTGGTCACGGGTACGGAAGTCTACCGCGGACTGGTGGAGGACAAATTCGAACCGGTCATCCGGAAGAAGGTGGAATACTTCAACTGCGAGGTTGTGCACACGGCAATTGCTGCAGACGATGAAGCCCTTATTGCCGAAAGCATCCAGACCCTGCTCGATAAAGGCGCAGACCTGATTATCACCACCGCCGGTCTTTCCGTGGACCCGGACGACCGGACCCGCAAAGGGCTGGACCGTGCCGGGCTGGAAGACGTCTTGTACGGCGCCCCCATCCTGCCCGGGGCAATGACCCTGCTGGGACGCATCCGGGGCGCGATGGTTATCGGTGTCCCGGCATGCGCCCTGTTTCACAAAACCACCAGCCTGGATCTGCTTTTGCCAAGGATTCTGGCAGGCCAGCACCTTACCCGCAAAGACATGGCGAAATATGCTGACGGGGGTTTTTGTTTAAACTGCAAGTCCTGCACATTTCCCAAATGCCCGTTTGGAAAATAGGCGGAGACCGAAGCGATTTTTCCATAAACTCCTGAAAATAGACGCTAAAAAGAGTCTCCCAATTTTCCGGCAGGGGGGTTGCACAAGGGCGTTTCGTGTTTATTATATGCTTGTCACGAGCCGAAGGGCTCTTGATAATAAGGCGGAAGAAAGCCAAACTTCCACTTTATTTTTGCCATGAAAAACCCTCCCTTTGGCAGGGCGGGGACCCGATTCACCCCCGGGTTCCCGCCTTTTTTAATGCCTTTGCCTAATAACTGCCCAGCACCTTGAGGTAATCGATCTTTCCCCTGAGCTGTGCCATTACAGGAGCAAAGTCTTCTGCCTCCACATCCGCCTCGAGATCCACGTAAAACATGTACTCCCAGGGCTTGCCGTGAATGGGCCGGGATTCGAGCTTGACCAGGTTGATGCCGTTGTCTGCAAACACCTTCAGGGCTTCAAACAGGGATCCCGGCTGGTTGCCCGTGGAAAAGATCAGGGAGGACTTCTGCTTTTCTCCGCCGGCCAGGGGTTCCCGGGCGATGACCACGAACCGGGTATAATTCCGGGGGTTGGTTTCAATACCTGCTTCAAGAATTTCCATCTCAAAAATCCGGGCTGCATCCCTGCCGGCCAGGGCCGCCTCGGTAAAATCACCCTGTTCGCGTATATGCCGGACCGCGTGGGCCGTGTCTGAAACCGGCACCAGCTCCCAGTCATGGCGGTCAATGTACTGGCGGCACTGCTGGAACACTTGGGGATGCGAATAGATCCGGCGGATATCCCCGAGGCTTGTTCCGGGATGGCCGACCAGGTTATGCTCGATGCGCAGCGTGATCTCGCCGACAATGCGGAGATCGTATTCCAGGAGCAAATCATAATTTTCATGCACGCTGCCGGCCAGTGCGTTTTCCAGCGGGATCACCCCGAAATCCGCGCCGCCGTCCTTGACCGCCTCATAGACCCCCTTGAATGTATTGACCGGCATAAGATCGACCCGCTCGCCGAAATATTGCGTGCAGGCCTTGTGGCTGTAGCTGCCGATTTCGCCGAGATATGCGGCCTTTCTTCCCTCGCCGCCGCCGGCCTGCTCCATGTGTGCCACAGCGCGGGCCTTGTCCAGGTATGCAAAATCCACCTGCTTGTCCACCACCGGGGCGATGACGTACAGGTCCCGCATGAGCCTGGCAAACTGGTCCGGGTACAGGCTCTGGGCGCCGTCAGACAGCGCCCGGTCCGGATCACTGTGCACTTCCACCATCAGGCCGTCGGCTCCGGCGGCAACTGCCGCCCGGGACATGGGGCTGACCTTTTCCCGGCTGCCTGTGGCATGGCTGGGATCAATGATCACCGGCAGGTGGGTCAGACTCTTGATCACCGGAATGGCGGAAAGATCCAGGGTGTTGCGGGTATACGGCTCAAAGGTCCGGATGCCCCGCTCGCAGAGGATCACATTGTCGTTGCCCTCGGAGAGAATGTATTCCGCAGACATCAGCCACTCCTCGATGGTGGCCGACAACCCCCGCTTTAGCAGTACCGGCTTGCCCAGCCGCCCCACGCATTTAAGCAGTTCAAAATTCTGCATGTTCCGGGCGCCCACCTGGATTACATCCACATATTTCATTACCAGGTCGGCCTGGGCCGGGGTGGTGATTTCAGTGACCACCGGCATGCCGTAAGTCCGGCGGACCTCGGCCAGGATTTTCAGGCCTTCCTCTCCCAGGCCCTGGAACGCGTACGGCGAGGTCCGGGGTTTAAAAGCGCCGCCCCGGAAAATCATCGCCCCGTATTTGCGCACCTGCCCGGCCACGGCCAGGGTCTGATCCCGGTTTTCCACCGCGCAGGGGCCGGCCACCACGACGATACGCTCGCCGCCCACAGATACATCGCCCACCTGCACCCGGGTATCTTCCGGATGCATCTGGCGGCTGACCAGCTTAAAGGCCGTGTTCACGGGGACCACCCGCGCCACTCCCGGCAGGGACTCAAAATACTCCGGGTCGTGTCCGGCATTGCCGGTCGACCCGATAATACCCTGCCCGGCATCGCTGATTTCGCGAAAAATGCAACCGCCTTCCTGCAGAATGCTCAATATGCGGTTTTTCTGTTCCGGTGAAATGTCGGGTTCCAATACGATTAACATGACCAACCTCCCTGTATGAAATTGTGGTTCCGGTCCTGCGAACTCTGCATAAAAAAACCCCGGGAGGCAAACCCCCGGGGTCCGGAAAACAAAAAACCCCGGGTGGACTGTTTGTCCACCCGGGGTGCGCTTTGCGGGATAATTATCTCATCCTGCACCGCCCGGATGGACGCTTCGAAAACCAAAAAAGAAGCGCCCGAACACAAAAAAGCTTGTATGGCATGCAGTCGATAATTTCATTAAAAAAACCTCTCGTAAAGAATTTAAATTAAACTTACGCCCTGTTTTCCCGCATGTCAACCCCCAAAAAAAGACAAAAAGGGGACAGACCTATTTTTCAAAAAATAGGTCTGTCCCTTTTTTAGAATATACCGGCAAACAGGATCCCGATCATGAGCGCGCCGATTAAGAGTTTACCGAATATGGCGCCGAGCCTGCCGTAAAAGGCACCCGCAGCCGAGTAAAAGGCAACGGAAAGATCCTTTTTCAGCGCCAGCTCAAAGAAAAACGCCCCTGCAAAAACACCCGCAAACAGGCCGATCACCGGGCCCAGCACCGGTACCGGTACGCCGGCAAAAGTGCCGACAATACCGCCGATAATGGCGCCATAGACCGCCGGCCGGGAGGTTCCGCGTTTTTCCGCCAGCTTCATGCCCAGGATGTATTCCAGCACTTCACCGACCAGGGCCAGCACCAGCAGTACGACCAGGATGGGCAGGCTGACGGCCATGGACCAGTGAACCAGGTTATATACCGCAGCACCGATAATAATGACAAACGTTCCCGGCATGCCCAGCGGGATGAGCACCAGCCCGACAATACAGAACAGGACCAGCAGTAAAAGCGCGATGATGGCTGTCAATCCCCTATCCTTCCTGATTTTTTTGCTTGATATTGCAGGCGCGCAATGTTTATAAACAGTTCCAGTTACAAAACATTACCTTTCAAGGGTGATGGCTTCGTAAAAAATCTAAAAAATGTTCTGTCCGCCAAGCAATGAAAATATAAGATTTTGATTTTACTTAAACACTTAATCACTTAAAACTTAACACTGCCTGTAAAAAAGACTTTTTACAGGCTGATCAAGAGGTGATGGCATCCATGAAAAATCGTCTGATCGCAGTGGCCTGGTTTTCATTTGTCGGCCTGACGTCGGTGATCTTTTTCCTGCTCGCGCTTTTGATCAAGCTGCTGACCGCGGCATTTGACAGGCGGCTTGTGGTGCTCCAGCAGTTGACCTGCTTCTGGGGCGCGCTGTATACTTGGATTATCCCGGCCTGGCGGGTCCGGATCCAGGGCCGGGAGAATATCAAGCCGAAAAAGGCTTACGTGGTGGTGTCCAATCACCAGTCCCTGCTCGATATCCTGATGCTTTTCAACCTGTTTTTCCACTTCAAGTTCGTGTCCAAATCCGAAATCTTCAAAGTTCCCCTGATCGGATGGAACATGCGCCTAAACCGGTATATCGAGCTCAAACGCGGAGACAAACGCAGCGTGCCCAAAATGATGCAGGACTGCGAAAAAGCGCTCAACGAAGGGAGCTCTGTGCTGATCTTCCCGGAAGGCACGCGTTCGCCCGACGGCAATATAAAAAAATTCAAGACCGGCGCTTTTATCCTGGCCCTGGAACAGAAAACCCCGATTCTGCCGATCGTAATCACGGGGACCAACACGGCACTGCCCAAGTACAGCATGAATTTTCACGGCAGCCACGACATCCGCATCCGCGTCATGCCGGAAATCCCCCATGAGGCATTTGCGCACCTGAGCCCGGAAGAAGCCGCCGAAATGGTGCGGGAAAAGATGATCCGGGAGCAGGAAGACCTGAAAGCCGGACCGGCCCGGAGCGGCGGCAAATAAACCCTGATGTGCCCCCGCATTACTGCGCTTCCCACAGGCCGGACAGGCTGCCGGATGCCACCCCGTAATAGTTTTCCAACCGCTGAATCTGCCCGTCAGTGGGCACCCGTATTCCCTTTTCCAGTTCCCGGTACCGGGACTGGGGGATACCCACGCCGCGGGCCACCTCTATTGTCGTGACCTGCTTGTCTTCGCGCAGCCGCTCGAGTTCCCGGCCAAATGCTGTCATACGGCAGTCTCCTTTTCTCCTGTCAGGTTCAAAATTCAGGGCGCAAA
>JAIPEJ010000086.1 GCA_021737225.1 Desulfobacteraceae bacterium
TAAAATCAGACTTTTTACGAGTGCATCAAGATTCCTGGGAATTTAGCCGCCTGATTTCAGGAAAAGGATTCGGACCCATGATCATTGATTCGCACGTCCATTGCGGGATATACGACCGGTTTCCGCCCCAGTCGTTTGAGAATTACCTGGCCAGCATCCGGGGCAGTCCGATTGAAACGGCGGTGATGTTTTCCCCGGTCATGGAGATCTATGACCGCAACGATCCGGATTTCGAAGACACCCCGGCCTGGCAGGAGCAGCGGGCGGCTTCCAACCAGTATCTATTGGGTCTGCAAAACCGGGAAATCGAAGTGTTTCCCTTTTTCTTCATCTGGAACGATTTTGCGGTGGACCAGCTTGATGCGCGTAATTGCGGAATCAAGTGGCACCGGCATGCAGATGAACCGGAATACCGGTATGATGATCCGGCCTGCGCCCGGGCCGTGGCGGACATCCGGCGCCGCGGTTTGCCGGTGGTCTACGAGGAGGAGCTTGCCAACACGATCCGTTTTGTCAATGAAATCGCGCAGGGCGTCAATGTGATCATCCCGCATCTGGGCATGTTAAACGGCGGATACCGGGAAATTGCCAGAAACGGGCTGTGGGCCGACCCCCGGGTCTACACCGATACCAGCCTTGCCGCTCCGGAGGAAATCCGGGATTACATTGCGCGCTACGGCAGCGGGCGCATCATGTTCGGATCGGATTTCCCGTTTGGCGCACCAAAGCGCGAACTTTCCAAGGTGATGGATCTGCCGGTCTCCGAAACGGTCCGGGAGGCGATCACGGGCGGCAATCTCCTGCGGCTGATCGGGAAATAAAAAGGGGAGGCAAAAAAGGGGACAGACCTTTAGGTCTGTCCCCTTTTTTCTTTTTTGTCGCCTATTCGTGGATGGCCCCGGCCATCAGGTCGCCGACCATCTTGTTGAACCGCGAGGGGTTTTCGACCTTTCCGCCTTCTGCGATTACGGCCAGGTCATAGAGCAAGTGGCTGTAATCGGCCAGCGACTGGTCATCCGGGTTGCTTTCATGGATCTCCCGGATCTTGGACATCACCGGGTGGTCGGTGTTTAACTCCAGGATCCGCTTGGATTCGGGTACGGTCTGGCCCGAGGCCTTGAGCAGTTTTTCCATGTAGGCGCTCATGTCATAGGTGTCTCCCGACAGGCAGGAGACCGAGTTTTTCAAGTGCGACGATGGTTTGACCGACTTGACCTTGTCGTCGAGATGTTCCTGGATTTTCGTGAAAAGATCGGAGTAGGTCTCGGTTTCCTGCTCTTCCTTGTTCTTGTCGATTTCCAGGTCGCCTTTTTCCGCGCTCTTCAGGGGCTTGCCCTCGAATTCGGTCACGCTGGTAACCACGAACTCGTCCACCGGGTCGGTCATCAGCAGCACTTCGTAGTCCCGATCCTTTAACGCCTCCAGGTGGGGGCTGTTTAACATGGCGCTCAGGTTGTCACCGGTGATGTAGTATATGCTTTCCTGGTCCGGCTGCATGTCCTTTACGTAATCGGAAAGCGAGCGCCACTTGTCCTCGGACCTGGTGGTCTTGTAGCGGATCAGCCGGGTGAGCCGGTCCCGGTTGTCCGCATCCGAGTAAATGCCTTCCTTGAGCACGGCGCCGAACTCCTCGTAGAATTTTTCATAAGTCTCGGCATCCATCTGCTCCAGTTTTTCCAGGATCTTCTTGACCAGGTTCTTTTGAATGTTGCGCACCAGGGCGTCCTGCTGGAGGATCTCCCGGCTGATGTTCAGATTCAGGTCCGGGGCGTCGACCACCCCGCGGATAAAGCGCAGGTATTCCGGCAGCAGCTCCCGGCAGGATTCCATGATAAACACCCGCCGGCTGTATAGCTGTACCCCGTGCTGGCGCTCCGGGTGATACAGGTCAAAGGGCGCATTGGCGGGAATGTAGAGCAGTGCCGTGTACTCGGTCACCCCTTCGAGTTTGATGTGCATCCAGGTCAGGGGAGGATTCCAGTCGTGGCTGATATGGGAATAAAAGTCGTTGTATTCCTCCTCGGTGATCTCGCTTTTGTTTTTCGCCCAGATGGCCTTCATGGAGTTGAGCGTTTCCTCGCGGACCACGGTTTTTTTCTCCGCGCCCTCGACCGGCTGTCCCTGTTCGTCGGTTTCCTGCTCCTCGCGCTCCACGTCCATGACAACGGGATAACGCACAAAGTCCGAGTGCCGCTTGACAATGCGCCGGATGGTCCATTCCTGGGTGTAATCCTCTTCCTCCTGGACCTTTGGCGAAAGCTGCAGGATCACGTCCGTGCCCCGGCCCGGCTTTTCGGTTTCCTCGATGGTATAGGATCCGTCACCTGAGGATTCCCATTTTGTCGCCGTTTGTTCGCCGGCCGCCCGGGTGAGCACGGTGATGCGGTCTGCCACGATAAACGCGCTGTAAAAGCCCACCCCGAACTGTCCGATGAGCTCCGGGCTCAGACCGTCTTCCTTTCTGGATTTCTCCAGTGCCTCCAGAAACGCGGCGGTCCCGCTTTTGGCAATGGTGCCGAGGTTTTCCATGACCTCTTCCCGGGTCATGCCGAGGCCGTTGTCTGAAACGGTCAGGGTCTGGTTTTCCTTGTCCGGGATGATCTTGATCTTCAGCTCGGTGTCTTCGCCGAGCACGTCCGGATCGCTCTGAGCCTGGAAACTGATCTTGTCCATGGCGTCCGAGGCGTTGGAAATCAGCTCGCGCAGGAAAATTTCCCTGTTGGAATACAGGGAGTTGATGATAATGTTGAGCAACTGCTTGACTTCGGTCTGGAATTCATAGGTTTCGGTTTTCGGTGTCATAGCCGGCTCCTGTATGTTTTGCGGTTATCATGGGGATTTGCTGTTGGATTCCCAGTCATCTTCAACCAATTAAAATTAGACAGCTTTTGCGTTTGTCAACCCGCGGGCCAACGAAATCATGCTTGAACTCTATGAAAACATGTCTTCTGATGCAGCCGACCTGTGCGGCCTGATCCTGAAAGCCTCCGGGATTCCGTTCCGGGTGAAGAAAAGCGGGCGCGGGTGGGGTATCTGGGTGGAGCCGCGCGATTACCTGCGCGCCCGCAATGCAGTGGAGCAGTATTTTCTGGAAAACCGGCCCGCGGATTCAGGGACCGATATCCCGGAGCCGGAACAGGCCCACGGATATGCCGGGGTGTGGGCGGCCGCCTTTCTGGCGGTGTGTTACGGGCTCGTGGCACAGACGGCATCGGTGCAATCCGTATGGGAGGATTTTGGTGCGGCTGCCTGGCGGATTGTCGACGGTGAGCTTTACCGGACCGTCACGGCCCTGATGCTGCATGCCGACACGGTGCATTTGCTTGGCAACATGGCCGGGATGGCCATCTTTGCAACAGCGGTCTGTCATGTCGCGGGATGGGGAACCGGGATGCTGATGATCCTGTTTGCCGGATCGGCAGGCAACCTGGTCAATGCGTTTGCCCGCCAGTCCGGGCATCTGTCCATCGGCGCATCCACCGCGGTTTTCGGCGCCATCGGCATCTTGTCCGGATACCAGTTTTTCCGGAAGCGAAACAGTGCCCGGCAGAAGGCTGCTGCATGGCTGCCCCTTGGCTGCGGCCTCGCACTGCTGGGATTTCTCGGCTCGGGTGCGCACGTGGATTTGACAGCGCACTTGTTCGGATTTTTGGTTGGTATTTTCGTGGGAATCGGTTATGCCATGGCCCGGAAAGTCATCGGGCCGCTGGGCCAGGGGCTTTGCCTGGGCATTGCTGCGGCTGCCCTGGCAGGGTCCTGGGCAGCCGGAATGTGGATACATTATTGATAGAAGTGTTAAGTGGTTAAGTGTTAAGTTTTAAGTAAAATGCGGGGTAAATTGCTTCCAAGGAAGCCCTTTTTCGCGCCGCCGATCAGCCAAGGTGCTTACGGATTTCCTTTCTGCAAAAATACTACCCTGGCGGGGAAAACGGCTTTTTCGGGAGCCATATCTTACCAGGGAACAAAAAAAGGAGTCGGGATGAAAGAAATCGCGGATCTGTTGTTTGAAGCCAAAATGCTAAAAGAGATTCCCCGGGCGGGATTTGCGTTTCTGGGCGCCGGGCGCGAATCGGTGGCGGAACACTCCTTTGCCGCGGCGTTTATCGCCTACGTGATGGCAAAGCTTGAGCCGGGCGTGGACGGGCTCCGGTTGATTACCATGTGCCTGCTCCATGATCTTCCAGAGGCGCGCATCGGTGATTTGAATTACGTGCAGAAGAAATACGTGACCGCCGATGAGGACCGGGCAATCGCGGATGCCACCGAGAACCTGCCCTTTGGCGGTGATGTATCCGAGTTGCTTGCCGAATTCAACGCCCAGGAAACCGATGCGGCCAGGCTGGCCCATGATGCGGACCAGTTAGCCTTTATCCTGGATTTGAAATCCATTTCCGACGTGGGCGGACAGACCCCGGAGAAATGGCTGCCAGTGGTGCGGAAGCGAGTGAAAACCGATCTGGGCAGAAAGATTGCCGATGCGGTTTCACACCGCCAGTGGGACGCGTGGTGGATGGATGCTTATTCCGAGTAGCCGGGCATCAGCGCGCGGCAATCGACGCTGTCGGCCGGCGTTCGGGAATAAGAAAATCCTTGATTTCATGGAATTATTTTATTATTTTAACTTGTTTGTAAACAAGATGCCGGGTTTGGGTCCGGGCCGTTTATCGCCGGGGCGACAGCGGCAAATCGCAATAGAAGGGCGTTTTTCATGGAGCTGAAGATAGATGAGATTTCCAGTTGCCTGGAACTGCCCTCCACGACTGTGGAGCGCTGGGTTCGGCAGGGACGGATCCCCGTGAAAATGATCGGCGATACCTGCCTGTTCAGTGATACGGCCCTCCGGAAATGGGCGGAAGAACATAACCTGCCGTATCACCCGCCCGGCGAGCAGCAGCAGGAAAAGCAGAAAGAAACATCCGAGGGCCTGGCAGATGCCATTGGCCGTGGCGGAATTTATTATCACCTGCCCGGGCAGACCGTGGAGGAGGTCATCTGGGAGGCGGTTTCCGCCATGGAAGGCATTGAATCCGACTCCGACCGGCAGGCCCTGTACGAAAGCCTGGTGGCCCGGGAACAGATGATGTCCACAGGCATCGGAAACGGGGTGGCCATTCCCCATCCCCGCACCCCGCTGAGCCTGACCGGCGTATCCACCCGGATTGCGGTTTTCTTCCTGGACCGGCCGGTTGATTTCAAGGCCGTGGACAAAAAATCGGTATATGTCCTTTTTGTACTGGTGGCCGCAAGTTCCCGGCAGCACTTGCACCTGCTGTCCCGGCTGTCTTATTGTCTACGCGATGAAACTTTTTTAAACCTTCTTTCCGAAATTCCGGCACCTGAGACCCTGATTACGAAAATCGTGGAGTTTGAAGCCCGTTTGATCGGGGGTGAGGGATAACCGGGGTAACGCGCCCCCGGTGAAAGGGATACTGGCGCAAGAACATTGATAAGACTTTCAGATTGGAAAAGCCGGCTGAATCCGTCCCGCTGGGTATGGTTCCGCATGGACGACCGCCTGCTGCTGATCGCTTTTGGCGCCGCGGTCGGTGTCTGCAGCGGTCTGGCGGCTGTGGCCCTCAGCCACGGCCTGGTCTTCATGATGGAAAATCTCTCGGTTTTCCGGGATTACTGGTGGGCCTTCGTGCTGCCGGGAATCGGCATGGCGGCATCTTCCCTGTTTCTGGAAAAAGTCGTGCGCGAAGGCGCCGGTCACGGCGTGCCCGAAGTGGTATACAGCGTATCGCGCCACGGCGGGCTGCTGCGGCTGCGGTCCTCGTTTTCACGGCTGATCTCAAACTGCCTGACCATCGGCGCCGGCGGTTCTGCGGGCCCCGAGGCACCGGTGATCATATCCGGGGCCTCTATCGGCTCCAATATATCCAGGCTTTTCTCGCTAAACGAGCGCCAGCGGGTTACCCTGGTGGGATGCGGGTCCGCCGGCGCGCTGTCGGCCATATTTAATGCACCGGTGGCCGGCATGGTCTTTACAATCGAAATCATCATGGGCGAGTGGTCGGCCGCCAACGTGGTGCCCATTGCGGTTGCTTCCGTGGCCGGGGCCCAGGTCACCCGCCTGCTTCAGACCCACCAGATTTCCTTTACGCATCTTCGCTTTGACGTGGATGTCATCTCCACGCTGGCCGCAGTGGGCCTGGCCGTGTTAACCGCATTGATTTCCGTTTTGTTTGCCCGCTCGCTGCGGTATTCTCACCATATTTCCGAAAAAATCACCCTGCCTGTCTGGGTGCGCGCGCTCATCGGCGGGTGCATGGTGGGCGCCATCGGCCTGATACTGCCCGGGGTGCTTGGCGAAGGCTATAATTCGATCCAGCAAATGGTGGAAGGCGCCTTTGTCCCTGGCCTTGCGCTGATGCTTTTGCTGGTGGGCGCCAAAATCGTGGCCACCGCGTTAACCCTGGGATGGGGCGGTTCCGGCGGTATATTTGCCCCGGCCCTGGTGATCGGCAGTTTTGCCGGCCTGATGTATCATCGGTTTATTGTTCTTCTGCTGCCCGGGCTTTCATGGGTGGATGAGGGTTGCTACGCGCTTCTGGGCATGGCGGGCGTGATCAGCGGAACCATGCATGCACCGCTGACCGGGATTTTTCTGATCGTCGATATCACCGGCCGGTATGAAACCATTCTGCCCCTGATCCTGGTTTCCGCGCTTTCCACGACCATCAGCCGCGTATTTGAACCGGCGTCCTTTTACCTGCGGGAGCTGGTGGAAAAGGGCCAGTATCTCAAGCCGCGCACGGATGCCAAGGTACTGGCGGATCTGAGCATCACCGAGCTGGTGGAGAAAGACTGCAAAACCGTGCCGCGCAACATGCTGCTCGGCGATTTTATCAAGGTGGTCCAGGATTCGCACAGGAATCATTTTCCGGTGGTGGACGAGCAAACCGGCGAATTCCAGGGTATGATCCATTTGGATGACATCCGGCCCTACCTGCTTGACTCGCTGATGTATGAAACCGTGTTTTTGGAGCAGGTGATGCAGACCGAGGTGGAAACCGTGGATATTCACGAGGATCTCTCGGAAGTGCTGGACCGGATGGACGCCAACGGGCTGTTCAGTATGCCGGTGGTATCGAGCAACCGGTTTGTGGGCATGATTTCCAAGGCCACCCTGCTGGATAAATACAGACACGAATTAATGGTGCAGACAATGCACTGAGTCTGGCCCCGCGATCCGGGCCGGCCAATCATCAAAGAGGAGGTTGCTCATGGAAATGCAGATGCTGCACATTTTCAGAAACACCCCGCTGGGCCGGGAAACCCTGTTGGAGTCGGCCTACTTCTGCAAGCATCTCGATATCCTGCCGGTGGTCTACGTCCCCGGTTACGTGAAATTTTTGATGTATTTTGAAAACGACGTAGTCCAGGTGGATCTTGACGGCTCCTACCTTCGTTCGCCGGAAACAGCCAGGGATCATGTGGTGGAAATCGTGGAAAGCATGGGGCTGCCGGCGCCGAAGTTCCTGGAGCCCAAGCATTTCACAGCTTCAACGCTGCCCGATATCCCGGTGGATTACGATTTCATGTGCTGCCCCAGAAGCATTACGGACATGAGTTCCAAGATCGGCCTGGGATACATCGGCCCGCGCGTTCGCCGGATTGTTCAGAATGCGCGTTTTCCCGTTTATATTCCCAGTGCGGTATTCAAGCCGTGGCAGAGCCTGGCCGTGATGTTCGGGGGCTCGGCAAACGCGCTAAGGGCGCTCAAACTCGGCATGCGCCTAAGCCGGATTTCCGGGTTTCCCCTGGACGTTTTTACCCAGGAGGGCAGAAGAAAGCGGAAAGACTACGAGGATATTATCGACAGTGAGGGACTTGGCGTTGAAATGGACAAGTATGTTCGCAGTTGGCGGTTTTTTGAAACCCGCTCTTTTGCGGAAAACCTGTATGAAATCCCGCATGATGCCCTGATCGTACTCGGGGCCTACGGCCACGGGCTGATCAAGGAGCTTTTCTTTGGCAGCACAATGGAGACCCTGCAGACCGTCTCGCCCAACAGCATGCTCATTGTGGGGCCCAATTACCGGGCCTCCATTTAGCGCGAGCCCCGCGGGCCTATCCCTGCAGGTCCACCGGGGTGAGTTCGATGTTGCGCTTGATCACGGTTTTTGCGGTTTTTTCAAACTGGCGGGTCACATCCGAGACGTAAAACCGGGTATGGCCGTTTTTGCCCAGGGTCGCATCCACATCCGGAAAATCGGTCAGAAACTGCCTGATCTGTCCGGCCAGTGCCACGGACGAATCGATGATGCGCACCTTTTTACCGATTTTGTGGGCAATCACGTGCTTGATCACCGGATAGTGGGTGCAGCCCAAAATCAGGGTGTCGATTTGCCGGACCTTTAAGGGGTGCAGGTATTTTTTCACGATCATGCGCGTCTCGGGTTTTTCGCTCCAGCCTTCTTCCACCAGGGGCACCAGAAGGGGGCAGGGCGCGGAGTGGATTCTGGCCTCGGGGCGGCGCTCGCGGATTTTGCGCTCGTAAATGCCGCTTTCAATGGTGCCCCGGGTGCCGATCACGCCGATAATATCCTTTCGGGTCTGATCCAGGGCCAGGTCCACGGCCGGGCTGATGACCTCGTAGACGGGCAGGTCAAAACGGTCCTGAATGTCTTCAAAGGCCACGCTGGAGGCCGTGTTGCAGGCGATCACGATGATTTTTGCGCCCTTGCTGACCAGAAATTCCGTGTCCTGCCTGGAATATTCCACGACCGTGCGCCCGCTTTTGGTTCCGTAAGGGGTTCGCGCGGTATCGCCGAAGTATACGATGTCGTATTCAGGCAGTGCGTCCATGATGGCGCGAACCACCGTCAATCCGCCGATGCCTGAGTCGAATATGCCGATCATGAGATGCCGCCGGTCTGCTTTTGCGGGTGGGGGTTGCTTGGGCTGCTGTCGGGTTCTTCAAGCTTGTCCCGGACGCAGCGGACAATGTCCTGTTTGTCAAATCCGGTGTGCATGCCCGGGCAGGCCTCGGCCATGGCATCCCAGTTTGCCGGATCGAAGATGACAGCCTCGATAAACGGCCAGGCCCGGCACATCCGGGGTTTAACCGGGTGGATGGTGCAGAGTTCGTCCCAGAATACGCAGTATCCGTCGGGTTTCTGCCGGAGGATGTAGCGGCCGCCCGAGACCGTGCAGTATTTTTCGATGAGTTCATACCCGGAGATGCCCAGGTAACCGGCAATATTTTCAATGTCTGCTGTGCTCAGATACGTGCCCCCGTAGCCGTGACAGCACTGACCGCACTGCCGGCATTCAAACAGGTCTTCGGAAGTGACGGGGTTAGACGGCACGCCGGGCCTCCAGGGCTTTTTTCAGGGTGACCTGGTCGATGTACTTGAGCTCGCCGCCCATGGGAACCCCGGAGGCGATCCGGGTAATTTTCACCGAATAGGATTTCAGCGCCCGGGTGATGTAATCGGCCGTGGCTTCGCCCTCCACGCTGGTGCTCGTGGCAATGACGACCTCGCTGACCTTGCCGGCAGCCACCCGGCCGACCAGTTCCCGGATGCGGAGTTCTTCCGGCCCGATGCCGTCCATGGGAGACAGCAGGCCCTGGAGCACATGATAAACCCCGGGATAGGAGCCGGATTTTTCAACGGCCGCCATGTCCGCCGGGCTTTCCACCACGCACACCAGGCCGTGATCCCGTCCGGGGTCGCTGCAGATCCGGCAGGTTTGCCTGTCGCTCAGGCAAAAGCAGGTATCGCAGACTTTTACCTGTTTTTTGAGATCCGCGATGCTTCGGGCCAAACCGGCGACTTCCTCGTCCGGCGCGGTCAGCAAGTGCATGGCAAACCGCTCCGCGGATTTCTCACCGATTCCCGGCAGCCTGCACAGGTGCCGGATCAGTTTGAGAATGGCTTCCGGGTAATGGTTCATGGCCTGTCCTACATCATTCCCGGGATATTCATGCCGCCGGTGAGCTTGTTCATTTCCTCGGAGACCATCTCCTGGGCGCGGGAAAGCGCCTCGTTGGTCGCCGCAAGGATCAGGTCCTGGAGCATGTCCACGTCTTCGGGGTCCACCACTTCTTTTTCAATATTGATGGAAACGATCTGCTGCCTGCCGTTGGCCACAACCTTGATCATACCGCCGCCGGCCGTGGCTTCAACGGTTTTATCCGCCATTTCCTCCTGCAGCTTGGTCATCTTCTCCTGGAGCTGCTGGGCCTGTTTCATCATTTTTCCCATGTTCTTCATTGTGCGTTTCCTCCTGTGGGTAGGATCTTGATGTCAACGATTTTGCCGTTAAACGTTTTCACGGCCGCCCCGACCAGGGGGTGGTTTAAGGCCTCTTCTTTTAAATGTTTGGCTTCCCGTTTCTGCTTCTGCGGATTATCGGCTTCCTCCTTGATTTCGAGGCTGATTCGCATGGGCCTGCCGAAAAACTCGGTACAGATGGTTTCCAGGTTGGCAATGCTCTTTTTCCGGTTGAGCAGGTTTACATTGGTGGCCGCGGACCGGACTTCGATTTTCAGCCGATCCCCGGTCATTTCCTGCAGCCTGGCCTCGCCCAGGCACGCGCCCAGGGAAGGCGATTTTCCGG
>JAIPEJ010000087.1 GCA_021737225.1 Desulfobacteraceae bacterium
TGCGTGCCGACCATCATGCACATGCTGGTATCGAGCCCGGCCATCAAGCAGTTCAACCTGGAAGGCTGGAAGGTGATTATCGGCGGATCCGCGCTTCCGCGCGGACTGTGCAAGGAAGCCCTGGATCTGGGTATCAACATCTGGGCGGCATACGGCATGTCCGAGACATGCCCGCTTTTGACCGCGGCCAACCTCAAGCCGCACATGCTGGAATGGAGCCAGGAGGAGCAGGTAAAAATGCGCTGCCGCACAGGGCGGCCCGCCCCCAACGTATACCTGCAGATCTGGGACCCGGAAGGAAAGCCGCTGCCCCATGACGGCCAGAGCACCGGCGAAGTGGTGGTGCGCTGCCCGTGGCTGACCCAGGGCTATATCAAAGATCCGGAAAAAAGCGAGGAACTGTGGCAGGGGGGCTGGCTGCATACCGGGGATATCGGGTTCGTGGACACCGAGGGCTACCTGCAGATCACGGACCGGCTCAAGGACGTTATCAAAAGCGGCGGAGAATGGATCTCCTCGCTGACCCTGGAGGATATCATCAGCCAGCACGAAGCCGTCAGCGAGGCTGCGGCCATCGGGGTGCCGGACGAAAAATGGGGGGAACGCCCCATGGTCATGGTGGTGCTCAAAGGCGATTACAAGGACAAGGTCAGCGAAGACGAACTGAAGGACTTTTTCATGAAGTTCGTGGATGCAGGCGAAATCCCCAAATACGGCGTGCCCAACCGGGTGCAGATCGTTGAAGAAATCCCCAAGACGAGCGTGGGCAAAATCGATAAAAAGGAAATCCGCAGCAAGGTCTCCTGACAAACCGAAGTCTGTTCAGGCGCGAAATTGGCTGCCCGGGGCAAAGATGTCCCGGGCGGCTTTTTTTTGACACCAAAGGCCGGCTCACCGGAGCGAATCGCGCAAAGCCACCTGAAAAACCGATCGGGCAATCATGCGCTCCTCGTCTGCGGCAATCACCAGCACCTTTGTCCGGCTGTCATCGGCGTGGATCCAGCCCGCATGACCGCCGGTCACCGCGCGGTTTTTATCCGCATCCAGCCCGAGACCCAGATCCCCCAGCGGGGCAAACACCGCTTCGCGCATCCGGAAGGCGTTTTCCCCGATGCCGCCGGTAAACACAATGGCGTCTGCGCCTGCCAGGGAAAAGAAATAGGCGCCGAGATACTTGCGCAGGATATGGACAAACATGTCAAAGGCAAGCCGGGCCCTTGGGTCGCCGGCATCCATTTGCGCCTCAATTTCCCGCATGTCCCGGCTCACACCGCTGATGCCCAGAAGTCCGCTGCGGGTATTTAAGGTATCCAGGATGTGCTCGACCGACATGCCGGTTTTTTCCATGATATAGGGAAAAACCGCCGGATCAAAATCCCCGGAGCGCGTTCCCATCATCAGGCCTTCCAGCGGTGTAAACCCCATGCTCGTATCCAGCACCCGCCCGCGGTCAAAGGCCATGATGCTGCTGCCGTTTCCCAGGTGCGCGGCAATGATTTTCAGCCGATCCCGGGAAGCCCCCAACCGGTTTGCCGTCTCTGCCACAGCATATTCATAGGATATGCCGTGAAAGCCATAACGCCGGATCCCTTGTTTTTCGTACCACTCCATGGGCACGGGATAAAACCGGGACTTGTGCGGAAGATCATAAGAAAAGGCCGTATCAAAACAGGCAGCCATTGGTGTTTCCGGGAGAACCTCCCTGCAGGCCTTGATGCAGGCCACGTTTAGCGGGATATGCAGCGGCGCAAGCTCGGCGAGTTGTTCCAGTCCGGCCAGAACATCGGTGCTGATGATCACCGGTTTTGAAAACCGGCTGCCGCCGTGTACCACCCGGTGCCCGACCATACCGATTTCCGCGGTCCCGCCCGGCATGCCGGCGTCATTTGTGTCGAGAAATGCAAAAATCCGCGATACGGCGTCTGCATGATCCGTGCAATGAAACTCCTCCCGGAATTGCCCCGGCTCCGGGTGATTCTGAATCAACACCGCCTTGGAACCGCTGTTTCCGATACCGATATTTTCCACCCGGCCTGCGGCCAGAAGCCTTTCTTCGGGCATGGAAAAAACCTTGTACTTCACCGAAGAACTGCCGCTGTTGATCACCAGTACATCCATTTGCCCTCCTGAACGACTCAGACCAGCTCGGATGGAAACCGCCGGGTCATCCGGCGCTCATAAAAGCCCGGAAAAAGGCGGCTGATCAAATAGCCGAGCTTCCCCACGGCGGTTAACACCAGCAGGTCCCGCTGCAGGACAGCGCCGCGGAAAATTGCTTCTGCCGCGCTTTCCGGGCTGTCCTGCTTTCCCACAAAAGACTGGGGCCGGTCTGTGACCTGCCCGTTGCCCCCCAATGCGCGGTCCTGCAGATTGGTCCGGATAAATCCCGGACAAACGATCATGACATGCACACCATGACCGCGCATTTCAGCCCGAAGCGAGGTAAAAAGGCCGTGCAGTGCATGCTTGCTGGCGCTGTAGCCGGTCCGGCCCACCAGGGGAGTCACGCCGGCAATGCTTTCATTGACAATTATCATGCCGCGGCGCGCAATAATGCTTTCAATGGCGGCCTTTGTGCAGTAAAGCGCCCCGAAGAAATTCACATCCATCACCTTCTGATAAACTTCTGCCCGGGTATCCACGAACCGGCTTCGCTGGGTGATGCCCGCATTGTTAAACAGTACGTCAATTCCGCCCATGTTGCGAATGACTGCACCAATGGCAGCATCGCAGTCTGATTTGCACGTCACGTCACACCGCTGGGTCATCACCGGCCATCCGGCTGCTTGAAATTCCGTTTCGCATCGGGCCAATGAATCTTCATCCATATCCAGCAAGGCCAGGCGCGCCCCGGCCGCTGCAAACCTGCGGGCGGTTGCCAATCCGATACCGCTGGCCCCGCCGGTGATCACCACGACTTTATCCGCAAACTCGCGTTTTCTCAAAACCCGCTCCTTTATCGTTTCACAAAAACCACGAATTTCCAGGCCATTTTTCGCGCCGTCGTCTGGGCAACAAAATGCAATTTCGAAAGCGTGCAAAAAAAGGATTTCCCTGGAAGTCCTGAAGCCGTTACAACCGCCGGCCAATAGAATGATAACTTTCTGATTTTAGTTAAACACTTAATCACTTAAAACTTAACACTTCTCTTAAACTTTCAAAATTTTCTGCATGCATCCGGATCCGTGGCTTCGGCATCCGGCGGCAGCGGCATCCGGGTAAAAATCAAAGCCGTGACCAAACCCGCAATGATGTGCCACACACCCCACCAGGCCACCAGGATGGCCATGCCGCCGAGACCTTCGAAAAAATTAAAGACCAGCACCAGGCCCAGGGCGGAATTCTGGATTCCCACTTCGATGCACACCGCACGGGCATCGGCTTCTTTCAGCCCGGCCAGCCGTCCGCTCCAGTAACCCAGGTTCAGGGCCAGGGCATTGTGGACAAACACCCCGAAAACCACCATGCCCACGTATCCCAGGAAATACTGCCAGTTTGCCGCAAGCGCGCCGCACACGATCAGGATGAAAAACACCAGGGCAAATATTTTAAACGGCCGGCGGACCCGATCGGCCAGGCCGGGAAAGATCCGGGTCAGGATCTGGCCCAGGATCAAAGGAATGCCCAGGATCACGAAAACCGTGACAAACACATCCATGGGGCTTAAGCTGACCGATCTGAGGATTTCCGCTGTATCCGGGTTCAGACTGCCCCACAAGGCCAGGTTCAGCGGTGTCATGAAAATCGCTGCCATGGTGGAAATCGCGGTCATGGTGATGGATACCGCGCAGTTGCCCTTGGCCAGGTAAGTCATGATGTTGGACAGATTACCCCCGGGGCAGGAGGCCACCAGGATCATGCCCAGGGCCATTGACGGAGCGGGTCGCAAAATGAGTGTCAACAGGAAGGTAAAGGCGGGAAGCAGTATGAACTGTGCAGCCAAACCGATGCATGGCGCCCGCGGCGCCACCAGGATCCGCTTGAAATCGTCAAGCTTGAGATCAAGGGAGACTCCCAGCATCATCAGGCCGATGGCGGCATTGATCACCATGAGCCCCTGGGGACTGAAATTGAGCCGAACCTGGTCGATCGCTGCGGGATCCATATACGCCTCCCCTGGTATTATCCCAAATTAGGCGTTCCAAATTTTTAAAATAATCAGGACATAAGAAATTTGAAACGCTCAGCGCAGAATTATGCCTTATATGCCCCCACATTGGCCAGGGCCGTGCTGCCCGGACTCACCGTGGTGGGATCTGTCATTACGTTGATGCAGCAGACCCTGCCCGAGGCAAAAGCCGCCTCCAGGGCGGGCCGGATATCTGCGGGGGCCTCCACGAAAAAGCCCTTGCCGCCGATGGCTTCCACCATTTTGTGATAATCCACCCGCCCGATCCAGGTCCCGGCCGAAATGGCGTGGCCGATGCGGATTTCCTGGCTGTGCCGGATCATGCCCCAGCCCAGGTCATTGGCAATCACCACGACAATGGGCAGGTCTTTGCGGATGGCGTTTTCAAACTCCATGAAATTAAACCCGATGCTGCCGTCGCCGGAAACCAGCAAAACCCGGCTTTCCGGGTACCTGAGCTTTGCCGCGTTGGCATAGGGCAAGCCTACGGCCAGGGATCCGTAAATCCCGTAATCCAGGTAGCGCCCCGGGGTATTGATGCGCCGGGTCATGCCCATCCAGGTGGTGGTGTCCCCGCCGTCTGCCACCACGATATCTTCCCTGCGGTCCATGAAGGCATCGACTTCCCTTGCCAGGCGCAGGGGGTGAATCGGAACGTGATCACTGGTCCACTCTTTTTCCGCCGGTGCCTTGCCATCCTTGTCCGCGGCCCGGAGCTTTTCGATCCAGCCGGAAAAACGGTTTTTCATGTCCCCGGAAACCCTGTCCTGTTCAATAATCCGGTTGCACACACCCAGGTAGGCTTTTATATCGCTGACCACAGGCAGATCCACCTGCCGGTTTCTGCCGATTTCCTCTTCCTTGATATCCACCTGTACAATTTTTGCATCCGGATTGAACACTTCGCCGAACATGTAGAACAAAGAAATGCGGGTGCCAAGCACGATCACCAGGTCAGTTTCTATGTATGCGGCAAAGGCCGCACCGGGACGGATTGCAAGAGCCCCTTCAAAGCACAGGGGATGGTCGTCGGCAACCGTTCCCCGGCCGGTTAATGACGAAAACACCGGCATGCCGGTGTTTTCGATAAAGGCGGTGAGATCCTCTTCCGCACCGGACTGCCATGCCCCGCTGCCGGCGATCACCACGGGCTTTTCCGCCCGGTTGATCATATCCAGCATGGCCCGGGCGCCTTCATGGTCCGCCGGCCGGGAGGCGGGCATGGTGTCCGGGGCCCTGACCGAACTCCGGTCCACCTGAGCGTTTAGCACGTCCACCGGAAATTCCAGGTAAACCGGGCCGGGCCGTCCGCCCGTGGCGGTGCGGAAGGCCATGTCCACGTATTCCCGCACGCGTTCGGGCTTGTGGCAGACCAGGGTCTTTTTCACCATGGGGGAAATCACTGCTTCCTGGGGCATGTCCTGGAGATCCAGCCTTTCCTTGTTATCCAGGCCCACGCACCCGGCAATGAGCACAAGCGGGGTATTGGAGAAAAAGCTGCTGGCAATCCCGGTCAGGCAATTGGTAAACCCCGGACCGGCCGTGACCATAGCCACCCCGGGGGTGCGGGTCATTTTCCCCCAGGCCTCGGCCATGAAGGCCGCGGCCTGTTCATGACGCGTGTCAAAAAGGGTGATGCCCGAATTTTCAAGAAACTGGTAAATTGGCGTAATGTGCCCGCCGCTTAGGGTGAAAATATGTTCCACGTTTTTTTCAAGCAGGGCTTCAGCCACGAGTTGTCCGCCGGAAACAGATGACCCGGAATCAGATGACATGGGAAAACTCCTTTTAAAATGGTTTTTAGAATGGTATTCTAAAAATGATTATTATTTTATTTTTGATAACTTGTCAATAGACAAGCCCGGTAAAATTCGCTAAAATAAACACATTTCACCCGGACAGAAAGGAACTACCCGAAATTTTACCGGAAATTGTATACCTCCAGATCATCTCCTTTATCGGTGGATTCGTGCAGGGCCTGACCGGATTTGGCGTCATGCTGGTGGCCCTTCCCCTGATGGCGATGTTCATCGGCATCAAGACCGCCGTGCCCCTGATCGTGCTGTTTGGCATGGTGATCAATCTGATTTTGATCTATCAACTGTCCCGGCATTTTTCGCCCCGAAAGTGGCTGCCGCTTGTGATGGCGTCTTTGCCGGGCATTCCGGTGGGTGTCTACATCCACAAATCAGTCTCCCAGCGGCCGCTGGAAATCCTGGTTGGCATCGTACTGATTCTCACCACAGCAAATACATGGCTCCGATTTCGGCCAAAACAGGCGCTGGGACGGTTCTGGGCCTCTGTGGCGGGATTTGCCGCCGGATGCCTGGCCGGCAGCATCGGCACCTCGGGGCCGCCCGTGGTCATTTACACATCCCTTCAGCCCTGGACCAAGTCGGAGATAAAGGCCACCCTGGTAGCTTTCTTCATGTTAAACGGCCTGGGCGTGCTGGGTTTTTTCCTGCTAAACGGTTTTTTCACCGTCCGGACCCTGGCGCTTTTCGGCTGGTGCGCAGCCCCGCTGGTGCTCGGGGTCCTGGCCGGCAGCCTTTTTTACGGGCGGATCAATGACGCGCATTACAGAAACGTGGTGCTCTGGCTGCTCGGCCTACTGGGCCTGCTCATGCTGTTGAAAGGTTAAAAAGCGGAAAAATGGGCCCCACAGGAGGCCGCGGCATCCTGCGGGGCCGGAATAATCATGCAATCCTTTATATTTCCAGAATGAAAACGCTATTTCGCGTTTAAATGGCTGTACTTGGAAAGATAGCGCACTGGCGGTTTCAGGGCGTCCCTGCGGAAGGGCTCTGCGAGCACCTTCTCCCCGCCCTGGATTTTCGCGTTGATCACGCAGGGTTTTTCCGCGGCCACGGCCTCGGCCACCGCCCGGGCGACATCTTCCGGGCTTTCCACCGTGTATGCGGCCGCGCCCATATCCCGGGCTATCTGGGCGAAATCCGGATTTTCGCGCAGGTTTGTCCCCACAAACCGGTCATCATAATAATCGATCTGGTTTTTCTTTTCCGCGCCCCACTCAAAATTATTTGCCACCACCGCGATCACCGGGATGTTTTCCCGGACCGCGGTCATGACCTCGGCAAGACCGGAAATGCCCCAAGCGCCGTCGCCCTGGAAGGCAAACACCGGCTTGTCCGGCCGGCCGATCTTGGCCCCCATTGCCGCACCATAGGCAAATCCGCAGTTGCCCCAACTCAATGCGGCGATGTGCTGACGGATGTCATTGAACCTGAAATACGCGTTGCACATGGAAGAAGTATTGCCGATATCCGTGGAAACAATGGCACCTTCCGGCATGGCTTCGGCCAGGGATTTTAAAAACGCCCGCGGGTGCATGGGCGTCTGCGAAACCGCAGACCAGGAATCCAGTTCTTGCGCCCACTGATCTTTTTCGCGCGCAATTTCGGCAAGCCGCTCTTCGGCTTGCACAGGTCCGCCCATGGCGGATTTCAGCGCCGCCAGCAGCTCCGCCCCGTATTCCCGGACATCGGCTGCGCTTGCCACATCCACTTTTCTGCCCAGGCCCAGAGCCCGCGCGTTTGCATCCACCTGGATAATTTTCGCATTTTCGGGCCAATAATCCATGTCGTACTGGGGCAGGGTGCCAAACGGGCCCAGGCGGCAGCCCAGGGCGAGCACCACGTCGGCCTTGGAAAGAATCCGCATGGCCGCCTTGGACCCGCAGTACCCGATGGGCCCCGCGGCCAGTTCATGCCCGGCCGGAAAGGAATCATTATGCAGGTAGCTGTTGACCACCGGGGCCTGGAGGTATTCGGCCAGGGCGCGGGTTTCGTCCAGGGCATTTCCCTGGCTGACCCCGCCGCCGGCAATAATGACCGGGTTATCGGCATTGGCGAGTATTTGCGCAGCCTCCTGGATGGCCTGCCGGGACCCCGGGCCCCTGCTGATCTCCAGGGATGGATAGATCTCATCGGTAAGTTCGCCGTAGAAATAATCCCTGGGGATATTGAGCTGCGCGGGGGCATTTTCCAGCTTGGCCATGTAAAAGGCCCGCCGTGCCAGCTCTGCCATGCGCTCCGGCCGGTTGACCCGCACCTGGTAAGTGGTCTGCTCCCGGAACCATCCCATCTGGTCGAGCTCCTGGAAGCCGCCGTTGCCGATTCCCATGGAACCCGCCTCCGGGGTGATGGCCACTACCGGGGAATGGGCCCAGTAAGCCGCGGTAATGGCGGAAACGAAATTGGCCGCTCCCGGACCGTTTTGCGCGATGCACGCCTGGGGACGCCCCGTCACCCGGGCCAGTCCGTCTGCGGCATGTGCCGCGGCCTGTTCATGAGCTACGGACACAAACCGAATGCCTGCCGCGGGAAAAAGATCCAGCGCATCCATGTAGGCTGATCCCACGATTCCGAAAACCGTTTGCACGCCTTCGGCCGCAAGGGTTTCCACCAGCGCTTCACTTGGCGTCATTTTGGTTCCTGCCATTTACTGCCTCCTGATACTGTCGATTAATTTGTCCACACTGTATCCAAAAAACGTATCAAAATCTTCGCTTTCAAGCATCGTGCCCTGCAGTTTGCGCATCTGGATCAATCCGTGCAGCGAGGCCCAAAAAAGCATGGCAAAATTGCCGGGATAATCTTCGACAAAAACCCCCTCTGCCGCTCCCTGAGCAACGGTATCGGCAATGTTTTTCAGAATCGCGGCCCCCTTGGAATGAATGGTGCGCTTTTCATTCTCGGAAAAAAACACCTGCGGGGAGGAAAGAAAATAATTGATGACGTCAAAATAATCCTTGTGCTTTTGGCTGAACCGGTAGTAGGCCGCTGCGCCCTTTTTCAACCTCTCCTGGCAATCCGTGATGCCTTCGGTTTCGGAATTCACGTATGCGTGCAGAATTTCAAGGCCCTCCTGTTGAAGCGAGGCAAAGATTTCCTCCTTGTTTTTGAAATAAAAGTAAATGGAGCCGATGGAAAGCTCGGCCTTCCGGGAAATCTTGTTTACCGAGGTCTTGGAAAACCCTTCTTTGAGCAGCAGCGCCCTGGCGGCATTTAAAATCTGGGTCCGGCGCTGCATTTTCTCCCGCTGTCTTCTTTCCTTCTGTCCCATTTTCCTTTTTCTTTCGAAATACTTGGTGCTTCCGCCTACAGTTCCATGAGCTGCCCACCGGTAACATTGACGGCCTGTCCGGTGATATACGAGGACGCATCAGAGGCCAGAAATGCCACCAGCTCGCCGACTTCCGACGGATCGCCGATCCGGCCCAGGGGAATGGATTGGCACATTTCCTGCTCCCGCGCCTCGGGCGTGGTATTGAAAAACTGCGCCTCCAGGCCGAAACGCCATTTTTCGATATCGGTCATGATCTGGCCCGGGCACACGGCATTAACGCGGATGCCGGCGCCTGCCAGCTCTTTTGCCATGGTCTTGGTCAGCATGATCACCCCGGCTTTGGCCGCGGCATATGCAGAATTAAACAGCGGCGGCACCTTGCCGGCACGCGAGGCCGTATTGATGATGCCTCCCCCGCCACTTTTCTTTATCACCGGGATCACGGCTTTCGACACCCGGAAAACCCCGTGAAGGTTGATATCAATTGTTTTCATCCAAGCGGATTCGTCATAATTTTCCACGTCGCTGGGCACGCCGAATGACGCCCCGGCATTGTTGCAAAGCACGTGAACCGCGCCGAACTGATCGACCACGGACTGCACCATTTCCGCCACCGACCGGGTATCACTCACATCCACGGCAACCGCCCTGCAGACCACGCTGTAATCCGCAGCCAGCTGCCTTGCAATTTCCTGCATTTCATCGGAACCGGCCGTACTGACCTGGCCCTCTTCATGCCGGGCCTTTCCGAGATCGGCAATTGCAATGTTTGCCCCGCATTCGGCCAGCTTTCCGGCAATGGCATATCCGATGCCGGTTTTCTTCCCGGCGCCCGTAACAATCGCGGTCTTTCCCTGAAGGTCCGTGTACATGCGCACTCCCTTATGCTTATTGAATAGGTCTCAATTTTAGAACTATATTCTAAATTCGAAAAAGTCAAGGGGCTTTTTTACAAATCAAGTGGTTGATATTTGAACCCCGGGGATTTTGAAGCCTTTCGGGGGTATATTGGTGGAATTGTCGAGGGATCGGGACAGGGTCGGGACGGCGGGGTGGTTTGCGCAGATGCATCGGGCGCTCAAGCGGACGGCAGATGCGCAAACTTCCCCGCCGGCCCGCCCTGCGAAAATCCTTGAAGCCCCGATTTTTTTGCAGGGCCCAACGGAATTGAAAAGCAACAGCCATTAATCGCCAATTATTTGTCGGGATCGAATTTTTTTCGATTTCGATCCCGATACCGATAACGATTTCGATAGAAAGGCGAACAGATCATTTATCCAGAAACCCCAGCAGCCACTG
>JAIPEJ010000088.1 GCA_021737225.1 Desulfobacteraceae bacterium
GCCGGATGGAGGAACTCGAAATCCTCAAGCAGGACCTGCTCACCGTGCAGGAAAAGGTCCTGCGGCGCTTAAAGGAACTCAACATGGTGCCGCCAGAGTAAAATGACGCGGCCTGCAAATGCAGGTTAGGTAGTGTCCATCCAGAGATCGGATAATTTGTTCAAGTTCAAGGAAGGCGAAAATTTTAACCGCAGGAATACTCTAAGTATTTTGAGAATTCAAATTTGAGACTGACGCAGAAATTGGGCAAATTCGCCATTTCTGGATGGACACTAGGTAAAGGCTGCCAGGTTGAAGAACTTAAGCGTTTCCTTGGCCTGGCGGATGTATTGCTCCCGGTCCAGTTCCATCATGGGCCGGAAAAAATTCTCTCCGGATACGAAATTGTGAATGGCATTCATAATCGACAACACCTTCATCCGGGCCTCCACAGGCACGTTTTTCCGGTCTTCTGCCAGCCCCATGGAATAGGCGATATCAGATAAGTATTCCGGGACCCTGAAATCCAGCAGACTGCCGTGGCGGGTTTTCATAAAGTAGCGAAACAGCGTCAGGTTTGAAATTTCCGGATTTTCAAACAGGTAATCCACCATTTCATCAATGGCGATATCCAGCCGCCGGGCCAGGGGCTTGCCCTTGATCTTTTTTTCCACCTCCACGAGCTTGCCGCCCATCCCGTCGTTGATATCCCGGATCACGGCCTCGTAGAGATCCCCCTTTTCCCCCCAATGGTAGTACAGCGTGGAAATATCAATATCCACCGCCTTTGCAATCATGCGGGTGGTGGTGCCGTGAAACCCGTACTCGCCGAATATCTTGCGGGCAGCTTCCAGGATCCGGGCTTTCATGGATTCCGGGTTCTGCTTGGCCTTTTCAAGGGATGTTGTCATTTTTTATTGCATACCTGCGGATCTGTTCACGTTTTTGCCGCATCCGGATTCCGGGACGAAATTCAGACCGCCCCCTCCTGAACAAGGGACTCGATTGCCGCTTCTTCGTAGCCAAGCTCCCGTAGAATCGCCCGGGTATCGGCACCAAAGTCCGGGGGCATGCCCTCGACCCGCGGCGGAGTATCCGAGAGCTTCACCGACGCACCCAGGGCGGTGAGCCTGCGGCCGTCTTTTCCGGAAAGTTCCACCACCATTTCCCGGTGCGAAAAATTCGGGTCTTCAAGCGCATCGGATAGATTCTGCACCGGCGCCCAGCAGATATCGCGATGTGCCAGCACTTCCTTCCAGTGCGCCAGGGGGCGGGACTTGAACTGCCTGCGGAAAAATTCCAGGATTTCCTCCCGCCAGTTTTCGTCATACTGCAGCGGGATGTACTCCGGGACCTCGAAGAATTCGCACAGGTTTTTCCAGAACCGGTGTTCCAGCGCACCAATGGACAGATAACGCCCGTCAGCAGTCTCATAGGTATTGTAAAAGGCATAATGATGGGACAAGAGCGAATCGCCCCGCCGCAAGGGACCGCCCGCAGCCTGCTGGAGGGTCAGTGCAAGGGACATCAGGCTCAGGGACCCGTCTGTCATGGAGATGTCGATATACTGCCCCTGCCCGGAGGTTTCCCGGGAATACAGGGCAAGCATGATGCCGATCACTGCGTTCATCCCCCCGCCTGCCATGTCCGCGATCTGGATGCCGGGTATCAGGGGTCTGCCGCCGGCCTCGCCGTTTATATCCAGGACCCCGGCCACGCTCAGGTAATTGGCATCATGGCCCACCAAACCAGAATAAGGGCCGCTCTGACCGTATCCCGTAATCGAACAGTACACAATTTTCGGATTCAAGGACTTGACCGTTTCGTAATCCACCCCGAGCCGCGCGGTCACCCCGGGCCGGAATCCCTCCAGAACCACGTCCGCGGATTGCACAAGCTGAAAAAAGATCTTCTTGCCCCGGTCTGACTTCAAATTCAGCGACATGTGCTCCTTGCCGCGATTGACCGTATTGTCGGCAAAGGCCTCTGCTGCAAACCGCTGATCCTCCAGGCAGATCACCCGGGCGCCGTGATCTGCCAGGATCATGGACGCATACGGCCCGGGCAGCAGCCGGGACAGATCCAGCACCGTAATGCCCCTTAACGCACCGGTCTCTTTCATTATTACCCCCAAATCACTCTTGCCATGGCCATCCAAACAGGATATAAAAACCGATAAACCCCTGTATTTTTCCATCGCCTGTTTCCATCAATCGTTGAATACCCTACCCGGCCGCCTGAAGTCAACCTGTATTTCCATACGATCCAAAGACGACTCCCTTTTGCGAACCCGTCCTTGATTGCCGGTATTATTTATTCAGATCCGTGAGGCGTTCTGGAAAAGAGGCGAGAGTGCTGAACCAGCAAAAACCCTTTTGATTCCCGGCGGAAAATGAGCTTTGCTTTTGGCAGGAAATTCACATCCCGAAAAAACAAGCCTGCGCCTTCCCGCAATCAAGGCCACCTACTCTACATCCTACCGCAGTACAGTTATTCAAACAAAAAACAGACTATAAACAATAATCCTCGTTTTTTATGAACTGAATTGGGGTTTGGAATGATAGCCGCATGGTGCACTGCTTCCGCCTTGATGAAAATCGACACCTCCGTCATTGATCGGCCCGGATTTTCTTGACAATCCCGAAACCGTCTGCATAAATGGACCTACTTTTTTTGGGCGGAATTGGCAGATATGCATGATTTTAACTGAACTCACCGGGCAAACTGGTTTGTCCTCTTTATTTTAAAGCACCTCCGGGACGCATTTCTATCCCGAAAATGCGATTTGCGCATGAATCGTTTCTATAAACTACTTTTCAGGCTTAAAAAAATTTTTAATCATAAAAAAAGCAGGAGGGAAATTTATGCGGAACCGGATTTCAGTTTTGTTATGCATCCTGGTCTTCACGGCAATGCCTGTTCACGCGATAGTTCCGCCAATAGAGATTGGGGAAGAAGTTGACTCCTCTGAATATATTAACCGAGGAGACATTCAGGTCTTTTCCGAAGATGATTGGACCCGGGTCTATGGCGTTTACAACAATTACGAAACCGTTACTTACGATGAAGATAGATATTTCTCCGGCTCTATAACAAATGCCGGGGATATTCTTGCAGAATGGTCCCTTCAGGGTATTGAGGAAAATGCGAGTGGTTCTGTCTCCGGATTATTCGGTTCCCATGTGGAGCAAAGAGTCATAACCAATTCCGGCAGTATCATCGCCCGGGCCCAGTTAAACAATATCGGCGGAGATGCTTCGAGTCTTTTCATCAGAGGAATACAGGTTAGGAGCGCAATCGGTACATTGCAGGACAGTTCAATATCCAATTCCGGCAGCATTGAAACAAAGGTCAACATTGACGGGACCGACGGATTGGCTAGTGGCCGGTCAGAAGGTATCTATGTTGATTACGTGAAAAACAGCAGCATAGAAAACTCTGGCACCATTACCTCCAGTGTAAATCTTCAGGATATCGGCGGAGATGCTTCTTTCGCAGCCCGCGGGATAGCAATTGATAGTATGGGGAAGTCTTTGTGGATCAAGGAAACTGAAAGTTCAACCTCAGACTCCGAAGTCAATAGGGTATCCAACGCCGGCAACATAGACAGCACAATCAACATAGACGGTACTCAAGGGAGCGCCCGGGGTTGGGCAGACGGCATCTTCGCTGGCCATGCAGAAAATAGCAGCATTGAAAACACCGGCAGCATCAACTCTAATGTAATTTTAAATAATATCGGCGGCTTTTCTGCTGATGCCTGGGCCCGCGGGATCTTGATAGGGGGCCCTCGTACATTGCAGGACAGTTCAATATTCAATTCCGGCAGCATTGAGGCAGCCACAAACGTTGACGGCACTCAAGGAGACGCCACGGGTTCGGCCACCGGCATATCCGCTATCCATGCAGAAGACAGCAATATCGAAAACTCCGGCAGCATCAACTCCAATGCAATTTTACATAATATCGGCGGATCTGCCATTGTGGAGGCCAGCGGGATACATATTGGGCCCCGCCTGAGGAGTCGCCCGGCCGAGACCTTAATAGACAGCAGCATTGTCAATACCGGCAGCATAAACGTGAATGCAGACCTGGCAAACATAGTCGGCGATGCCATGGTATTTGCCACGGGCATCTCTGTAGACCGGGCTGAGTCAAATGTAAAGACCACTCGTATAGACAACCAGGGCACAATAGATGTCTCAATGACAACCGACAACAGCGCAAGTCGCACTGATTTTGTAGCAGGAGGCATTATTGTCGCGGAAAGCGGCGAAAACAAAATTCAAGTCAAAAACTCGGGGATGATAAAACTGGATGTATCAGACCTTGGTGACTTTGAAGAAACTGTTAATCCCGAAGGAGGCCAAATCGCCTCGGCGGTTCTTTTTGCCAGCACCGCGGCGGATTTCAGCAATACCGGTCGCCTTTATACCTCGGGCAATGCGCGCGCCCTGTCCCTTTATGAAGGTTCAGATGTAACATTGCAGAACGGGTTCGGCTATGCGTTTGCCGGCAACCCCGCTGAAGTCAAAAGACCCGTATTTGTCGATGGAACCAGCACCCTGGATCTAAACAATGTTCCGCTTATCGCAGACGGGGCCTCTGACACGGTTCTCGGCAGGCCCTATTACGTGGTGGACGAAAACAGCACGGTGGAAAACACCTGGGGGGCGCTTGAAAACGGGTTTGCCAACCAGGACATAACAGTGAACTGGTATGGAAACGACCGGGCCGAGAATTCGGCGGTGATTTTCAATCTTGCGCCCAGGGGCAACAAGTCCGCAAGGGCGGGAATGGCCGCGCGTACAGCCGCATACGCCAGCCAGAGCCAGCTTTCGCAGTACCTGCTTTCCGGCCACGTCTTTGGCGGCGAAGGCTTCCTTGCAGATGCGCAAAAAAATAACGAGCCCATACTGCTTGCCTCGGCAGGCATTAGCGATGTGTTAAGCCTGGGGGCCTCGGGCACAACCTATAAAAACGGTACTTATATTCTGCCCTATTATACAGGCACCCATGACAGCGGCCTGGGAGCGGATATAACTTCCAAGGGGCTTTTCCTGGGTTATGAAAGAAACCTTGATGCTGTTACAGCCGGCGTTTTCGGCGGATACGGAAATAATGCCGTTCGCCTGACCGACACCTACAAAGGAAACCATGAGGATCAGGACGGCTATACGGCGGGCGTATACGGGATATATAATCAGAAGAAATGGTTTGGTGCGCTTTATGCCAGCTACAACGAGATCGAACATGACTACTCCGGCTGGACCGGGATGAACTATGATCTCAGGGAAACGGATGAATATGACAGCCGCGTGTTTCTCACGGAGGCAAAGGCCGGCATGAAGTTTGAAGATTCGCAGTGGGGACTTTACCCCTCAATGGGCCTTACATGGACGAACTGGCGGACAGAAAGTCATACTTCGACGGTTGCGGCCAATCCGGACTGGAACACGCGTTATGATTCGCTCAGCGAGGATTGGTTTCAACTGTTTGCCGGAGTTGACACCTCCAGAACATGGAGCCTGGAAGATGACCAGAAATTCAGCCTGACAGGCGGTGCCGGAATCAAACAGGCTTTAAATGATAATGACATGACGGTTGCCCAGAGCCTGATGGGCCAGAGCGCATTGGTAGAAGAATCCACGGCATCAACCT
Source organism: Desulfobacteraceae bacterium (assembly GCA_021737225.1). GTDB lineage: Bacteria > Desulfobacterota > Desulfobacteria > Desulfobacterales > Desulfosalsimonadaceae > Desulfosalsimonas. Next base: position 5,641 of record JAIPEJ010000088.1, read on the forward strand.
CGGCCGTGCTGAATCTGGCCGGTATCTATGCGCGGGAGGCCTTCAGGGTCAAGCTCGGTGTGATCAGCCAGCATAACGAGGACTACGATTCCTACACCGGCTATCTGCAGGCGGGGTTCATGTGGTAGGAACGACAAATAAACAATAAAGCATCAGAAAAGGGGCTCCTGTTTGATCTAGGGCCCCTTTTTTATTCAAGTTGTTGAAATAGTGCCTCCTCCAGCAGAATCTCGTCAATTTGATATGTTGGATTCAAAAATGCAACATGCTTGCCATTCCGGACAGGATTCCCGGGCATCCACAAAACTGCACCTTGAAATTCGCCATTCCCCAGATCTGCCAAATCAGAAATACTGCCGGGGGATAGACATAAGCATTTTTAAATTGCATGAAAAATCCAAAAAGAAAGCCCCGGCCAGAGCCGGGGCCTTAACTTTTCCACTTCAAGAAGACCCGTGACTTTCCGCCCCATTCTTCCGAATGGTTTGGCTTTTCATTATATTTTAAATCAAAGTGCGTCAGCGTATTCCATGAGGATTTAGTTATTCTCCATAGACTATTGTTGTATACTGACTGTATACTCCCAATACGCTAGTACTCTTGTGATCGACATGGTGAATATCATCCAGCCCACCGTTTTCCATAGCAGCAGTTATGCTTGCATCCCCTGAGCTTACGATTCCCAAAAATGAGGAACAGGAAGCCTCACCAACCTTGGAATAGGTATCTGCCTGAGTTGCTGTAACAGGACCTTTAACTCCCGTATAAAGGACCCCATTGCTTACTGGCGAAGATACCGCAGCACAACCAGCAAAGGCAAACACTGTGAACGAAACCAAAATCAGCATTAACATCTTCCGCATAAATTACCTCCATTTTCTTTTCTTTGGTTAAAAGTTGCTTCACTCAAATACTTCCGATTCATCCTTAAAAGAAAGAGGTTTGCCAATAATGAGGCCATGTGCTTAAAGACAAAAAAACTGGATCACCATCGGATAAATGGCAGTCCGGCCATCTTTAACAAGATCCTTGACTTTCCGTCCTATTCTTGCGAATAGTTTGACTTTTACATGGTATTTTTATAATTATTAATATGCCTAATATAAAAGCAAAAAGGATGTCAAATAAAATTTTTTACCGCGTGGAGATAAGACAAATAAGGTGGACTATGCTTTTTCGAGCCTATGGGCTTTCATTAAGAGCCTGGATATGAAAGTCCAACCAGAAAATGGCCGCCTATCTGTTTGTGTTCCTAAAGCTACAACGAGAGCGGGGATCTGATAGCCCAGGTCAAAAAATACCGCCAACTGTTTGGGTGCTGGCCGGAGTCGGTGCACGCAGACAAAATATATCGGAATCAGGAGAATCGGCGATTCTGCAAAAAACATGGCATCCGGCTCTCTGGGCCGCCCCTGGGAAGGCCGCCCAAGGATGCCCAAATCAGCAGAGAAATCCGAAAGCAGGTCTACCAGGATGAAGTTGAACGCAATGCGGTTGAAGGCAAGTTCGGCCAGGCAAAACGCCGCTACGGGCTCGGCCGGGTGATGTGCAAGCTGGCAAACACTGCCGAAACCGCTGTGCTGGTGACCTTCCTGGTGATGAACCTGGAAAGGTGGCTGAAGGCCATTCTTTTTTGGTTCTTTTATAATCTGCGTATCCCGAGTCAAATTGGAAGCCCTCTTCAGGGTCGGCCGGGGTTATGCATCGAAATTTGAAACAAGTTTTTCAGGAAGCCCGATATAGGGGCCTACTGTCTGATGTCCAACCATGTGCATCTAATAGCCATTCCGGAAACCGAGGACGGTCTTCGGCTTGCAATCGGAAAAGCTCATCGTCGCTATACATGTCACATCAATTTCCGGGAAGGCTGGCGCGGTCATCTCTGGCAGGGGCGTTTTGCCTTATATGTTATGGATGAGAGATATCTTATTGCTTGTGTGCCATATATTGAAAACAATCCGGTCCGGATCTGGCTTGCAAATAGGCCGGAAGACTGGCCCTGGAGCAGTGCAACCGCCCATATAAAGAGGGAAAACGATCGGCTTGTAAACGTTGTGCCCCATTGCTTCAGATGATAACCGGAGATTGGGCGACTTCCTCCTTTCTGCCCGAGCAGAGAAAGACACAGAGCTGTTGAGGAAACATGAGCGCACCGGCCGCTCTTTGGGCGATGAGAAATTCATTGACAGCCTGGAGGCAACACTCGGCAAGAGCCTTAAGCCCCAAAAGCCGGGCTGTAAGCCGAAAGATTCAAAATAGGTATGGTGTCCCCGGAATTACCAAATAGGTATGGTGTCCCCGGAATTACCCCGGAATTAGGAATTAGGGAGAAGATTTTCCAGAATTTGACGGCAGTTCGTTAAAACGCCCATACACAAAGCCGTTGCCCCCAAAAATGTGATGAAGAGAGGACCAAGAAGATCTCTCTCCGAACACCCCTGCCTCTTTGCGTTCAAGGTTGGCAAGTGTTGCCTAACAATATTATTTTAATAATGTATACGTTAGTCAATAATCAAATGCGTGCATAAGCTATATTGAATACATCATTGGGGAAGAACACTGGCGGCTGAGAACGTTCATCCGAAAATACAGCGGCAAGATCGCATCGTTGTTCCGAGGTGCACTCTCGATCAAAAAACGGAATAACAACGATTATCTCTATCTTATCTGCCACCGGCACGGGAAGGTGATATTTGATTATATCGTCCCGGACCGGTTGACCGGTTCGGATAAGGCCCGTAAGATCATGGAACAGGTAAAGTTCAGGAAAGATGAAGAGAAAAAAACTGCGGCAGGTCAAATGGCATTTGGAAGAGATCGAAAAGGGAATCCATAGGATCGCTGCATCTCTTTTATTTAACCGGTTTTTTTTATAGGCAGGGTTGACAGATGTTGCCCAACAATATTATTATAATTGCATATATGTTAGGCAACGCCCAGAGGCGTGTATGAGCTATATTAAAAACATCATTGGTGAAGAATACAGCCGGCTAAGAGCGCTTAGTCAAAAATACAGCGACAAGATCGCGTCGTTGCCCCGGGGGACGATATCGATTAAAAAACGGAATAACAGTGACTATCTCTATCTTGCCTGCCGCCGGGACGGGAAGGTGAAATTTGATTATATCGGCCCGGCCGGTTCGGACAAGGCCCGCCAAGTGATGGAACAGGTGAAGGCCAGAAAGGATTATGAAAAAAAACTGCAGCAGGTTAAAGATGATTTAAAAGAGATCGAAAAGGTGATCCATGGAAGGAAAATATGAGCTTCTCGCCTCTGTGCTGAAAGCCCTGCAGACAGAAGGCGTTTTGGACGGCCTTGTCATTGTCGGAAGCTGGTGCCAGTATTATTACCGGATCCTGTTTGACAACGCCCCTGAAATCCCGCTTTTGCGGACGCTGGATGTCGATTTTCTTGTGCCCAATCCGGCCCGGTTCAAAAGCGGGGTCGATGTGTCGGAAATATTGAATCTGCTGGGCTTTGACAGTGATTTTGATTACAGTACCGGCCTGGTCAAATACGTGCATCCGGATCTTGAAATCCAGTTTTTGACCCCGGCCCTGGGGAGGGCTAAGGAGACGCCTTATGAAATAAAAAAGCTTAACATCAACGCCGAGGGCCTGACGTATATGAAAATGCTTCAGGATTATACGTTTGCCATGACCCACAACAAGATAACGATCCGGCTGCCGGAACCGGAAGCCTACATCCTGCATAAAATCCTCATCAGCCCCAAGCGCAAAGATGCGGCCAAAAAGGAAAAGGATCTGATGGCCGCCAAAAGCATCGGTGAGCTATGCCTGGAGCACGAAGCCCGCCGAAAACGGCTGAAAACCATCTACGCCGGCCTGCCCAGGAAATGGCAGCGGGATATCCCCGGTATATTGGAGCCGCTCTCATCCGATCTTTTTTCTTTTTTAACCGCCACAAACAGTTTGATTTGAAGGGATAAATTGTCATACCTTTAAAAAAGTTCTTTGGCAGGCAAAAGAACATGGGGGGACAAAAAACAAGCTCTTATGGGGGAGTTTGCATCAGAACATATCCGGGCCAGTATTTTGATGAAGAGACTGAGTTATATTATAATTGCCACAGGTATTATAATCCGCAGATAGGGAGATATTTAAGAAAAGATCCAATCGGATTTACTGGAGGAGTAAACATATTTATGGGTCATCCGGTAGATGCCGGGATAAACTGAATTTCCCAGATAGTTGATAGAAGCCTCAAGCACATCGGTAGTACCGGCGGTGCACCGCCGGCGATCTTCTCTAGGGGGCCCGTTCTTGCAGCGCCGCCGGTACAAACAATGTGCTTGAGGTATTGATCAAACTCCCTTATTTTATTAAAAAAACCGTTTAAAAATTCTGATAAAAGGAAATTTTCACCTCCCCGCATTCAGGCATACTATATCGCCTCGTTGTCGGCCTCTCCGGTGCGCACCCGGATGACCCGCTCCAGGGGTATTACAAAAATCTTGCCGTCCCCGATCTTGCCGGTGTTGGCAGCCGCGCGCACCGCATTGATGACCTCGTCGGTGCGCGCGGCCGGAATCACGATT
>JAIPEJ010000089.1 GCA_021737225.1 Desulfobacteraceae bacterium
ACAGCCCAAAGAAATCATCACCTCGCCCACCTGGAGCGGCCTGGAAACCGAAGGCCGCCGCTATTCCCCGTTTGTGATCAACATCGAGGAAAAACTGCCGTTCCGCACGCTCACGGGGCGGGCCCAGTTTTACATGGATCACGAATGGATGCTGGCATTCGGCGAGCACCTGCCGGTCTACCGGCCGCCGCTGGACATGGACGCCATGGGATCTGCCGGGGTATCGCGGGAGCCGGGAAAGGAAATCATATTAAATTATCTCACACCGCATTCCAAGTGGTCCATCCACAGCACCTATTCCGACACCCTGGTCATGCTCACGCTTTTCCGGGGCGGCGAGGCCATCTGGATCAACAACGATGATGCCGCCGCCATCGGGGTTGCAGACAATGACTGGGTGGAGTGCTTTAACATCAACGGGGTTGTCATGGCCCGGGCGGTTGTCAGCCACCGGATTCCCCGGGGCAAGGCGTTTATGTATCACGCCCAGGAACGGCTGATCAACACGCCGGGCTCAAGGCGCTCCGGCCAGCGCGGCGGCACCCACAACAGTGTCACCCGGATCATGGTCAAGCCCACCCACATGATCGGCGGATATGCCCAGTTCAGCTATTTTTTCAACTACTACGGACCCACGGGCGCCCAGCGCGACGAGGTGATCGTGGTCCGCAAAGCCGGGGAGATCGACTGGTATGAAGATTAAAGCCCAGATGACCATGGTGTTGAACCTGGACAAGTGCATCGGGTGCCACACCTGCAGCATCCCGTGCAAAAATGTCTGGACCAGCCGGACCGGCGCGGAATACATGTGGTTTAACAACGTGGAGACCAAGCCGGGCATCGGGTATCCCAAAAACTGGGAGGACCAGGGCATTTACAGGGGCGGATGGACGGCCAGAGACGGCCAGCTTGCCCCCATGGCCGGCGGCCGCATAAAGAAGCTTTCCCGGATTTTCAACAACCCGGATCTGCCCCGGATTGACGCCTATTACGAGCCCTGGGATTATGACTACGGCAGCCTGGTCACAAGCCCGGTAAAAAACCACCAGCCCGCCATCCGGCCCCGCTCACAGATCACGGGCCAATCCATGGAAATCCAGTGGGGGCCCAACTGGGAAGACGATCTTGCCGGGGTGTGTGAAACCGGCACCGCGGACACCAATTTTTCCGGCCTGGAGGCCCGGAAATACCTGGAATTTGACCAGACCTTCATGTTTTACCTGCCCCGGCTGTGCGAGCACTGCCTGAACCCGGCGTGCGCAGCCTCCTGTCCGTCAGGCGCGCTTTACAAAAGGGACGAAGACGGCATCGTGCTGGTGGATCAGGCCCGGTGCCGGGGATGGCGCTATTGCGTGTCCGGATGCCCCTACAAAAAAGTCTATTTCAACTGGAAAACCGGCACCTCGGAAAAATGCATCTTCTGCTATCCCAGAACAGAAAGCGGCATGACCACGCTGTGCTCTGCTTCCTGCGTGGGCCGGATTCGGTATGTGGGCGTGATCCTCTATGACGCAGACCGCATATCCCATGCCGCATCCGCTGCCGATCCCAAGGAAATCTATCCGGCCCTTGTGGACATGATGCTGGACCCCAATGATCCGCAGGTGATTCGCGAGGCCGAAAAACAGGGTATCTCCCAGGCGTTTTTAAAGGCGGCCCAAAACTCGCCCACAGACAGGCTCATGCGCAAGTGGCCCCTGGCCCTCCCGCTTCACCCGGAATACCGGACCCTTCCCATGGTCTGGTATGTTCCACCCTTAAGCCCTTTGCAGACCGGCACTGAAAACAAAAACCCCGATGAAGTGCTGGCGGATATGCGGATTCCGATAAAATACCTGGCCAACCTGCTGGCAGCCGGTGATGAGGAACCGGTGCGCCGGTCGCTGAAATATCTCACGGCCCTGCGGGCCTATATGCGCTCCTTGCGCCTGGAAAAAACCCCGGACAAAAGCATACTGGACCAGGCCGGACTGGATGAAAAAGCGGTCCTGGAGATCTATGATTTACTGGCCATTGCCAAGCACAAGGACCGGTTCGTGATCCCGGGCGCGCCGAGCCCGGATCAGGCGGACATGCGCATGGCCCAGGGAGGGAAAGGATTTGCGTAAAGTTATGGACACAGGTTTTCAAAAACAGATCAAGGCATTGTCGTTTCTGCTCCAATTCCCGGACGCACAGACGCTTGAGTCAATGCGTTCCCAGGGCCCTTTGCTCGAGCAGACTTTTGCGGCACCCGATCGCGTTCATATCCGGAAATTTCTGCAATACCTCGCAGAGACCCCGCCGCTTGGCGTACAGGAAGCTTTTTGCGCGGCATTTGACTTAAATCCCGATACCTGCATGAACCTGACCTACCACGAATACGAAGACGGCGCAAATCGGGGTGAAGCCCTGGCCCGGTTTGCCCGGGCATTTGACGCAGCCGGATTTGATCCGGATTGCAGTGATCTGCCCGATTACCTGCCCATGGTGCTCGAACTGCTGTCCCGGGAGGAAAACGGCGCGTTTCAATGGGTGGTCTTTGAACACCGGCAGACCATAAAAGTTCTGGAAGAACGGCTCAAATCCATGAAAAGCCCGTATGCCGGAATTTTCCAGGTTCTGTGCGGACTGTTTTATGCCGCTGCCAATCAATACAAAAAGGGGGCGTGATGAACGGTTTTCTCCATACCCTGGGATTCGTGGTGTTTCCGTATATCGCCCTGACGGTTTTTGTCTTCGGCCACGCCTGGCGATACGTCACCGACTGGAAGCGATGGAACGCCGCATCCAGCCAGTTTCTCCACAAAGACAGCATCAAGGGCGGCATCACCATATTTCACTGGGGCGCGCTGTTGACCCTGTTGGGCCATGCCGGCGGCATGCTGATTCCCCAGCGGATTTATGACGTCTTCGGCGTCAATGCGGCGGCCCACAATTTCATGGCCCACTGGGCCGGCCTGGTTGCGGGGATGCTCATGGTGCCCGGGGTGATCTGGCTGCTGGTGCGAAGAATCCGGCAAGACCGGATTGCGGCAAACACCCCGGTCCATGACTATATTTTGCTGGGCATGCTCCTGGTGGTTTCCGGGCTGGGGCTTTACAACGTGGTGTTCACCCATTATGACGTGCTTTATTCCGTGGCCCCGTGGATCCGCAGCATCGTGATCCTGGCACCGCAGCCGGATCTCATGGCACCGGTGCCGGTTTCATACAAGCTGCATATAATCACCGCCCTTGTTCTGCTGGGATATTCGCCCTTTACCCGGCTGGTGCATATCTGGAGCGCGCCCGTGACCTATTTGTACCGAAGCTACGTGATTTTCAGAAAATCGCCCGGCACAAAAGGAGCCTAAGTTATGGCGGATGAAAACAACAATGAAAACGGAGCGGTCTGTTATGCCCAATCCAGCCGGAGCGCGGCACTGACCTGGACCACGCTTGCGTTTTTTGCCGGATTTGCCGGCGTCTCGGCATTCGGGCCCATTGTGGCGCGCTTAAAGGAATCCATGGAAATCGGCGCGGTGCTCATGGGCGTGTTGTCTGCTTCGCCGTCTCTGACCGGGTCACTGCTGCGCATCCCCTTTGGCGCGGTTGTGGACCGAATGGGCGGCAAAAAGCCCATCCTGGTTCTGCTGGGCCTGGCAGGCGCGGGCATCATTGGCCTGGCCCTTTTGTTTGCCCTGTTTCCCGAACCTGCGGCCGCCCAGTTTCCGCTGTTTTTACTGGCGGGCATCTTGTGCGGCTGCGGCATTGCCATTTTCTCTGTAGGCATTCCCACGGTGTCCTATTGGTATCCCCAGAAAAAACAGGGCTCGGCCCTGGCCGCCTATGCCGGGCTGGGTAATCTCGCCCCGGGCCTGTTTGCAATGCTGCTGCCCGCCCTGGTGGCGGCAATGGGCCTGAAGTTTTCCTACATGGTCTGGGTGGGGTTTGTGCTGGCGGTATTTGTGCTGGTGATGCTGTTTATGAAGGATGCCCCGTATTTTCAATACCGGGAAATGGGCATTGAAATCGATGAAGACGCCCTGCTGCATACCTGCGGCCAGGAGCTTTTGCCATCGGGCGCTGCGACCGATTCGCTGAAAAAAGCCGGGGCCAACTGGCGGACCTGGATTCTGACCTATTTTTACTTTATCAACTTCGGCGGGTTTATCGCGCTCACAGTCTGGTTTCCCACATACTGGGCGGAATTTTTCGAGATGAGCATCATGACCGCCGGATTTCTCACCGCCGCCTACTCCCTTTCCTCCTCCCTGCTCCGGGTGGCCGGCGGCCGGGCCGCAGACATTTTCACCGGCGAAAAAGTGGTTCTGTTTTCCTTTTTGGCTGTCATTGCCGGCTCTATCCTCATGGTCCTGGTGGCCGAATCCTTTGCCCTGGCCTTTTTGGGCCAGATGATCATGGCCCTGGGCATGGGCTTTGCCAACGCAGCCGTGTTCAAGCTGGTGCCGCGATATACGCCCGCCGCAGTTGGCGGGGCCTCGGGCATCGTGGGCGGCCTGGGCGCATTCGGCGGATTTGTCATCCCCCCGGCCATGGGCCTGTTTGTGGCCCTTTCCCCGGTCGCCGGCTACAGCAACGGGTTTGTCGTCTTTACCATACTCACAGTGATCGCCCTGGGACTTTTGTACGTGCTGTACCGGTATCCCCCGGCAGAGGGTACGGCCATGTAATAGCTTCTGGTGGTCGATGACGAGGATCGGGACGTGATTCCCAGCTCCATGAAACTGGCGGCGGGGTGTGCTTCGCAGTGGAGAAGCATATCAGCTGCGAGAACTACAAACACCCTTTGTTGATCATTTTGGTGGCAAAAACGGTAAAACTGACATTGAAACTGCCTGTTTCGGGAATCGAATATAATAAAATACAGTATGCTGCCACGTCCCGACCCCATGTAGCCCTTTCAGTTTGCAAAACATGTTTTTTTTGCTTTACACGAGTTTCGATCCCTGCTATCATAAAAATATATAAATCCCTCCCTTCTTTTTGCTGTAAACCATCGTGTGCCCCGGCACGAAAGGACGGCAAGAAATGTGTACACCAACCCGCCCCAACCGCCTCCCGGCGGCCCGAATGATAGCCGCCGCCATTGTTTCAATCATCGGAATTGCCAGCCTGATCGCATCCGGCGGCAATTCCAGCTCCGGCCCTCCGCCGCCGTATTATTCAGATGCCGGGCATAACGTCAGCGCCAAAGTGAACCAGGAGGTCTGGCTCAACGGCACCGGCACAATCAAACGCGACTGGTTTGAACCAGAGGACATGCTGTCCACCCGATGGGACGGGGTAACTCTGCCGGCGGAAAGTACCACCCGCCTTCCCTCGGAATTCGACGTTATCACCGCATTTATCCCCGATGTACCGGGCGAATACGAATTTCGATTACAGGCCAAATTCTCTTCCCAACCGATATCCTATGACAGAGTCACAATCGAGGTCACCGGCGAGATGGAGAACGGCGCGCCCAACGCTCTGGCCGGACCGTACCAGTACGTACGGCAGGGAATGACGGTCCTCCTGGATGCAAGGAAATCGGATGATCCGGACCAGGAGGCCGATCATCAGACAATCCCGGATCTGAATCTGATCTCCTACGAGTGGCAGTTTAACTCCCCGAATCGCCGCAGCTCTGAAAAACCGGACGGCAGCGGGGCTGTTATCGTTCATCCGGACTCGCCCAACCCCACATTTGTGCCCGATATGAAAGGCCTTTACTTGCTGCTTTTGATTGTTCGGGATATCGATAGCCAGGGCAACGTGCTTGACGAGGATTTTGATCATGTGAAAGTTCTGGCGTCAGGAAGAGGACTTTCAGACCGCAACATCCCCACACCCGACGCAGGTCCGGATCAGTACGTGAGCACCGGGACCCTTGTGACACTCGACGGAAGCGGCAGCCGGGATTCATGGAACAACCCGCTGACCTTTTTCTGGGAGCTCATCAAGCGCCCGGAGACCAGTCAAGCCTCCCTGGACAATCCCGGCTCTGTCACACCTTCTTTTACGCCAGACGCGGACGGCAACTACCTGATCCAACTTACTGTGGAAAACCAGGTCCGATCCAGCGGGGGTTTCTATCGCGACACATGGGAATACACGGACCGGGTGCTGGTGGTTGCGGATTCAGACAATTCCCGCCCTGTAGCCGCCCTGGGATCGGACCAGCGCGTGCTGACCGGCAATTCCGTGATAGTGGACGGATCTGCCAGCAGTGATGCGAACAATGATGACCTCACATATGACTGGTACTTTGTTTCCCTGCCCGAGGGCTGGCCGGACCGGGGAATGCCAAGCCTGGCCGTGTCGCCCGACGGCTCCGGGGCCACGTTCACCCCGAATTCCCCCGGCGCATACGTGCTCCGGCTGCGGGTCAGCGACGGCTTCACCCGTAGCTTTCCGGCCACGACCATTGTCACGGCCAAAGACAGTAACACCCCGCCCCTGGCGGATGCCGGAAACAATAGGACCTATGATCAGGGCGTCATGGTCACGCTTGACGGCAGCGAAAGCTCGGATCCGGACTGCGACCCGATCACCTTTTCCTGGCAGATTGATGCCCGGCCCGCCGGAAGCAACGCTGTCCTGAACGATTCCGGGATTTACAATCCGAGCCTGGTGCTGGATGCAGAGGGCGAATATGAGTTCACCCTTACGGTGAGCGATGGCATTGACACGGATACCGACAGCGTGACCATTACGGCAACGACGGATACGGGCAACGAACCCCCTGTAGCAGATGCGGGAGAGGATCGAACCGAGGTTATCGAAGGACCGACAACGGTTTACCTCGACGGCACCGGTTCCTATGATCCGGACGGCGATTCCCTGACCTACGCCTGGAGCCAGTTGGCCGGACCTTCGGTCACGTTTCTGCCGTCAATCTCAAACGCCCAGCGATCATTTGACACGAGTCAGCCGGGCGACTACACGTTCGAACTCATCGTCAACGACGGCACGGTAGACAGCAACCCGGACACAGTAAATATCACGCTGGAGACGGCAGAAGGCAACACCCAGCCCGTGGCGGATGCGGGCGCAGATCAGGAAATTTACCTGGAATCGCAGATTCCGGTAACCCTGGACAGTAGCGGCTCATATGACCCGGACGGCGATTCCCTGACCTACGCCTGGACACAGGTTTCCGGGCCCGCGGTAACCCTGTCCGATCCGAGCGCCCCGATGCCGACATTCGAGCCTCCGGAGGGCGGTGTCTACACGTTTGAGCTGATCGTAAACGACGGACAGGTTGACAGCGCACCGGATCAAGTCTCCTTTTATCTCGAAGTGTACTATTGACGGAAACCTCTAACCCATTACCCGAATACTGGATTGAAAGGGAAGGGGGGCTGCCCGTCCCCTTTCCCGCAAACAGCTCTGCCGCCCTTAACCACCGGATAGCCTAAAAGCAATGATAAATTTCTGATTTTACTTAACCACTTAATCACTTAAAACTTGATGAATTCGTAAAAAGTCAGTTTTTATAGTTTCCTGATTTTTATCAATATTTACTATTTTTCTTCTTGCCATTTGCCTCTGGCTTTGATATGTAAAACTTATAATATCAACCAGTTAAATGGAAAAGACATGATACGAATCAAAGACCACAAACAGCTGCCGTTATTTGATCCCTGGCACTTTTTGAGCCCCAAGCGGCGGCGCATGCTCGATGAGAGCTGGCCCGGATTGTTCCGTGAGCATTTGCTAACAGAATTGCCGGTCGATAAAATCCGCCCGTTTCTCCGGGAAGATTTCGGGGCGCCCAGCAAAGAGATCTATACTCTTTTAGGGGTGTTGCTTTTCCAGCAGGCCATGGACCTAAACGATGCCCAGTGTGTTGAGCAGTTGTCGTTTAACATCCAATGGCACTACGCGCTAAACATTACCGAAGACAGCGACAGCGCCAAGTACATCAGTGAAAAGACCCTGTGGCACTGGCGTCAGGTCCTTGCCGAAAACGGTTTGGATCAACTGATCTTTGATAAGATCAGCACCAAGCTTGCCGGGGTGTTTAATGTCAACATCGACGAGCAGCGCATCGACTCGGTGCACATCAAATCCAATATGCGCAGGCTGGGCCGCATCGGCATTTTCACCCACACCATCAGCAAGTTTTTGGTGAACCTAAAACGCCACCATCGCGATCTGTTCGATACAATAGACCAAGAACTGATCAACCGCTATGGTTCTCAAAAAGCGCTGGCTGCTTTTTCCCTGGTCAAGCCCAGCGACTCGGCCAAAACCCTGGATCAGGTCAGCACGGATCTGTTCAATTTAATAGAGCAGTTCAAGGATCAGGCTGCCGTCTGCAGCATGCACAGCTACAAGCTCATGCAGCGGGTGTTATCCGAGCAGTGCGATCTTCAAACCGATGACGCCGGCAAAGTGGTCGTCAAAAAGCCCAAACAGATCCCGGCCGATTCACTGCAGAATCCCAGCGATCCGGATGCCGCATACAACGGCTTCAAGGGTCAGGGATATCAGGTTCAGCTCATGGAAAGCTTTACCCGCTCCCAGAATCAGGACCAGAAGGATCAAACGCTGAATCTGATCACCCACGTGGCCGTTGAAAGGGCCTGCGCCCATGACGCCAATGCCCTGATCCCCGCCATCGAAACCAGCCAGCAGCTCGGATTAAAACCCAAAACCATTTTGGCCGACACCCTTTACGGTTTTGATAAAAACCAGCAAGCAGCAAAGCGGAACAACGTTGAAGTGATCGCCCCCACGGCTCACGGGAACAAAAAAGACCGAAAAAGAGATCTTACCGGCTTTACATTTGACTCATCCGGTCGCGTTACCCGGTGTGCAGCAGGCCGCAGCCCGGTAAAAGTCTCTTATAAGAAAAAGACCAGGCGCTACAGTGCATGGTTTAATCTGGATCATTGCGCCAACTGCCCCCATCTCGCTCATTGTCCGGTTCAGCCTGGGAAAAAGAACTATTTTCTCCGATACAGCGATAAAGACCAACGGCTGGCAGTACGCCGGCAATTTGAATCCAGCGACGAATTTATCGAGACCTATCGCTGGCGTGCCGGTGTAGAAGCGGCCATGAGTCAGTATGATGCGCTCACCGGGGTCAAGCGATTAAGGGTCCGGGGATATAAAGCCGTACGCTATTGTGCCACGCTCAAGGCGGCCGGGCTCAATATCCTTCGCGCAGCTGCCGTGGCCATGGCCCGCAAGAGGGCTAAAGACCCGGCCAAGGGCCAAATAGAGCCTTTTTTTATGCCTTTTCCATTTGTCAAAGAGCGAATTTACCGCATATTTAGCGGTCTTGAAAAAATATTGCTGCCAACGATTGCTTGCGATGATTTTTATTTTAAATCGGCAGCGTGACTTTTTACGAGTTCATCAAAACTTAGCACTGTTTGTAAAAAAGACTTTTTACAGGCTTATCAGTCATATTTTACGGCACTGAAGCGCATCAGCTTGTTCCAGTTGTGGCGGGACTCGATATAGCGGATGGTGCCGGTTTTTCCCCGCATGACCAGGGAATGCGTGGTGGCGCCGTTTCCGGTATATCTCACCCCCGGAAGAAAACTTCCGCCAGAAATCCCGGTGCCAGCAAAAAACACGTCATCGCTTTTCACCAGATCACTGACGGAAAACACCCGGGACAGATCCGTTCCGGCTTCGGCCAGGGCCTTTTTCTCCCGTTCCTTCTGTGGATTGAGGCGGCAGAGCATCTCCCCGCCAATGGCGCGAATCGCGCAGGCCGACAAAACCCCTTCCGGCGTGCCGCCGGTGCCCATCATCACATCCACCTCTGAATTTGGATCAATTGCCATCAAGGCACCGGCCACATCTCCATCCGAGTGAAGCTGAATGCGGGCGCCGGCTTTTCTGATGGCCCCGATCAAATCCGCGTGCCTGGGCTTGTCCAGGACAAACACCACAAGATCGGCCACGTCTTTGCGCAGGGCTTTTGCGATGCCTGCCAGATTTACGTCAACCGGGGCATTGAGGTCCACGGCATCTCTGGCCTCTGCGGAAACCGCCAGTTTTTCCATGTAATAGCTGGGGCCGGGGTCAAACATGGTGCCGGCAGGCGATACCCCCACCACGGAAATGGCATTGGGCCTGCCGTATGCCAGAAGATTGGTGCCTTCCACCGGGTCAACGGCCGCATCCACCCGGGGCCCGGCGCCGGTGCCCAGGTTTTCGCCATTAAACAGCATGGGGGCATTGTCTTTTTCCCCTTC
>JAIPEJ010000090.1 GCA_021737225.1 Desulfobacteraceae bacterium
GGGTCGACCCTTCACCTGATGGGGCTGGTTTCAGACGGCGGGGTTCACAGCCAGATAAGCCACCTGTTTGCACTAGTTGACATGGCCGAAACATACGGCGTGGAAAAAGTCTGTATTCATCCCATCCTCGACGGCCGGGATACCCCGCCGGACAGCGGTTTGGAATATATCGGCCGGCTGCAGGAGTACCTGCAGCAGTACCCGCATGCAAAAATTGCCAGCGTCTGCGGCCGCTTTTTTGCCATGGACCGCGACACCCGGTGGGAAAGGACGCAGAAAGCCTATGACCTCTACACCCTGGCCAGGGGCGGACATGAAACCGATCCGGTCTCAGCGGTGAAAAACGCCTATGCCCGGGGCGAAACCGACGAGTTCGCCGAGCCTGTGGCAATTGTCGATGCCGAAGGCAGCCCGATGGCCACGGTCAATGACGGTGATGCGATGATCTTCTTTAACTTCCGGCCGGACCGGGCCCGCCAGATCACCCGGGCCTTTACGGAATCGGGATTTGACATGTTTGACCGGGAAAAAACCCCTGAGCTGAGTCAATACGTGTGTATGACCCAGTATGACGAAACCTTTGACCTGCCCGTGGCTTTCGGGCCCGCGCACCTGGAAAAGATCCTGGGGCGGGTGGTCAGCGAAAACGGGCTTTGCCAGCTCCGGCTGGCGGAAACGGAAAAATACGCCCACGTGACCTATTTTTTCAACGGCGGCGAGGAAACGCCGTTTGAAGGCGAGGACCGCAGGATGATTCCCTCTCCCCGGGAGGTGGGCACTTATGACGAAAAGCCGGAGATGAGCGCCCCGGATGTGGCCGACGAAGCCGTGATCCGAATGGACTCCGGCAAATACGACCTGGTGGTGATCAACTTTGCAAACCTGGACATGGTGGGGCACACGGGCGTGATGGAAGCCGCGGTCAAGGCTGCTGAAACCGTGGACCGGTGCGTGGAAAAGGTCGTGAACTGCGCCCGCGGGCACGGATACGCAGTACTGGTCACCGCGGACCACGGCAACTCCGACCGCCTGCGCGAGCCGGACGGCTCCCCCCACACGGCCCACACCATGAACCCGGTGCCGTTTATTGCTGTGGGCGACTGGCCCGCAGATCTTCAACTGGAAACCGGCGTGCTTGGCGATATTGCGCCGAGCATACTGCATATCCTGGGCATTGCCCAGCCCCCGGAAATGACCGGGCAAAACCTGATCCCCGGCACATGAGGCAGGCATGCAGACAATCAAGCCCTATGAAATGATTACCGATTACATTACCGGCAGATCCGTACCGGATGTCGGGGCCGAAGCCAACCGCCAGGCCATAGAGCGGATGCTGGTGGAAGAAAAAGATTTTTCCCCGTCCCAAATTGCAGTGGACGTGCCCGTGGCCTTTACCGTGGCAGGAGAACCATACGATTCCGCGGTGGACCTGGTGGTTTTTGCCGAAGACCGGCCCTTTCTTGTGATCAAGTGCGCGGCCGGATCGCTGGATTCGCGCAAAAAAGAAGTGATCGCCGCGGCCCGGATTGTTTTTGATACGGTGGTGCCATATGCCGCGGCTTCGGACGGGCAGACCGCGCTGGTATTTGAAACGGCTTCGGCAAAGCAGATCGGCCAGGGCCTGGAAGCCTTGCCGGATGCCGCGCGCGCCGGCCAGATGATCGGCCGGGCCGAGCCTGCGCGCCTTTCGCAAAAGCAGGTGGAAAAAGCACGCCTGGTATTCCGGTCCTATGACAGCATGAATGTCAATGTCGGACGCCGGGTCAGCCAAGACCCTGATGCAAAGGGGACGCCCCATGAAACAGGCGGCGATTGATTTTTTATTTGGCCCGGACCGCGGCAATTACAAATATTTGCCTGTATCCGTTGACGAGAAGGCATGCGCGCAAGTAGAATGAATACCGGATCGGATCCGCGGCCGCAAAGGCCCTGGCCAACATTAAACGGGGATAGCCCGACACGAGAGGAGGTTTGCCCATTGTCAGCCCAAGACAGAGAAACAATGGAAGCACGCGTGGAACAGTGTATCCGGGAAAACCGGAGCGAAGAGGCCCTGGGGCTTCTATATGAACTGATTTCAGCCTATGCCGGGGAAAAAGATTTTGATAAGGCCGAATCGCTTTACGAAAAAATGTACGAGGCCGATCCCATGGCGATCCGGGAAATTGTTCGCGCAGGTGATTTGATCGAGGAGGCAAAAAAGCAGGGACGTGACAGCGAGCACCTGGATATCTGGTCGGATCTGTACCAACAGCTTTCAGCCCGGGAGGGCAATGCCCTGTATTATTCCATGAAAACCCGGGATTTCGAGGCCGGTGAAGAGATCATGGAGCAGGGGGAGATATCCAACCGCCTCTACTTTATCCACCAGGGCGAGGTCAAGGGGGTGTTCCGGCGCGACAGCGAGGAAATCCACTTAATCACGCTCGGGGCCGGCGATATTTTCGGCTACGAGCAGTTTTTTTCCGCAACCGTGTGCACGGTGTCCATTATCGCGCTGTCCAGGGTGAAGACAACCTTTCTGGAAAGCGATGTGATCCGGAAATGGAAGAATGACGCCCCTGCACTCGAGTCCCGGCTCTTTGATTTCTGCACGCAACACGACCGGGTAAAAAAGGAGCTTGAACATTCAGATCTGGAACGGCGGTCATTTCCCCGTATACCGGTTTCCGGCAAGATCGTGTTCCAACTGCTCGACAACGCCGGCAAGTCGCGCAGCCCGGTGTATAAAGGAGAGATCGCAGATATTTCCGCAGGGGGCGTATCGTTTTTGATCAAAACATCCCGGCCGGACTCGATCCGCATGCTGCTGGGCGGCAGGCTGCGGATCAAGTTCGACCTGGTGTTCAAAAACGGGGACCGCCAGACGGTAAACCGGGAAGGCCGGGTGGCCGCTATCCAATACCAGGGATTTGATGATTACTCCATTCATCTGAAGTTCGATGAAGCCCTGGACAAGGCGATTATCGACAGGATTTCCCCCGAGGCCGGGAGCTGAATGATTATACCCTAGATGCCGGCAACCTCTTTGCCGCAGTGCTTGCAGACCTTGGCGCGATTCTTGATGATCTCTGCGCAGAACGGGCACTCCCGGGTAAAATGGCGTTCATGGATCCTGGCAATGGCTTCATCGGCCTTGGTCTGCAGCAATTGATTGCCGAATTTCCGGTTATTCAGCACTTCCAGGGCTTCCAGCCCGGCAAGATCTCCTGCCATTTCCGCGGCCTTCATGCGGACCCGGGCCGGTTCGGAAGGGTCAAGCAGCATCTGGACGCAGGTGACCGAGTCTTTGGACACGTAGCATTGGGCCAGGATGGAAAATCCCTTTTTGGTGGATTCCTTTAACGCTTCCCGGGCGGCGGCCACTTCGTCGTCAATGATCTGACCCTGTCCGCCCATTGAACTGAACACGGGCATGATTTCGAAGTTGCTGCCGTGGGGGCTTTTAATGCACCTATACGAAGCGTTATGGGCGTAATTTTCCCAGAGGTCGTCCCATCCCTGGATAAAAAGCGGGCATTCATCGTTGAAGCAAACATACATATACGGCGAATCCCAGCCCAGCCCGTCGCCCACTGCAATGGGTGGAATCTCCCAGATTTTCATCTTCTCTCCGCAGTGCGGGCATACAGGCTTTTCCTGGTTCATGACCTTTTCAAAAACCTGTTCTTTGGTTTCAAACATGACAGTGTCTCCTTATTCTATAAATCCGGAGGGGTTATTCTTCCTTCTTTTTGGAAGAATCTTCCTCCGCGGAATCGTCATCCAGCAGATCGTCTATTTCCACAGACCCCTCTTCTTCTTCTGATGCCGACTCTTCTTCGCGTCTGAAAAGCTCTATATCGTCAAATACCAGTTCAACCGGACCGTTTTGCCCGCCTTTTGCCTGGTAGAAATCCGTAACCGTGTCCGCGATCTTTTCAATATAATCGGAAATGGGGTACAGATTGGGCGTGCGCAGGGTATTGATCAGGGCGTTGCGCCCCTCGTCAATGGCTTTTTCAATCCGGTCCTTTTTGTAAGATTCTTCGCATACCAGGGAAAACATGTCCTTGCTGAGTTCGGCATACTCCTGGATGGAAAGATCTCCGGTTTTTTCGTCCTTTGAAATGGCGTATTTCTGTTTCATAAAGCAGCTCCTGATGGACTTGCGCAGCGCGGTTTAAAACCCGCGGTACGGAATTTATCATAAAAATACAAGCGAAATTTCATAATAAGGCATTTATGATTCATGTCAATACAAACGGCATCAAATCAAGCAGCCCGTGCTTGCGGCCCCGGATAAAACTATTGACCCGCGGGTTCGGGTTCTGATACATAATTGCTGTCGAATCGGAGGGATGGCCGAGTGGCTTAAGGCGGCGGCCTTGAAAGCCGTTGAGCGAAAGCTCCGTGGGTTCGAATCCTACTCCCTCCGCCAGAAAAAACATAAAGCCCTGCGGAGAGATGGCCGAGCTGGCTGAAGGCGCTCGCCTGCTAAGCGAGTAACGGGGTAACACCCGTTCGAGGGTTCGAATCCCTCTCTCTCCGCCATACCAAATACTTACGCCCGGTCAGACGACCGGGCGTTTTTGTGTCCAAAAGAAGCTGGGCCACCAGTTTAAAAATAAGGTTAATGGCCTCTATACACGTCTTTCCTGTGTCCGATCCGAACCACGAGTACCAACAGGCGCTCCTCCTTAATTGTTGCCAATACTCGGTAATCTCCTACCCGGTATCTGCGGAATTCCCGCAACTGCCCCTTGAGCCGGCCGCCGACAGCCTTGGGGTCCGGGGCGACGCGTTGCCGAAGAAATGCGATAATCCTTCTGGCCTCTGCTGCACCAAGCTTTTTCAGGTCTTTTTCTGCCCCGGGCGTAAATTCAATCTTCCAGGTCAAGCCTGCGCTCCACTTCGTCGAGCGAAATGGAATCCGCTCCGCTATTAATGAAGTTCTCGTATGCGGTTTCAGCCAGGTATGCGTCTTCCAGGTCGTCGAGGGTCCGTTTTACGGCCTCGCGTATGAAGTAACTGCGGCTCCGCTTTGTGGCTGCTGCCAGATTTCTCAGGCGGCGGTCATGATCTTCGGGGAGCCTTACGGTGCTTGTTTTGTCATGCATAAAAACTCCTTGTGATTTTATGTGTACATAAGAATATTATGTGTTCAAACATGAAATGTCAACGATGGCATGGCAATCGGGGGATCTGAGTTTTACAAAAAATTACCGGAAAGCAATTAAGGGGTGAAAGCGCCGTTAAAAGACGGCAGGGCCAATTTGTGTATTGGGTGCATAAAAAAGCCCCTCATCGTTTTTGAGGGGCTTGGCAAGGGGGAATAGTTCGACCATTAAAAAACAAACTTAACCCGCAACCCGTATGAGGTGGTCTCATTTTCGGGTTCCCACACGTATAATGGATTTCCGTTTACATATATTGGACTGCCGTTTAAGGTAATGGTTTCTGTGTCTGATTTTTCAATGTCCCAATACCTGATGTATGGTTCTATATTTAAGGAATATTTCGAAGAAAACTTTCTCTTAAAGTTAAGAGAAAGTTTTAATCCATATCCATCACCGGAAGTTTGTTTGACTTCAGGGTCATTGAGACCTGCGGTAACATCGCTAAGATGGCTTTCTACTTTTCCCTGCCAAAGAAAATCGTATTCAGCACTTACACCCCATGTCCATTTATTAGACATAATTCCGGCCATTTTTACCCCGAGGGGTTGGTACATATATTCTATTTCTCTTGTGTAACCGCCGGCCCCACGTATATCATTATTCCAGTACCGGTAACCAAAGCCTGTAAACAGAGAAACTAAGTATGTATCCCCGAAAGCAGTGTCAAAACCAACTAAAGTGCGGTATTCAAGCAAAAAGTCGTTTGTATCCTCTTCAAGGGAAGTGCCATCCCATGTTTGACCTTCATAATCAAGAGCCCCGCCAAAACATTCAAGTTTAACATTGGCCATTAAGCGGTTATTTCCGCTAGCGATTCCGTGATAATTAATTTTTCCTACAGCCCCATACATGAATCCTTTTTCTTCCATAAGATTATCTTCTTCATATTTAAAATATTTTAAATCGGGGCCGATTTCATAAGAATATTCCTTTACCAAAGACTGAATCCCGCTTTCCCCAAAAGCCTGTGAATATGGCACAAAAAAGATAATTATAAAAAAAACTGTTATTGAAATGATTTTTTTGTACATCCCTGCCTCCTTTGCAACTTTCCAATTGTAAGAGTATTTATAATTATTTTAAAGGCATTAGAGCGTAATTCCATTCATTAGTCAATAAAAAACCCGCAAGGGAAAGAAGGAATTTGTCAACAATTTTTGGACACTACTCGTTTTTAAAAATTATTGTAGGTCCTTTTTGTTTTCATCATCTCCAATTTTTCCGGCATGGACTGGCTATCCGACAAGTTTGCCCTGATATAAATCCTTTTGCCTGAGTATGGCGCGGATCCTTTCAAGGGCTTCGCCCTTGTTTAACGCCCATTGCGGCGCAATGAGCTCATTGGGGTGCGGATCGCCGGTCAGGCGCTGGATCACGATGTCGCGGCGCAGGCGGGCCAGGAAGGCGCAGACTAGCTCCGCGTATTGGTCCCGGGAAAGGCACCTGTAGCGGCCCTGCTCATACCACCGGTGCAGCACGGTGTCCCGGACCACGTAAAGCAGGTGGATCTTGACCCCGTTTACGTCCATGGCCGACAAGGTCCTGGCGGTTTCCATCATCTGCGACTCGGATTCCCCGGGCAGTCCGAGAATCACGTGGGCACAGACATTGATTCCCCTTTTGCGGGCACCTTCCACGGCTTTTTCAAACGCGGCAAAGTCGTGCCCGCGGTTGATCCGCGCCAGGGTCGCATCATGGACGGACTGGAGCCCGTATTCCACCCACGTCAGGTATTGGTCCGCATAGCTTGCCAGCAGGTCGAGTTTTTCATCATCCACGCAGTCGGGCCGGGTGCCCACGGAAAGCCCCACCATGCCGTGGATCTGCAGGGCCTGGTCATAGAGATTTTTCAGCCGGTCTGCCGGGGCATACGTGTTGGTGTAGGATTGGAAATAGGCGATGAATTTTTGTGCCTTGTAGCGCCGGGCAAGGGCCTGCCGGCCTTCTTCTGCCTGCTGTGCAATGGACTTGCCCAGCGCGTGGCCGCCGGTACCCGAGCCCTTCTGATTGCAGTAGATACAGCCGGTCCTTGAGATGGTGCCGTCCCGGTTGGGGCAGCCCAGGCCGGCATCCAGGGTGATTTTCTGTACCCTGCAGCCGAAGATGCCCCGGAAGTAGGTGTTTAAGTCCGTATAACGCGTCTGCATGAAAATTCCGTGTCTCCGCCAAATGCCTTGACCGGTGTCAAAACCGGTCATATGATAACGCCATCCAATAAATAACACCTAAATTGAGCGATTTTCAAGTTTGCCGCAGATACAAGGAAGAAGCAGACAAGCTATAGTGAACTATGCGAGACTGCATCTGACGCAGTAGATGCGGCAAAATTGAAAATCCCGGAGGGTTTTAAATTTTGATGCACTCGTAAAAAGTCTGATTTTAGATGGTGCCGTAAAAAGTTCAAGATCAAGGCTTGCGCAATTTCGAAGAATGCAGCGTACTTAGCCGTACGTGAAATTCTGAGAAATTGCGCGTAACGCAGATATTGAACTTTTTACGGTGCCATCAAATTTTAACACCTGAAAATGGCTTAATTCCTTAAAAAAATATAAAATATTGATCCGTGTAAAAATTTGAAACGCTCAATTTAGGTAACAATAACATGGCCTGCAGGCAAAGTTTTTGGCCGGTGAAAATCGAAAAACCCGGAATAAATCTTAAATTTAAATATTAATGAATTCGTAAAAAGTCCTGAAACTGTTATACTCTTTAGGCAGTCAAATGATAAGTTTCTGATTTTATTTAACCTCTTAATCACTTAAAACTTAACACTGCCTGTAAAAAGACTTTTTACAGGCCTATCAATTCTTCGGCATTGCTTCGGGATCGAGATCCGAGAGTTCAAAAATGACAACCAATTCGAAAACATACGACGTCGTCGTGGTGGGCGCCGGCCATGCCGGCTGCGAGGCCGCCCTGGCCGCGGCACGGATGGGCTGCCGGGTGATGCTGGCGGCCATTGACCTGGACAAGATCGCGGCCATGCCGTGCAGCCCGTCGATCGGCGGCATGGCCAAGGGACAGCTCGTGCGCGAAATCGACGCCCTGGGCGGGGAAATGGGCCGGGTGACAGACCGCACCGCAATTCATTTCCGCACGCTAAATACCCGCAAGGGGCCGGCTGTGCACTCCTCGCGCACCCAGAACGACAAGCAGCGCTATCACATGGCCATGAAGGCGGTGCTGGAAAACACGGCCAACCTCGATATCCGGCAGATCCTGGTAGACCGGCTCCTGGTGGAAAACCATCGGGCCGTCGGCATTGTGGACCGTACGGGGTTTGCGGTCTACGGACAGACCGTGATCCTGGCCACGGGCACGTTTCTGGCCGGCCGGGTGCATATCGGGGACCTTTCCTTTATGGCCGGCCGTGCCGGGGAGTTTTCCGCCGAGGGACTGGCCGCGGATTTAAAGTCGCTGGGCTTTTCCATGGGCCGGATGAAAACCGGCACGCCCCCCCGCCTGCACCGCGACAGCATCGACTTTTCCGTGCTCGAGCGCCAGGATTCGCAACTCCATCCGCGGCCGTTTTCTTATACGTCCACCGGCCTGGGCCTGCAGCAGGTTCCCAGCTATATCGGTGCGGTCAATGCGGAAACCGTACGCATTGTTTCGGAAAACATTTCCCATTCCGCGCTTTACGGCGGATTTATCTCCGGGGTCTCCGCCCGGTACTGCCCCTCTTTTGAGGACAAGGTGGTGAAATTTCCGGACCGCACCAGCCACCAGGTGATCCTGGAACCCGAGGGCCTGGATACAAGGGAGATTTACGTCAGCGGCCTGGGCAACAGCCTGCCCCTGGAAATCCAGTTTGCGCTGGTGCGCACGATCCGCGGCCTGGAGGAAGCCGAAATCATGCGCCCGGCCTATGCCATTGAATATGATTACGTGGACCCCCTGCAATTGCTGCCCACCCTGGAAACCCGGCACCTGCGGGGCCTGTACCTGGCTGGCCAGATCAACGGCACTTCCGGCTACGAGGAAGCCGCGGCCCAGGGCCTGTGGGCCGGCGTCAATGCCGCCTGCCGGGTGCAGCACCGGGATGCATTTGTGCTGGATCGTTCCCAGGCCTACATGGGCGTGATGATCGATGACCTGGTGACAAGGGGGACCAGCGAGCCCTACCGGATGTTTACGTCCCGGGCAGAGTACCGGCTCATGCTCCGGGAGGACAACGCGGATTTGCGCTTGATGGAAATCGGCCACGAGCTGGGCCTGATCGGAGATGCGGCCGCAAAGGAGTTACGGCAGCGCCGCCTGCAGATCGACAGCGAGATTGCGCGGCTGGGCAAAACCGTGGTCAAGCCCGGGCCGAAACTCGATCAGTACCTCGCAGATCGGGGTTCCTCTCCGGTTAAGACCGGCACTCCGGCAGACCGGCTGCTTAAGCGCAGCGAGCTGGACTACGACGTGGTCCGCAACTTTGCGCCTCCGGATGCGCCGCTTGATGCCCGGGTGATCGGCCAGGTGGAGATCGCTGTCAAGTACGAGGGCTATATCCGCAAGCAGGAAAAGGAAATCGAGAAGTTCAGGGACATGGAAAACACCAGGATACCGGAAGATTTTGATTTTTCCGCGGTGCACGGGCTTTCCAACGAGCTTTGCGAAAAGCTTGACAAGGTGCGGCCGCTGTCTTTGGGCCAGGCTTCGCGCATTGACGGCATGACCCCGGCAGCCCTTTCGGTGCTCATGGTGGCCCTGAAGGCAGGCACCGGGGACACGGGGGGCGGCGGAAAGGCACAAGGTGCAAATTTATAACTTTTTCGGCCGGTTCGGGCTCTCCGGGGTCTTGACATCACCCGGAAGCGGATTATTTTAAGACAATAAATATGTGATGAACGCCAATGAATTTGCTTTTCCCTGCAGCTTGTAGCTTAAAACTTGATGCACTCGTAAAAAGTCTGATTTTAGATGGCGCCGTAAAAAGTTCAAGATCAAGGCTTGCGCAATTTCGAAGAATGCAGCGTACTTAGCCGTACGTGAAATTCTGAGAAATTGCGCGTAACGCAGATATTGGAC
>JAIPEJ010000091.1 GCA_021737225.1 Desulfobacteraceae bacterium
TCGGTGTTGACCCGGTCGATGAAATAGGGCGACAGGTTGCGCATGAACCCGGCCAGCACCAGCAGGTCAAAGGGGTAGGGGGCCATGTTTTCCAGCAGGGCGGCCTCGGCAATGGCCCGGGTGCAAAGAAACCGGTCACGCTTTTCCGGGTCCGCGTCCGCGCTGAAAAACGACTGCCTGGCCCGGATGTCGTCAAGATCAAAATCCGCGGGCAGCTTTTGATTATCCGGGGCCTGCCGCCAGTCTGCGATAACACCGCTGTAGTTGACCGCAAATGTTGGGATGCTGCGGCGGGTGGCTTTTTCCAGGCCCCCGGCTTCCGGGTTGTCCGTGCCCGTGAATACCATCTGTCCGCTGATCTGCCCGCTTTCGCAGGCATCCATTATGGCCTCGAGGTTGGTGCCCGATCCGCTGATCAAAGCGCCGATGCGTATGGGAGATGTCATGGCACGCGGCCTTTCCGCCGCGATTTTCAATTTTGCCGCATCTCCTGCGTCAGATGCAGCCTCGCATAGTCCACTATAGCTCGTCTGCATCTTCCTTGTATCTGCGGATAAACTTGAAAATCGCTTAATTTCGGTTTTTATCTTTTTTTCGACTCCGGCTTGCTTTGCCCGGATTTTTCCTTCTGTTTCGGCCGCAGTTCTTCTTTGGATACGGCAAATTGCTTTCGAAAGCTTCCGCTGGCGTGGTAGACCCGCGGATCGTCTGGCAGCTTGACAAATGTATGCTTGTAAGACGGTGCGGTTTTGCCCACGTCAAAGGCGCGGATCCGTTTATCCCCGGCCCATGCGGTTACGTGAATCCGCCTTTGTTTCCCCAGGCTGTAGTTCGGATAATTACTTCCTTCAGAGACCACGGCCGTGAGCTCGAGGTTGCCGATGGTTTCGATCATGGCGCGGACTTTGTTTTTGTCCGCGGCCTGGTCCTTATCTGCAAGATACCACTGGTCCTTGTTTTTTTCCAGTGTCACAACACCGTCCGGCTGCTTTATTTGAATCCGGGTGATTTCCGTGTCCGGGTATTTTTCCAGCTCAGGCAGCCGGTAATTGACCCGGCCGGTTTCGTGCAGCACCAGGTAGGCCGCCAGTGCCGCGATAATAAGGGCAAGTACAATGTATTCCTTTTTGGCTTTCATGTGTCGTGCTCCTGTTGCTTTTTCCGCTATACATAACGACTGAAATTACAGCACATGGTTTATATGTAACCGTTCACGGTTGTCGGTTCACAGTTCACAGTTTTTTCAATGAACTATGCAACGATTGAAGCGTTTTAGATATTGACTTCAACTCTTGAATTATCTCTGTTTTTTCGGCCGTTAACCGACAACTGTAAACCGTGAACGGGTACCTTTGTATAAATTCAGGTTTTGGGTTGCTCGGCAAACATTTTCCGGATGCGCTTGCGTCTTCTGCTTCGCCGCCACCACACAAGCAGGCCGCAGAGCGCCACGAGCACCGGGAGCCCCGCGATATTGCCCGTCCGCACCAGGCTGCGCACCGCCGGCGAGGTTTCTTCCAGCGGGTTGAACTGCTGGGTCTTGCTGCGCAAAACCGCAATTTCGCTCCGGCCGTTTAAGCCGTCAATGGCATTCATCACAAAAGCGGCATTCGGGCTTTTCCCCTTGGAATCAATGACATTGTCCGTGAGAATGCCCGAGGATCCCACAAGCAGCACCTTGGCCGGATTTCCCCTGGCCATGAACCGGTTTTCGGCCTGGATGGCCGAGGCCTGGGTCCCATTGCCGGATTCGCCGCCGGCCTCTTCTGCCGGGGCTTTTTCTGCAGGTGCGTCCCGGGCTTCGGGTCCGCCGGATTTTTGCTCTTTTTCCCGTGTCTTGTCGCCGCTTTTTTTGGCCGGGATTTCTTTTCCCGCAAAGTAGCTGGGAAACCGCCCTTCCACCAGGCAGGCAAGATCATGGCTGCCGTATTTTTCCTCTGCCTCTGGCGGCTGGATCATCATGGGGTTCAGCTGGATGTTTTCCTTGACGAGCCAGGACTGCGCTGATGAAGAAAACAGGGGGCGCGCAGACAGATCGTTTTTCTCCGCGATATTTTGCTTTATTTGGACCGGCGAGTTTTCAAGGGTGACCACGCCCTTGATGTTTTTCATGAATGCCGGCGCGTGGTTGATGTTTTTGTTCTTGATGATCGGGGCGTAGTAAACCGGCTGCTGGCCGCCGCCCAATCGCCGGGGCATCTTCTGCTCGTAGCAGTTTTTGTCCATGACGTAGGCCGGCTTGACACGGATGCCGTAATGGGCCAGCAGTTTTTCCAGCCCGGTGTCCATGGGGGCATAAGATGCCGGCGAACGCATTGCCTGCGTTTTTTTCGGGCTTTTTGCCTGCTTCAGGCCCGGGGTGAAAATCGCCAGGTTCGTGCCCCGCATCAGGGCCTGGTCGATTTTGTAGAGTTCGTAATCGGTAAACGATTTCGTGGGCTCGGCGATAACCAAGCAGTTGAGCCCCTCGGGGATCGGCTCGTCTGAGAGGTTCACCTGCTTGATGGTGTATGTCTGCGAAACCAGCTTGTGGAAATTGCCGAGAGTCTGCCGCTGCTGCTGATTCATTTGCGAACGGCGCCGGGAAAACAGCTCCAGGGTGCCGTGATCGGCCAGATATCCCAGATCCTGGTTAACCCCGATCAGGGTTTCAATGTTTTCGTTGATGGCGTCCTTCAGGGAACGCATGTCCATGAGTTCGTACTGGGAGCCCAGCATGGGCACGCGATAGGAGTTCATGACCTGGATGGTCCGCGTTTTTTCGCCGTAGTCAAGGGCCAGCCCGATGCCGCCCCGGCCGGCGGAGATGCCGGCTTCCGCGATGTCCGGCCATTTCAGGGTCAGCAGGTCGTATTTCCGGGTCAGTGCCGCCAGGTCTTTGCCTCCGGTTTCCGGGTCGATGTATTCATATGTCAGCTTGCCGTAGTTTTTCCGGTCAAGTTCGCTGACGGCTTTTTTGACATTGCCGGGCAGGTCCGCGAGTTTCGGGGTGCCGATCTGTTGTGCGATGTCCTTTAAGGTCGAAGACATGATCAGCCGGACGCGGATTTTTTCCTCCAGGCCGGCCAGGGCGCTGACCTTGTTGCCCATTTTTTCAATGGCGGTGGTGATCTTGTATTCCAGCCGGTCCGTGGAAGTCACGGCCGGAATTTTTTCCACCAGGTCCCCGTGGATTAACGCCAGTCCCATGTATGCATTTTTAAACTTGACTTCGTCCTGCTCCACGCTGCGGATCTGGACCGGGTGAATACCGTAGCTTTCTGCAAGTTTCCGGTTTTTCTCACTCGAGCCGCCAAGGCCTTGTCCTTCCGGGCTGACATTGTGGAAGCGGTAGTTGAAGTTTTCGTTGGAATACACCGCGTATTCCGCCAGCAGGTCCCGCAGGTAGCGCCGGGTGTTGTTGTGCGGCGCGGGCAGGTCTTGGGTGAAAAAAACCTTGATGGTCAGCGGTTCTGCAAGCTCGGCCACCGCCTGCCGGCTTGCCTGGGAAAGCGAGTATACGTTGTTCTCTGTCAGGTCGAACCTGGCAAACAGCGTCAGGCCGACCAGGTTGATAAGCACCACGACCGCCGCATACACGGCGAATTTGAAACCGGTTTCAGCTCGCAGTTTTCCTTTCATGCCGCAGTTCTCCTTATTCCTTGTACTGCAGTGAGAGGCCGGTGGCATAAAGGCCGATAAACATCACGGAAAGAAAATAGATAATGTCCCGGGTGTCAATGACCCCTCTTGCGATGCTTTCAAAGTGGGCGCCCGCAGCCAGGTATTCCAGAACATTGACCACCGCGCCGGGAAAAAACATCAGCATCCGGTCGATCAGGGTCAGCCCGACGCATATGGCCGTGCCCAGTATGAATGCGATGATCTGGTTGCGGGTCAGCGACGAGGCAAACAGGCCGATGGCCGAAAACGCACCGCCCAGCAGAATCGCGCCGATGTACCCGCCGATTACCGGCCCCCAGTCCAGATCTCCCAGAAATGCGATGCAGATCGGGTAGATCAGTGTAGGCGCGAGCATGGCCGCGGTCATCACAACGCCGGCGGCGAATTTGCCGAGGATGATATCCGTTCGTGTGACCGGCAGGGTCGCCAGCAGCTCGTAGGCGCCCGTGTTTAACTCCTCTGAAAACAGCCGCATGGTGATCGCCGGGATCACGAAAGAAAATATGAGCGGCAGCAGATTGAAAAATTTTCTCATGCTGGCCTGGCCGTAGATAAAAAAGGTGGAAAAGAAAAACCAGCCGGCCACCACCAGGAAAATGGCGATCACGATATAGGCGATCGGAGATACGAAATAACCGGAACACTCCTTTTTGAGTACGTGAGGAAATTGCCGCATTTTCAGTTCTCCTTGGTAACTTGCCGGGTGAGGCTGGAAAATATGGACTCAAGCGTGCGGGTTTCCTGGTGAAAATCAAGCAGGATCCAGTCGGTTTCGCGGATTGTCCTGTATACGGATTCCCGCAGATCCTGCTGCGGGGTGCATTCCAGGGTAACACCGAGCGCGCCGGCTTCGGCGTTTTCCCGGAGATGCACGGCCTGCACGCCCGGCACGGATTCGAGGCGGCTGCGCACGCTTTGGGCATCCGCGTTTTTCAGGGTCAGGTGAAGTGCGGGGCCTTGCTGCGTTCCCTGTTTTAAGGCCTCCGTGGCATCGTCTGCCACGATTTTGCCCTGATCGATAATCATGATCCGGTCGCAGGTGGCCTCGGCCTCGCTTAAAATGTGGGTGGAAAAAATTACGGTTTTTTCCTCGCCGATCTTTTTGATCAGGCTGCGGATTTCCACGATCTGGTTGGGGTCCAGCCCCTGGGTGGGCTCATCTAAAATCAATATTTCCGGATCATTCATCATGGCATGGGCCAGTCCCACCCGCTGGTTCAATCCCTTGGACAGCTCGCCCACGGCCTTGTGCATAACTTCGGAAAGGCCGCACAGCCCGGCCAGGTATTCGAGGCGAGCCGGAATGTCGCCCGCGGCAATGCCGCGCACGGCGGCCACGTAGCTCAGGTAGTCGTATACCAGCATGTCCCGGTAAAACGGGGAGGATTCCGGCAGGTAGCCGAGCATCTGCTTGATTTCCAGCGGATTTTCTGCGACGCTCAAATCCTTGATCCGGATGTCGCCGCGGCTGGGCGGGAAAAAGCCGGTGAGCATTTTCAGCGTCGTGGTCTTGCCCGCCCCGTTGGGGCCGAGCAGGCCCAGGATTTCCCCCCGGCTGACGTCAAAATTGATATGATCCACCGCGCAGAAATCATGGTAATACTTTGTGAGGTCCTCCACATGGATCATGGGCTTTCTCCTTGCTTGACAAATCCGGTCGATTGTAGTGGATAATGTGATTTTTCAGCAGGTAAGGCGGGGCGCCTGCACTCAATGCCTATAAGAGAAACACTTGGCTTTGTAAAGAGCAAATTTGAAAACCCGTTTTTCCGCACCTCCGTCAGGGCAATGAAGTGCAATTGCGCAAGAGCAAAAAAAAGACTTTCCTGGAAGGTGAGAGCAATGAAGGAAATGGACCGTCTGGTAGAGATCATGGAAACCCTGCGCGCACCGGGCGGCTGTCCCTGGGATGCAAAGCAGGATCACAAAAGCCTGGTGCCGAGTTTGATCGAGGAGGCCTACGAGCTCGTGGAGGCCATTGAAAAAGACGATGCCGATGAAATGGAAGAGGAACTCGGCGACGTGCTGCTCCAGGTGGTGTTTCACAGCATCATTGCCGGGGAAGACGGGCAGTTTACCTTTGCCGAAGTGGCAGACCGGCTTGCAGACAAGCTCGTGTACCGCCATCCGCATGTTTTCGGCAATACCGAGGTGGCCGATGCCGCTGAAGTCACGCGCAACTGGGATCAGCTCAAGGGCGCGGAAAACGGAAAGTCGGCGCGCACTTCAATTGCCGATGGCATTCCTGCAAGCATGCCGGCGCTGCTTTATGCGTTAAAGCTGCAGTCCCGGGCCCGGAGGGCCGGTTTTGACTGGGATGATGCTAAGGGCGTCATTGAAAAGCTCCGCGAGGAAATTGATGAAATTGATGCCGCGGCAAAAAGCCGGGATTCGGCGGCGGTTGCCGACGAAATCGGGGATTTGATTTTTTCCGCGGTCAACCTGGCCCGAAAGCTGGGCGTGGATCCCGAGGCTGCCGTGCACCGGGTCAACCGCCGGTTTGCCGGGCGCTTTGCCCATATTGAAAAGGCTGCCCGGCAGCAGGGCATTGCCGTGTCCGAGATGCCCATGGACGAAAAGGAGCGCATCTGGCAGCAGGCCAAAAAACCCCGCCGGTAAATCCGTTTTTCCCCAATGTTTTACTTGCCATCGGCCGACCGGAATCCGGGCGGCCTTTTTTTTGGGAAACCCGTCCGGGAAGGCCAGGTGGGTTTTACCGTATCCAGTCGTCGGTTTTCCGCGCTTCCGGGTTTATGCGCATAAATTTTATTCTTCTTATAAAACAGGATGTTCGGCGAAAAGGAGACGGGTTCGGCTGTGTTCACAGCGGTTTGGCGTCCCATTTTTCGGCGGCAGCTGGAAAAAATTTTTTAATGAGCATTTGCTTGAAATTTCAATGCTTATGCGCATATGATCAAAATTTGAAATTTTGCCGTCTTGACAAGCTTTTGCGTCGGTGTTCTTATACACTCTTTTTGACGAGATCTGATATAACATATCAGAATTTATAAAAATACAATCTAACACAGGCCAGCGCTGTGAAACGCCGACGCAATGATTGCAAACCTGATTCCTCCCTTTGCCGGCAGATCCTGTCGGTTTCCGGTTCGTGTCGTAGGGTTTCATATAATTTCAAAATTTTAGCAGGTTTACCGGGGTTTGCCCGTTTTGCGCCGTGTCTATGGGGCTTAAGGGGAAAGACCTTAAACAACGGGGGACAATTATGAATTTAAAGAACAAGCTGTCAGCCGCCGAATTCGTTGTGCTCGCCGAGATGAATACCCCCAAGGGCGTGGATATCTCGGAATTCGTGACCAATGCCAGGCGTTTAAAGGGACGGGTCGACGGCGTGTTGATTCCGGACATGGATAACGGCGTCATGCGGATGAGCGCACTGGGCGGAGGTGCGTTGATGCGCCGGGAGGGCCTGGAAACCGTGGTTCACGTTTACGGCCGGGATAAAAACCGGATGGCCCTGCAGGGCGATATCCTGGCGGCAAACGTGCTGGGGATTCAGCATCTGCTGGTAGCCCCGGCCGAACCCATGACCAACGGCGATCACCGGGATGCCGCGGTTGTGGACGATCTCGATGAACCCGGAATCCTGAAGATGATCCGCTCTTTGTCTGAAGGCGTCGACCTGGCCGGTTTTGAGCTTCGGGGCGTCCCGGAGTTCACGGTGGGATGTGCCATGGCCCCGGTGGCAGATGATGCCGCACTTGCCCGGGAAGTGGAAAACCTCGGCCAAAAGGTTGCCGCGGGCGCGCAGTACATCGTGACGCCGCCGGTTTTTGATCTTGAAGCCTACGCAAAGATGCTTGAATCGCTCAAGCAGTTTGATGTCCCGGTAATTGCCACCGTGTTTTTGCTCAAAAACGTCGGCATGGCGCGATACATGTCCATTCACGAGCCCGGGTCCTGCATCTCAGAGGATATGATCCGGCGCATCCGCAAGGCGCCCGACCGGGAGGCCGAATGTATCAGAATGGCCGGCGAGGCGGCGGCAGAGTTAAAAAAGATGGTTCAGGGGGTCAAGATTACCACCTTGGGCTGGGAACATCGGTTGCCGGATATCCTGTCAAGCGCGGGACTGTAGCAACCCGGGCCGATGGAATCACCCGCATGCGGGTGCATGCAATGCGGCAAGCCAAATTACGCGATAAATGGGGACCCCATGCAAGATTACAATGATATCTATTCCAAAGATCAGGGCAATCCGTCCGTGCTCGTGATCGGCGGGGGCATGGGCGGCATTCGTGCGGCCCTGGACCTGGCCGAATCGCGCAGGGATGTTGTGCTCATTGACAAGTCATATGCCATCGGCGGGCTTATGACCCGGCTGGACCGCACCTTTCCCACCAACAACTGCGACTTGTGCACCATTTCGCCGCATCTTTCCGAAAGCGGCAGGCAGCTGCGCATGGAACTCAAACCCATGACCGTGGTTGAAAAGGTGGAAGGCGAGGCCGGCAACTTTCAGGTCACCGTCAAGCGCATGCCTCGTTACATTGATGTGGACAAGTGCACGGCATGCGGCGAATGCGCGGAAAAATTCCCGGAATGGATCCGGTTCACACCAGGCCTGGATCCCCGGGCGCCCACATGCATGCGTTATCCCCAGGCAACGCCGTATGCGTATTCCGTGGACGCGGAAAAAGTTACCGATTTTAACGCCCTGCAGCAGGCGTGCCGGGCCGGGGCCATTATTCCTGACGACTGCGAGAAAACCGAAACCCTGTCCGTGGCGTCGATAGTGCTTTCCACCGGGGGCGAGCTTTTCGATCCGTCGCTGCTGGACAATTTCGGGGGTGGAAAATATGCCAACGTGGTCACCGGGCTGCAATACGAGCGGATCATGTCCGCGTCCGGCCCGACCCAGGGCAATCTGGTCCGGCCCTCGGACAACAAGCGCCCCCGGCGTGTGGCCTGGATTCAGTGCGTGGGCTCAAGGGGGATCAACCGTGCAGATGTGCCGTATTGTTCCAGCGTGTGCTGTATGTACGCGCTCAAGGAGGCCATTGTCACCCGGGAGCGGTTTGCCGACGACATTGAAGCCTCGATTTTCTATATGGACATGCGCACATTCGGCAAGGACTACGAATCTTATCTTAACCGGGCGGTGGACGAATACGGGGTCAACCTGATCCGTAGCCGGCCGCATTCGGTCATCGAGGACCCGGAAACCGGGGACCTGTCCATTACATATGCCACGGATGACGCGCTTTTTCATAAGACCGAAGTTTTTGACATGGTGGTGCTTTCCACCGGTTTCCGCATCAGTGCCGAGACCATGGAGCTTGCCAACCGCCTGGGCATTGATTTAAACGAACACGGTTTTGCCAAAACCGACGGTTTTGCCCCTGTAGCAGCTTCCAGGCCGGGCATTTACGTGTGCGGGGTCTGTGAAAGCCCCAAGGACATCCCGGAAACCATGATCCAGGCCTCGGCCGCGGCCGCCGCGGCCGGTGCAGATGCGCCCGTATCCGGACCTGTAGCCGAAGAAGCCGAAAACTTCCCCCCTGAGCGCGATGTTTCAGCAGAGCCGCCCAAAATCGGGGTGTTTGTATGCGAGTGCGGAGCCGAGATCGGCGGGGTGATTTCCGTGGCGGAGCTGGTGGAAAAGGCCGCCGCCCTTCACGGGGTGGCGGTGGCCGAAGCCGTGGGATACGGCTGCAGCGGTGATTCCATTTCCCATATTGAACAGCAGGTGGTCGGCCACGGCTTAAACCGGGTGGTTGTGGGCGGCTGCTCGCCCCGGACCCATGAAATCAAGTTCCAGGACATGATGCGCAGGTGCGGGCTCAACAAGTACCTGGTGGAAATCGTCAATATCCGGGACCAGGATACCTGGCCGCACATGAATCAACCCGAAGAAGCCCGGGACAAAGCTGGCAGGCTTGTCGAGATGGGTGTCTGCGCCGTGAGCAGGGCCCATTCCCTTGTCGAGCATACGTTGCCCATGAATCAGAACGTGCTGGTGGTCGGCGGCGGCGTGGCCGGGATGAATGCCGCGCTGCTGCTGGCCGACCAGGGCTTCCGGGTCTACCTGGTAGAACGCAATGCCGCGCTCGGCGGCCTGGCCCGCAATATCCGGGTGACGCTCCAGGGCGAGGACGTGGGCTCCTACATGGACGAACTCATCGAAAAGACCGCGTCCCACGAAAACATCCAGGTGCTGACCCGGTCGATCATCGTGGATCACGCGGGCATGCCCGGCCGCTACACAACCGGCCTGCAGACCGGCCCGCGCATGCATT
The DNA here is from genome assembly GCA_021737225.1 of Desulfobacteraceae bacterium. GTDB lineage: Bacteria > Desulfobacterota > Desulfobacteria > Desulfobacterales > Desulfosalsimonadaceae > Desulfosalsimonas. The sequence goes on from JAIPEJ010000091.1 coordinate 9,921, forward strand.
ACATGCAGGTCGAACACGGCGTCACCATCCTGGCAACCGGAGCCCTGGCCAACCGGCCGCCGCAGTATCTGCTTGACGAACATGAAAGCGTGATGACCCAGTTGGACCTGGATGCGCAAATCGCGGATAATCCCGAATCCATTGAAAAACTCGACCAGGTGGTGATGATTCAGTGTGTCGGCTCCCGGGAGCCGGGCAATCCCAATTGTTCGCGCATCTGCTGTCAGAGCGCCATCAAGA
>JAIPEJ010000092.1 GCA_021737225.1 Desulfobacteraceae bacterium
TGGAAGTGGACCGCCCGGTCCCATAGGAAAGGAGCCGCTGTTTATGCATGAAATTTACACTCTTGCCAGCGGAGTTCTCGTATGGATCGCCCTGATCGTATTTGTCGGAGGCACACTGTGGCAGCTGACCCGCATGGCGCTTACGGCCCGCAAAAAAGATGCGGCGATATACCACTACTTCAGTTTTTATTATGCCCTGCGCTCGATTCTCCACTGGATCATTCCTTTTGCCAGCAAGAGCATGCGGGACCGGCCGGTAATGACCCTCGTGGCCTTCATTTTCCACATCTGCCTGATAATCACCCCGATTTTTCTGGCGGCCCACGTGATCCTGATCGCGGAATCCTGGGGAATCGGATGGGCATACCTGCCCAATGCGGCCGCAGACATCATGACAATACTGGTCATCCTCGGGTGCATTTTTTTCCTGGCCCGCCGGATTGTCAAAAACGATGTCCGGTACCTGTCCACGCCCGGTGATTACGTACTGCTCCTGGTGGTGGCCGCACCCTTTATCACGGGACTCTGGGCTTACAACCAGTGGTACGGATTTGAAGTCGCAGGCATCATCCACATGCTCAGCGGCGAGCTGATGCTGATCTGCCTGCCCTTTACCCGCCTGTTCCACATGGCGCTGTTTCCCTTTACCAGGGGGTATGCCGGTTCGGAAACCGGGAGTGTGCGCAGGGCCAGGGACTGGTAGGTACACAAAAGTCTACGCAAGATTACACAGGCCATGACCATGAAAACATCAGAAGATTCCCAAGCCGCAGCCGAAGAAAAGCGCATACATGATGTCGGCATCGAGGAAGGGGCAAAGAAACTGACCCCGGAAAAAATCCGCTCCGTGTTCAACGAGCTGATCGAGACCGATGGCGGGGCCCGGCTTGAAGCCTACACCAAGGCTTGCCTGCATTGCGGCCTTTGCAGTGATGCCTGCCATCACTACCTGTCCAACGATCGCGATCCCGTATATTCCCCGGCGGGCAAGGTCAAGCAGACCGTATCCAGAATCCTGTCCCGGAGAGCCAACCTGGATGTGGATTTCATAAAGCGGGCATCTGAAATTGCATACACGGAATGCAACCTGTGCCGCAGGTGCATGATATACTGCCCGTTCGGCATTGATGTGGCCTACCTGATGCTTTTTTTCCGGCGCGCCTGTCACCAATTGGGGGTGGTGCCCCAGTATATCCAGGACACCGCCCACAGTCATGCCGCCACCTTCAACCAGATGTGGGTGCGAGACGATGAATGGATCGATACCCTGCAGTGGCAGGAGGAAGAAGCCCGCGACGAGATCCCGGATCTGCGCATTCCCATTGAAAAGGAAGGCGCGGATATATTCTACTCGGTAATCGGCCCGGAACCCAAATTCCGCGCCCAGCTCATCTACCAGATGGCCGTGATCATGCATGCCTCCGGCGTGGACTGGACCATGCCGGCCACACCGGGCTGGGACAACAGCGACATGTGCATGTATACCGGGGACTCGGAAATGACGGCGCGCCTGAAAAAGGTCCACTTTGAAGCCGCGCTCCGGCTGAAGACCAAGCGGATCGTCATGGGCGAATGCGGGCATGCCTTCCGTTCGGTCTATGACGTGGGCAACCGGCTGCTGGGGTGGAAAATGCCGCCGATGCCGATCATCCACGCCATTTCCTTCTACAGTGAAATGCTGGAGCAGGGCCGGCTCAAAATTGCCGAAAAATTCGAAAGACCTGTTACGTTCCATGATCCGTGCAACATTGTCCGGGGCCGGGGCCTTCACGAAACGGCCCGCTATGTCGTCAACCAGAGCTGCAAAACATTTATCGAGCTTGAACCCAACCGGGAACACAACTATTGCTGCGGCGCCGGCGGAGGTGTGATCAACTGCGGCCCGCCTTTTAAAAACAAGCGCGTGCAAAGCAACCGGGTCAAGGCCGACCAGTTGGCGGCCGCAAAGGAAAAGGGCGCCGAAGTGGTGATCGCCCCCTGCCATAACTGCCACGGCGGACTTGAAGACATCATCCGCAAATATGAGCTCGGCCTGGAACTCAAATTTCTCGGAGACATCCTGTACGAATGCATCCAAAAGGAATAAGACGTTTATGACCAATCTACGTGCAAAGGTTCTCTGGCTGACGTTTCCCGCGCTTCTTTTTCTGGCGGCTGCCGTGTGGGCACAGGGCTATATCACGGAAGTAGAAGACAGCGGCTTTGAAAAGCATACGCGCCCCGCGGTTTCTTTTGCCCATGATGCGCACAATGAAGCCGCGAACATCGAATCCTGCAACACCTGCCACCATATGTATGAAGAAGGCGAACTCCAGGACCAGGCATCCATCGGCATGGAATGCTCATCGTGCCATCTTGAAGGGAATTCCGGCAGACTGGAGCTCATCCGGGTCTACCATCTGCAGTGCAAAAGCTGTCACCTGGAGCAAAAAGCCGGCCCGGTCCAGTGCGCCCAGTGCCATCGCAAAGCGGAATAAAAACACCAAACCACCAACATCCTTCCGTATCGCTCCGCCGGAGTGACAATTGAATATCCCCCCACACCCGCCATACAGTCCGGCAGTGTATTCCTGTTTGACGAATCCGGGCAAAATCGTGTAAAAAAATTCGCTGATCCCGGAGTTCAAAAACCCAAAAACAGGAAAAAAAATGGACGCGAAATTTGATTTTTTCAACGACCACTCCGAGCAGTACCTGGAAATGGCGTTTTGCGCCGATTATCTGGAAATTTTGCACAACCCGGATGGACGCGGCAAAAACACGGGCGATTGCGGCGATACCGTAGAGGTGTTTTTATGCGCGGCAGGTGAGCGGATATCGGATATTTCATTTCGCATTGACGGCTGCATAAACACCCGGGCATGTGCCAACACCATGGCCCGGATGATCGAGGGCAAAACCATGACCGAAGCCTGGCGCATCACCCCGCAGGATGTGATCCAATACCTGCAAACCCTGCCGGCGGAATCGCATCACTGCGCCGAACTGGCCTGCGGCGCATTATACCGGGCACTGGCAGACTTGCGAAGAAATGTTCGCGATCCGTGGAAAAAGAATTATATTTGCAAATAAGCCGATTGGAGGCTGCTGCGGCAGGCCGTGGGGGCGCAAATGAGTCCCCCCGGGGCCCCGAGATTTAATGAAAAATCAAATTCATCACGCATACCGGCCGGGAAAATGGATGACCTGATTGCCACACTTGTTGAAAACGCAGACGATCTTGCAGCCATTACCGAATCATCCGGAAAACTGCTATACCTCAACAATGCTGCCCGAAAACGGCTTGGTGTCGGACAGGACACGGACGTAACCCAACTGCATATCCAACGGATTCTGCCAAAAGACAACCATTGGGAAGCAGAGCGGAAAATCGATTCTCCGGGTGCAGACACCGGCGGCTTTCAGGAAGATCCCCCAGCCGGCAAGCTTAAAGAAAACGGCCATCCCCTGTTTTGCAAAGTTCTGGCCCTTCGAGGACCCGGAGGCGGCATCGCCGGTTTTTCCTATTATTCACCCGCGTTAACAGGCACGCAGGAGCAACGGCAGGAACCGCAGCCCGCCAGGGAAAGCCTGCAGGCATGGATCCGGGGGTCAAATGCCATTGTTGCCGCGGCAGACGAAGAAGCGGTTGTGCAAAGCGCGCTTCAGGCCGCCGCCGGGATCACCGGCTGCCGATTTTCCGCATTTTGTGAATTCTCCACCGGCTCGGATGACGGCCTTCGGATTAAGCAACATTACGCATCAGCGTCAGACACATTCTCTCAAAATGATATCCATCAGATTTTAGCTCCTTTACGGTGCAGTGCACTTCAGAACCTCATGGAATACCAGCAGGCGGTACGGCTGTCAGAAGCCTCGGTCCCCGGCTTAACACAGACCCCGGCAGCCGATCCGTCTCCCCTCCACGACATGATCTGCGCCAGACTTTTTAACGAACAAAATGAGACCCGGGGCCTGCTTCTGGTATGGGATCCGGGCGAAATCGGCGAAACCGAGGAAGCGCTTCTCGTTCAGCTGGCATCTTTTACCTCGCTTGCCCTGCAGCGTTTCCGGGCACGGCGGATATCCGATCATATGACGGTGGAAATGTCGCAGGTCTTCTCAGCGCTTGCCGAACCGGTTATCGTATATGACACCGCCGGGACACCGATCATGGCCAATCCGGCAGCCATTCAAATGATGGGTTTCGATCCCGAGGGTCTGTCCTGGAAAACATTTATCCAAAAAAAGGGATTGCGCTATTCAAACAGCCGGCCCGTGCCGTTTGAACAACTGCCGTGCTACAGGGCACTTTCCGGCAGCCCGGTCCGGTCGGAAAGATACCTCCGCACCGATGTGCGCGGCACGGATCGGATTTACGAGTTCAACGCAGTGCCCCTGCTGCGAAACGGGGAAATCGTGGGCGCGGTAACCGTGGCCCGGGATGAAACCGAGCGCACCGCCCTGTTGAATCAACTCGAAACCGAGCGCACCGCCCTGCAGGCAATCATCAACAATGCCCCGGAAGCCATTATCGTGGCAGACGAAGAATGCCGGATCGTCATGACCAACCCGGCAGCCAAGGAATTATACCAGCTATCGCATGCAGACCTTCCGGAAGAGACGGCGTCCGCGCTTGGCGATGCTTCGGCCGCCTATGACCCGGTGGACCTCCCCCTGGCCCGTTCCGTGTTCCAGGGGGAAATGATTGTGGATCATGAACTCACCGTTTACACGCACAAAAATGAGTGCCGCCATATACTGGTCAACACCGCCCCGATCCGCAACCCGAACGGCGAAATCACCGGGGCGGTCGGCCTGTTCCACGACATCACCCAGCGCAAAAAGGAACGGCTTGAACTGCAGCGCGCCCGCACGGACCTGGAAAAACGCGTGGCCGAACAAACCGCCGAGCTGCGCCACACGGTGGAAACGCTGCAAAACGAAATCGAAGAACGCAAGCACGCAGAAGTCAAGCTGCAGGACTCCCAGGAAAAACTCCGGCAACTTTCCCACCGCATGCTCCACACCCTGGAATCCGACCGGCAGAAAATCGCCAAGGAACTCCATGACAGCCTCGGGGCCAGCCTTGCAGCCATCAAGTTCAGCCTGGAGGAAAAACTGGCCAACATGCCGCCCACCCCCCCGGATAAAACGATGTCGATTGAAAACATCGTCTCCTACCTGACCGGCGCCATCAAGGAGACCAAGCGCATCTCGGCAAACCTGCGGCCGACCATCCTCGATGACCTGGGCCTGTTGGCCACCATTACCTGGTTCTGCCGGGAATTCAACGCATTTTACCACCAGATCCGGATCGAACAGGAAATCGAAATCGAGGAGCCGGAAGTCGCAGAGCCGCTCAAAATCGTGATCTTCCGCATTCTCCAGGAAGCCATGAACAACGCGGCCAAGCACGGCCAGCCCGATACGATCCGGCTGTCGCTGGAAAAAACCGGAGACCGGATTGAATTGATTGTTTCAGATAACGGTGCAGGATTTGACCCGGAAACCCGCTTCGATGCGCTGGATTCCATGAGCGGGCACGGAATCCAGGGCATGCGGGAGCGGGCCAATGTCTGCGGCGGGGAGTTTGAAATCGACTCCCGCCCGGGCGCGGGCACGCGGGTCCGGGTCAGTTTTCCGCAACAAGCCGCCTCCGCCTGCTAGGGCAAACGGTTTTGTATCAGACAAAAGCCGGAGTTTTCAAAATCAAGGAAGGCGAAGATTTCAACTGCACGGATACCTGCGGTATTTTGCGGACCGGAATTTGAACCGGATGCAGATATTGGCGGGAGGAACGATTTTCAACCCTAATTGTGCTTCTGCACCAGGCCCTGTTCAATGGCAAACGAGGTAAGCGCCGCGGCACTGTGAAGATCGAGCTTGCCCATGATGTTGGCCCGGTGCTTTTCCACGGTCTTCACGCTGATACTGAGCATGTCGGCGATTTCCTTGTTCAGATAGCCTTCGCCGAGCAGCTTGAGCACCTCGCGCTCGCGCTGGGTGATGTTTTCCCATGCCGATCGGTTTTTGAGCCGCTTGCGGCCTTCAATATAGCCTTCCATGACATTGTCTGCAATGCCCGGGCTGATATAGGTCCTTCCCTTGAGCACGCTGGAAATGGCCACCAGCAGTTCTTCTCTGCTGGCATCCTTGATACAGTACCCATTGATACCGGCGTTAAAAGCTTCCAGGACATACTGGTCGGATTCATGAATGGTCAGCGCCAGGATGACCGTGTCCGGATATATCCGCTTGACCTCCTTGACCACGCTGATGCCCCCGAGCCGCGGCATGGACAGATCCAGCAGCACCAGATCCGGCGGATTTTCGCGGATGATATCCAGTGCTTCCAACCCGTCTTCGGCCTCTGCAACCACCTCCAGGTCGCTGCGGCTGTCGAGCATGGCCTTTAAGCCTTCGCGAAACAACTGGTGATCTTCGACAATCACGATCTTCTTGGCTTCCATACTTAAAATGATTATAAAAAAAACCGCCGCATGTCAATAAACAACATGCGGCGGTTCAATGGTAATCCTGTAAAAATCGAAATATTATGCAGAATATGCGTATTGGGCAAATTCGTCGAAATCATGGATTTCCGTGGCCAGGTAACCTTTGAGATCCTCCACGATCTGTTTTTCCAGCTGACGGACCCGTTCCCGGGACAGGCTCAGCCGATCTCCCAGCGACTGCAGGGTCATTGGGGAATCCGAATAAATCCGGTAATCCAGGATCTCGCGCTCCCGAAAGGGGATTTTTTTCCGGAACTCCAGGACCTTGTTGTTGACCAGGCCGTCGACCTCCCGGTCGGAAACCGCATCTTCCACAGATTGGTCATCATCCACCCGGAGAAAATCAACCCAATCCGTATCCGAATCTTCATTTAACGGGGCATCCAGGGAAATATCCCGGTTCTGCAGCCGCTGATCCATATCCACGATATCTTTTTCCTCCACCCCGCAGCGCTCGGAAAGCCGCTTGTTGTCCGGATCAATACCCATGGCAGTCAACTTTCTGCGTTCCTGCTTGAGCTTGTAAAACAGCTTGCGCTGTCCCTCGGTGGTCACGACTTTAACCATTCGCCAGTTGTCCTGCATGTATTTCAGGATGTAGGCCTTGATCCAGAAAGAGGCATAATAAGAAAACTTGACGTTGCGCTCCGGGTCGTACTTGCGCACGGCCTGCATGAGCCCCACGTTGCCTTCCTGGATCAGATCCAGCAGGTTGCGGTTCCAGAAGCGCTGGAATTTGAGCGCAATCTTGACCACCAGTCGCAGGTTGGAAACCACCAGTTTATAAGCGGCCGCATTGTCATCATGTCCCTGCACGAGCCTGGCCAGTTCCCGCTCCTCTTCCCGCGTGATCAGACCGTGATTGCGGATTTCCGCCATGTACTGCTGGACCGGATCATAGGATTTCCGGCCGCTTTTGAACTTCTCTTCTGCCGCTTTTTTCTTTCGCACTGTTTTTTCGATATCCGCATAAGTAGGCTCTGCGGGGGCATCCTGGGTGCTGTCGCCGGAAATGTGCCTCGGATCGTTAAACATGTTATAACCTCCCTGCTTAATGACAAAGTGTTGAAAGAAAAATGGCCAAGCAACACATGACGCGAATTTTTTCGCTCGGGACCGCAAACCGATGTGTTGCAAAAAAACCCGATGCGGTTATGTTTCTTCCATGTATATGGTATTCCAAATCGAAGATACATAAGGGATAGACAGTATTTTGAAATGAAAAACCGGGTAGAACGACCCGGATCTTTCTACTGTTTTCCATCAGGCTTTTATGCAGGACCCGATACATCACCTGCGATGCGTGATGTGACGATACCTGCGCAAGTTGCGAAATTGGAAAAACCCGTTTTTCAGTCAAAGGAGCCGGATTTGAAACCCAAAAACGCTTCAGACAAAAATACAAGGCGCACCGGGACAGCCAAATCCTACGACGTGGTGGTTATTGGCTCGGGTTCCGGCATGCAGGCCGTGGAAAATGCCATCGGGGCGAACATGAGCGTTGCACTGGTGGACAACGGCCCGGCCGGCGGAACCTGCCTGAACCTGGGTTGTATTCCCTCCAAAATGATGATTGCCGCGGCCGACCGGGTCATGGAAATCCGGGAAGCCTCGCGCTTCGGCATCACCGCGGAAATCACGGCCATTGATTTCAAAAAAATCATGCAGGACATGAAAGAAGCGGTGGTGCCTGATCACCGGCAGATTCACCAGGCGCTGCAAAGCGATGACAGGTTTGACTACTACGAGGGGCTGGGGCATTTTACAGATGATCGCACCCTGGAGATCAACGGACAGCGCATCCATGGGGAAACCATTTTCATCGCCTCCGGGGCCCGGCCCAAAATCCCCGCCATCAAGGGCCTGGAAAACGTGGATTACCTGACCAGCGATACCGTGCTCGACCTGGAAGCCTGCCCCGAAAGCCTGGCCATTATCGGCGGCGGATATATCGCCGCGGAATACGGCCATTTCTTTTCCGCTATGGGCGCCGAGGTGACCATTTTTCAAAACCAGCAGCGACTGGTACCCGCGGAAGAACCCGAGGTTTCCGACTTGCTGGCAGAACAACTGCAAAAGCGTCTGTGTGTCGAACTCAACACCGAGGTCGATCATGTTGCCGGCAACAAAGACGGAGTTACCGTGACATATACGCCCAAGGATTCCGGCAGCCAGAAGCAAATGCAAGCCGAGCGGGTGCTGGTGGCCGTCGGGCGCCAGTCCAATGCCGACCGGCTGACTGTAAGCAATACGGGCGTGCAAACCAATGAAAACGGCTTTATCCGGGTGGATTCCTACCTGCAGACGACCCGCAAGGGCATCTGGGCATTCGGGGACGCAAACGGACAGCACATGTTCACCCACGTGGCCAATGCCGAAGCCGCAGCCGCATGGCAAAATGCCATTGAAAAAGAAAACAAGCCGTTTGATTATCATGCTACGCCGCGGGCCGTATTCACCCACCCGGCCGTGGCGTCCGTGGGCATGAACGAGGTCGAGGCCCGCAAGACCCACGAGGTCCTTGTGGGAACGGCCAATTACGATGATTGTGCAAAAGGCATGGCCCTGCGCCAGGACCGGGGTTTTGCCAAGGTGATCCTGGACCGCCAGGAGCTGAACCTGCTGGGATTTCACATCATCGGTCCGCATGCGCCCATTCTGATCCAGGAAGTGATCAACGCCATGTCCGCAGGCGGCGGCCTGGGGCTGCTGGTTTCCGGCATGCACATTCACCCGGCCTTAAGCGAACTGGTCATGAAAACCTTTTCCAAGCTGAAATAGGGGGCAACAGGCGGGCGTAAAAGATTCCGGCGCCTGTCGGGCTTGCCCGGAGATTCAAATTTTCCGGCCTGGGAACCGGGATTTTGCCTGAACAGCAGCTTTCATTCAGGCACAGTAGCTTTGCCTACAGGATTGTACCCAGAAAAATACGGGAAACCCTGGATTGAAGCCCGATCGTTTGAGTCTTATGTTTTGGTGTGAATTTTTCCGAATAGGGGCACACACCTTTTTTTATCAACGTAACCAAATGACAAGGAGGGAAACATCATGAAAATCGGCGAGCTCTTTCAGTCCGGAGACTGGAAAAACGAAAAGCACGTACCCGCCATTGACTGCCCGGACACGGTAAAGGCGGATGAAGCATTTGACGTTACCGTTTCCATCGGAAAGGAAATCGGGCACCCCAACACCACCGAACACCACATTCGCTGGATCCGGGTATATTTCAAGCCCGCAGACGACAAGTTTGCCTATGAAGTGGGCAACTACGAATTCAACGCCCACGGCGAAAGCGTCCAGGGCGCCAATCAGGGCCCGGTTTATACAGACCCCAAGGTCACCGCCCGGATGAAAGTCAATAAGCCCGGCACCCTGCTTGCCTCCATTTACTGCAACATTCACGGCCTGTGGGAAAACACCGCAGAAATCAAGGTTTCCTGAACCTGTTAAAAAACCGCAAAACCCACCGCCATGCCGCCGCCGGCGCCGGCCCCGCGGTTTCCGGCAGCGGCATGGCGGGTTCTGGGAACAAGCCCGGTCTTCGAGGCCGATCCGTGTGCGCCGCTTGACGGGGCAACCGCATGTCGCTGCACTCGGGCCGGGCATCTCTAAGGCTCGCTTCGCGGCGGCACGGCAAACTCGCCTGTCGGCTCAAACAG
>JAIPEJ010000093.1 GCA_021737225.1 Desulfobacteraceae bacterium
AGGTCCACAACCCCGGCATCGTATGCCGCCCGGACCTCCCAGGGATCGGCAAATTTCATGCCGGTTCCCCAGGCATTGGACAGACCAAGGGTCATGTAATAAATCCCCAGCACGATATCCTGGGTGGGCACGATAATGGGTGCCCCGTTTGCCGGGGACAGGATGTTATTGGAGGCCAGCATCATCACGCGGGCCTCGATCTGGGCCTCCATGGACAGCGGGATGTGGACCGCCATCTGGTCGCCGTCAAAGTCCGCGTTAAACGCTGTGCACACCAGCGGGTGCAGCTGGATGGCCTTGCCCTCGATCAATACCGGTTCAAAGGCCTGGATGCCCAGCCGGTGCAGCGTGGGCGCCCGGTTGAGCATTACTGGATATTCCTTGACCACCTCGTCCAGGGTGTCCCAGACCTCGGGGGTACGCTTTTCCACCCATTTCTTTGCAGACTTGACCGTGGTAACAATGCCTTTTTGCTCCAGCCTATGATAGATAAAAGGCTTGAACAACTCCAGGGCCATTTCCTTGGGGATGCCGCACTGGTGCAGACGCAACTCCGGGCCGATGGTAATCACGCTTCTGCCGGAATAATCCACGCGCTTGCCCAGCAGGTTCTGGCGAAACCGGCCCTGCTTTCCCTTCAGGGTTTCACTCAGGGACTTCAGGGGGCGCTTGTTGGTGCCGGTGACCACCCGGCCCTGGCGGCCGTTGTCAATCAACACGTCCACGGATTCCTGGAGCATGCGCTTTTCGTTGCGGACGATGATGTCCGGGGCGCGCAGTTCCATCAGGCGGCTCAGCCGGTTGTTCCGGTTGATCACCCGCCTGTAGAGATCATTTAAGTCAGACGAGGCAAAACGCCCGCCCTCAAGCGGCACCAGCGGCCGCAGATCCGGCGGCAGCACCGGGATTACGTCGAGCACCATCCAGACCGGATCCAGTCCGGACTCGCGGAAGGCGTCCACCACCTTGAGGCGCTTGGCCAGCTTCTTTCGCTTGGCATCCGAATTGGTCTGCAGAATCTCGGTGCGCAGCTCGTTATACAGCGCCTCGATATCGATGCGTTCCAGCAGGGTCTTGATGGCCTCTGCCCCGATGCCGGCCTCGAACTTGTTGCCGTAGAGATTTCTGGCCTCCCGGTATTTTTCCTCCGAGAGCAGCTGCAGCTTGGAAAGCCCGGTATCCTTGGGGTCAATTACAATGAAATTGTCAAAGTAGAGGACCTTTTCCAGATTTTTCAGGGTCAGATCCAGCAGGTTGCCGATCTTGCTGGGCAGGCTGCGCAGAAACCAGATATGGGTCACGGGCGCGGCCAGGTCGATATGGGCCATGCGCTCGCGCCGGACCTTGGACTGGATGACCTCCACGCCGCACTTTTCACAGATCACACCCCGGTGTTTCATGCGCTTGTACTTGCCGCAGTTGCACTCGTAGTCCTTTATGGGGCCGAAAATCTTTGCACAGAAAAGCCCGTCCCGTTCCGGCTTAAAGGTCCGGTAATTGATGGTCTCGGGTTTTTTGATCTCCCCGTGGGACCAGCTCCGGATCTGCTCGGATGAGGCCAGCGCGATCTGAACCCCTTTATAACGATTCGGATTCTTCGGTTTAATGAAGAAATCGTAGATCGTTTCCAATGCCTTCTCCTTTGATCAATTGAATTATTCGGTGTCTTCGACCAGCGTGATATCCAGACCCAGGCCCTGAAGCTCTTTTGTCAGCACCCGGAAGGATTCCGGGAGGCCGGGTTCGAAGACATTCTGACCCTTGACGATTTTTTCGTACATCCGGGTCCGGCCGGCCATGTCATCGGACTTGACCGTCAGAAATTCCTGCAGGGAATATGCCGCGCCATAGGCCTCAATGGCCCAGACCTCCATTTCCCCGAGGCGCTGGCCGCCGAACTGGGCCTTGCCGCCCAGTGGCTGCTGGGTAACCAACGAATACGGGCCGATGGAACGGGCATGCAGCTTATCATCGACCAGGTGATGGAGCTTGAGCATGTACATGGCCCCCACGGTGATTTTCTCGTCAAACGGCTGGCCCGTACGCCCGTCATAAAGCGTGGCCTGGCCCGTCTGGCTCACACCGGCTTCTTCAAGCAGGCCCTTGACTTCCTCTTCCTTGGCCCCGTCAAAAACCGGGGTGGACATAAAAACGCCATCCCGGCTGTTTTCGGCAAAGGCCGTCATGTCTTGTTCGGACATGTCTTTGATCTGCTTGGCTTCATATTTTCCGGAAAAGATGTTTTTGAACTTCTTGCGCAGCTCCTTTGTGCGGTTTTCCACGAGCATGGCGTTGATCTGATCGCCTAGCCCCTTGGCCGCGCGCCCGAGATGAATCTCAAGAATCTGGCCCACGTTCATCCGGGACGGCACGCCCAGGGGATTTAAAATCATGTCCACGGTCCGACCGTCATCAAAATAAGGCAGATCCTCTTCGGGCAGAATCCGGGAGACAACGCCCTTGTTTCCGTGGCGGCCGGCCATCTTGTCGCCCACGGCCAGGGTGCGCTTCATGGCCACATAGATCTTGATCATCTTGATCACGCCCGGCGGCAGCTCATCGCCCTTTTCAATGGAATTGACCTTGTGGTCAAAAGCCGCCCTGGCCATATCTGCCTGCTCTCGGTAGCGGGCCAGGATTTCGCCCACCTTTTCCTCTGCCTTTTTGTCCTTTAACGCGATGTTTTCGAATTTCCGCAGCGGAACGCCAGCAAGCATCTTTTTTTCCATGCGCGTGTCCTTTGGAATCAGGACCTTTTTGCCGTCGGTCAGGTCCTCGGCGCACTGCTTGCCGGCCAGAAATGCCACGATTTCGTTCTTGGCCGTCTCCTCGATGATCTTTAGTTCATCATCGCGGTCCTTTTCCAGCGAAGCGATCTCCTCGTCTTCGATGGAGCGGGAGCGGTCGTCTTTTTCCACGCCCCGGCGGGAAAAGACCTTTACGTCCGTAACGATCCCCGAAACACCGGGCGGCATCCGCAGGGAGGTATCCTTTACGTCCCCGGCCTTCTCGCCGAATATGGCCCGGAGCAGTTTCTCCTCCGGGGAAAGCTGGGTCTCGCCTTTGGGCGTGACCTTGCCCACCAGGATATCGCCGGGGGCAACTTCCGCACCCAGCCGGATGATGCCGGAATCGTCAAGATCCTTTAAAGCCTCGTCCCCGACGTTTGGAATATCGCGGGTGATCTCCTCGCGGCCCAGCTTCGTATCCCGGGCCAGGACCTCGAACTCCTCAATGTGCACGGAGGTAAAAACCCCGTCTTTGACCAGCCGTTCACTGACCAGGATGGAGTCCTCGAAATTGTATCCGCCCCACGGCATGAACGCCACGGTCACGTTTTTGCCCAGAGCAAGCTCGCCGTTGTCGGTTGCCGGTCCGTCAGCCACGATCTCGCCGGCCTTGACGTACTCGCCCTTGGTGACAATCGGGCGGTGGTTAAAGCAGGTATTCTGATTGGAGCGCACGAACTTGCCCAGGTTGTAGATGGTCACATCCTTCTGCGCAGGATCCTCCGAGGGTTCGTGCTGCAGAACGATCCGGGATGCATCCACGTCCACCACCCACCCATCGCGCTTGGCCACGATGGTCACGCCGGAATCCCGCGCCACGATATCCTCCACGCCGGTACCCACCAGCGGGGCATCGGTATTGAGCAGCGGCACGGCCTGGCGCATCATGTTCGATCCCATCAGTGCCCGGTTGGCATCGTCATTTTCCAGAAACGGAATCAGGGAGGCGGAAATGCTCACAAGCTGATTGGGAGAGACGTCCATGAGCTCGATCTTCTCCCTTTCAATCATCATGAACTCCCCATCCACGCGGGAAATCACCGTGGGATTCACGTACTGATTGTTTTCATCCACGGGCGCATTGGCCTGGGCAATGGGATGGTCCTGTTCCTCAAAGGCAGACAGCAGGCGAACCTTGTCGGAAACCTTGGCATTTTCCACCACTCTGTACGGGGTCTCGATGAAACCATACTCATTGACCCGGGCATAGGTACAAAGCGATACGATCAACCCGATATTCGGCCCTTCCGGGGTCTCGATGGGGCAGATCCGGCCGTAGTGGGACGGATGCACGTCGCGCACCTCAAAACCGGCCCGGTCCCGGGTCAGGCCGCCGGGGCCCAGCGCGCTCAAGCGCCGCTTGTGGGTGGTCTCGGACAGCGGGTTGGTCTGGTCGAGAAACTGGGAAAGCTGGCTGGTGCCGAAAAATTCCTTGACGACCGCGGAGACCGGCTTGGGGTTAACCAGGTCATTGGGCATGAGGGCATCGACTTCCTGCATGCTCATGCGCTCTTTAATGGCGCGTTCCATGCGCACCAGCCCGATGCGGTACTGGTTTTCCAGCAATTCCCCGATCGCCCGGACCCGCCGGTTTCCAAGATGGTCGATATCGTCAACCGCTCCCTGGCTGTCGCGCAGTTCCACCAGGGTCCGCGCGGTGAGCAGAATATCCTCGCGCCTCAGGGTGCGCAGTTCCAGCGGGGCGTTCATGTTGAGCCGATGATTCATCTTAAGCCGGCCCACGCTGGACAGATCGTAATAAGCGGTTTTAAAGAACAGGTGATCGATAAAATCCTGGGCCACCTCCGCGGTAACCGGATTGCCGGGCCGGAGCCGCCGATAAATGTCGATTAAGGCCTCTTCCTTGGTATTGACCTTGTCCAAAAGAAGGGTCTTGCGGATGGACTGGCCTGTGAACTGGCCCTCCATGACCAGGATTTCAAAGCTTTCCACGCCTGCGGCGCCGAACTGTTCAAGCAGCCCGGCATCCACGGTGTCGTTGGGCCGGGCCAGGACCTCGCCGGTTTCCGGATGCAGCACGTCGGAGGCGATGACTCGCTCGTGGAGTTCCTCACCGGTCATGGGTATATAATCGATACCCGCGGCCTGCATCTGCCGGATGGCCCGCTTGGTAATCATCCGCCCCTTTTTGACCAGGACTTCGCCGGTTTCCGGGTTGACAATATCTTCGCCCGGCCGCTCGCCTTTGAGGATATCCGGGTTGAGCTCCCGGGCAAAACTGTCTCCCTTTACATAAATTCTTTCCGTATTGTAAAAATAGGAAAGGATATCGTCATCACTGTAGCCCAGCGCCTTGAACAAAAGCGTTACCGGGAATTTCCGGCGCCGGTCAATGCGCACGTGTACGATGTCCTTGGGATCGATTTCCATATCAATCCAGGATCCCCGCACAGGAATGATCCGGGCGGTATAAATGATACGGCCGCTGGAATGGGTCTTGCCCTTGTCATGGTCGAAAAACACGCCCGAGGAGCGGTGCAGCTGGCTGACCACCGAGCGCTCCGTACCGTTGATGATAAACGTGCCGCGTTCGGTCATCAACGGAATGGTGCCGAAATAAATCTCCTGCTCCTTGATATCGCGGATGTTGGACACCCCGGTTGTCTTGTCCGTATCGTAGACCACCAGCCGAACCCGGATACGAACGGAAATTTCATGGGTCATGCCCCGGTTGATACATTCATTGACCGAGTGCTTGACCTCACCGAAATGGTACGAAACGAATTCAAGCGAGGCTGTGCCGGTGAAATCCTTGATGGGAAACACCGAGTTAAACACTTCCTGCAGGCCGATATCCCGGCGCTCCTCAGGCGAAACTCCAATCTGCAGGAATCTTTGGTAGGATTCCCGCTGAATCCCGATTAAATCCGGGATATCGACAATGGATTGGATTCGACCGAAATTTTTCCGGAATCGTTTATATTTCGGCGGATTTCCTGTCATTTCGTCTCCAATATATGATATTCAATTCAGCTTGCGAAAAACGGCAGCCGGAAGCATTCCGGCGCCGCATTTCCGCAATTTCAATAAAACCGCAGATACCGCAATATCCGCAATTTCAGCGGCACCCGGAGCACTGGTGCAATGCTCCGGGAAGCGCATTTACTTGATTTCCACGCTTGCCCCGGCTTCCTCGAGCTGGGTCTTCATCTTATCGGCTTCCTCCTTGACCACGCCTTCCTTGACGGGCTTGGGCGCCTCTTCGACCAGGGCCTTGGCCTCCTTGAGTCCTAAGCCGGTAATGGCCCGGACTTCCTTGATGACCTGGATCTTCTTGTCGCCCGCGGAGTTGAGCACCACGTCAAACTCGGTCTTTTCCTCGGCCGGGGCGGCTTCCTCGCCCCCGCCCGCCGGGGCTGCGGCCGCTGCCACAGGAGCGGCCGCGGATACGCCGAATTTCTCCTCGAGTTCCTTGACCAGCTCAGAGAGCTCAAGTACCGACATATTTGCAATGAATTCGATTACATCTTCTTTTGTCACGTCTGCCATTTTCTATATCCTCCAAATGTATTTCAAACGATAAAGTTTTTCAGGTAATTAATATGAAATTCGGCCGCCAAGCCCTATGCGGCCTCTTTCTGGTCCTTGATGGCCTGCAGCGCATAAAGCAGGCGCTCCGGCACGTTTGCAAGCGCGCGGACCAGCCCCCCGGGCACGGCATTCATGGTGCCCAGCACCTGCCCGAGCAGCACCTCGCGCGACGGCAGCTCGGATAGCCGCTTGATGGCTTCGGCATCCAGTACCGATCCACCCATGACCCCTGCCTTGATTTCCAGCTTGTCATTGTCCTTGGCAAACCCGCAAAGCGCCTTTGCCGGAACAACCGGGTCCTCGTAACTCATGGCCACAGCGCTGGGGCCTTCGAAATGCTCCCGGATAAGCTCGACGTCGGTTTCCTGGGCGGCCCGGGTCAACAGGGTGTTTTTCACCACCTGGAATTCCACGCCCGCGTCCCTGAGCCTGGTGCGCAACTCGTTGATTTTCAGGACATCGAGCCCCTTATAATCAACCAGGATCAGGATCTTTTTTCTCCCGAACCGTTCGTGAAGCCCGGATACGAGCTCCTGTTTTTGCGAAAGCGTTAACACTGAATCCACCTCCTTTCTGAATCTGTAAAAACCACGGGCCTCCACAGCATCAGAAAGCCTGCCTCGGTAGGCCGGAAAAAACAACTTTTCCGATTAAACACGCCTGATGGGGTGAACCTACGGTCTTTGACAGATAGAATGAAATTATCTGGGTATGAAACATATATTGCCGACCCGGGAGACATTCCCGGGCCCGGCCACGATTTAATCCTGGAAATGATAATAGATCGAAGCCTGCACGAAATTTTTCTTCAGGCAAAATCCGCTTATCCAAATCCGGGAATCGCGCGTCAAGATCCCGTGCGGCATAAACCAATTCGAAAAGCAAATGACAATACAGTCAAGGCCCTTCTATAAAAGATTCATCCCTATACCATCGGGCAATTTGAATCTTTGTCATTATTTCGGATTCCGCCGGATTGCGACCTTATTAACCGAAAAATGGGTGTCCCGGATCAGGTCCCGGTTACTTCAAAAGTTCCTTGACATGGGCGGGTTCCGCCTTGAACCCGGGGCCCATTGTGGTTGAAACCGCGATGGAACGCAGATAGGTGCCTTTGCTGGCTGCGGGTTTCAGGCGCAGCACCGTATCCATAAAGGCCCGGATGTTGTCCTGCAGTTTTTCAGTCCCAAAGGAAACCTTCCCCATGGGCGCGTGAATAATGCCGGTCTTGTCCACCCGGAATTCGACCTTGCCGGCCTTTACTTCCTGTACCGCCTTTGCCACGTCAAAGGTCACGGTGCCGGTTTTGGCATTGGGCATCAGGCCGCGGGGGCCGAGAATCTTCCCGATTTTCCCGACAGAACCCATCACATCCGGTGTGGCCACGGCTTTGTCAAAGTCAAACCAGCCGCCCTTGATCTTTTCGATGAGATCATCGTTGCCCACGTAATCGGCGCCCGCCTCCTGGGCCTCTTTTTCTTTTTCCCCCTTGGCAAAGACCAGAACCTTGACCTCCTTGCCCAGGCCGTGGGGCAGCACCACCGAGCCGCGCACCATCTGATCGGCATGACGGGGATCCACGCCCAGCTTGACAGCGATATCAACGGTTTCATCAAACCGGACATAAGAAGATTCCAGGGCCGCCTCAATGGCACTGGTAAAATCCAGACGTTCCCGGGCGTCGAATTTCGACTTTACCTCTATGTATTTTTTGCTCCGTTTCCGCATTGTCTTCCCTTTACCTCTTTTTTCCCGTTAGACCACTTCAAGTCCCATGCTTCTGGCCGTACCCGCAATGATCCGGCAGGCACTCTCCATGTCCGGGGCATTTAAATCCGGCATCTTGGTCTTTGCGATCTCCGCGACCTGGTCCTGGGTTACCCGGCCGACTTTTTCCGCCTTGGGGCTGCCCGATCCCCTGGCAATGCCGGCGGCTTTTTTGAGCAGAACCGCTGCCGGCGGGGTTTTTGTGATAAACGTAAATGTCTTATCCTGGTATATGGTGATGACCACCGGCGTAATCATGCCCTCGTCATTTGCCGTGCGCGCGTTAAACGCCTTGCAGAAATCCATGATATTGACCCCGTGCTGCCCCAGGGCGGGCCCGATGGGCGGCGAGGGATTGGCCTTTCCGGCCTGCACCTGAAGCTTTACCTGGGCTACGACTTTCTTCGCCATATCTCCAACTTCTCCTGTTTCTAATTTTTCGCGACCTGCACGAAATCAAGTTCAACCGGCGTGGACCGCCCGAAAATACTGACCAGCACCTTGAGTTTTCCCTTCTCCGGATTGACATCCTCCACGGTGCCGTTGAAATTGGTAAACGGCCCGTCAATCACGCGGACCTCGTCTCCGACTTCAAACAGGAACTTGGGCTGCGGCTTATTCTTGCCCGCCTCCATCCGGTTGAGAATCTGTTCGGCTTCCTCATCGGGCACCGGGGCGGGCCTGTCCCGCCCGCCCAGAAAGCCGGTCACTTTTGCCGTGTTTTTCACCAGATGCCATGTATCTTCATCCAGCTCCATTCTGACCAGAATGTAGCCCGGATAAAATTTCCGGTTCGAGGTCTTGCGCTTGCCCTTGACCAGTTCCACCACCTGCTCGGTGGGCACGACCACCTCACCGAATTTCTCCGGGTGCTCACACGCGGCGATGCGCTCCTCAAGATTATTTTTCACCTTGTGCTCAAATCCGGAATACACATGGATGATGTACCAACTCATCGCCACGCCTTACCTCTCTTTCCTGCTATAGAATCAACCGCACCAGACTGGACAGCACAAAATCGACGGCGCCGAGAAAAATGGCAACAATAATAACAAAAACCAGTACCACTGCGGTGGTGCCAACGGTCTCCTTGCGCGAAGGCCAGGTCACCTTGCTCAGCTCCACTTTGACCTCGCGCAGAAACTGGATCCAGTCGCCGAAATACCGGTTCAAAAACCTCACGACCGCGGTCTGCTCCATTCCGCCGGCGCCCGAGCCCGAAGCGGATCCGGATTTCTGTTTCTTCTGCTTAACCTCGAGCCCGGGCCCCTGACCTGCAGTGGCATCAGAAAGGCTGGCGGAATTGCCGCCGGTGCCCCCGGCCTCCGAACCGTCGGTCCGCCGGGTTTTCTTCTTCTTTTCCCCCGGCTTTTTTTTCTGCATGCGCGCCATTTCGGCTCCTAAAATATCGAAAGCTCAAAGTCGGGCTTCATTGCCTGGTATTTAGTTGAAATCCCCACCTTTGAGCTTTCCGTTAATTTTTTGGCAGGCCAGGGAGGATTTGAACCCCCAACCACCGGATTTGGAGTCCGACGCTCTGCCGTTAGAGCTACTGGCCTGAATTACTTCCGCATGGCCCCGATACACGTAAACTTACTTGGTTTCCCGGTGCACGGTATGTATGTGGCAGAACCGGCAGTATTTCTTAAATTCCAGCCTGTCGGGCTTGGTCCGCTTATTCTTGGTTGTTGAATAATTCCGCCGCTTGCACTCCGTGCACGCCAGTGTCACTTTGACTTTCACGTATCCGCTCCTGACTTGGTTCGGCTATTCGATTATTTCACTGACAACACCGGCGCCCACCGTGCGGCCGCCTTCACGCACGGCAAACCGCAGGCCTTCTTCCATGGCGATCGAGCTGATGAGCTCGGCCGTAATCGTCACGTTATCTCCGGGCATCACCATCTCCACGCCCTCGGGAAGCGTGCACACGCCCGTGACGTCCGTGGTGCGGAAATAAAACTGCGGGCGATAACCGGAGAAAAACGGCGTATGCCGGCCGCCTTCAT
>JAIPEJ010000094.1 GCA_021737225.1 Desulfobacteraceae bacterium
ATTATATTAAGAAGTTATGCGGTTTTTAAAGGGTAGTTTATCTTTTCTTTTAGAAGAAAAAACAGGCAGAAACATTGCGAAAGGTAAAGGTCATCCCTCTTGATATTGGGGGGTCTTAACGTTCACCGTGAATTGCTGGCTGGCAAGCAATTCCGGATCCCGCCGGAGCGGCAGGCCGATTCCCTCAGAAATCGTGTCAAGGGTTTACTTGAGCCATGCAATGGCAATTATCTGCTGCGTTCCGGGGCAGCATGCATGAAAATCTGATGGCCGTGTTCCAGCTAAACCGTACTGTAAATGAAAACGCCCGCCTGCTGCAAAGATTCCGTTTTTTGTCCAGCCAGTAAATTATTTGTTAAATTTTTTTTCCGTTTTTTTAATTCTGTAACTCCCGTGTAACACGTTTCCTCCTACACTCTTATCAAAGCCGGTTTTATATGCAATCGCGTTTAAACCAACCGGCACTTTTCATATCAATAAGGGAGGGACGGGCTATGAAAAAAACAGCCATTATATTCATGATCGTGATTGGGCTTTTTGTTGTGGCCAATACGTCTTCAGCGGGGGAGACCGAATTGGAAGCTTATTATAATGATTACCTGACGATGAAGATCAATAAATGCGACCAGACTGCACATGTTTTCAATGTCTGCTACAATACCCGAATGTACGAGCTGATACAGATGCGAGCGGCCCAGGCGGAATTTTACGAAAAAAACAGGGAAGTACTTGTCGAAGCCATGATTTCAAATGACGTTGGCACCAGAGCGCACCAGATTGATTATTTCCTGATCAACCAGTTTAAAAATCGACACCGGGTGGCACAAAAAAACTGAAAAAGCAAGAGTCAAGCATAGACTTGACCACTGTCAGTAACACATAAATATTCTGAATAGCACATAATCTGTCTGGTTTAATATAATCACCCAGGAGGTGGTTTATGAGGCGGACGGAAGGGTTACAGGAGATCCGGAAGATTCTGTTTGCTCCTGGCGGGATTTGAATGTGCTACTACAGAATAGCGACTAGGCCTGACACAAGTGCGGCCATTTGGGCACTGAAGCATACCGATTTCATGGTGGAAAACCGGGGCCCGAACTGCTGCCCCGGCTCCATGGTAATCAGCTGAAAATATTCTCCACCCAGCGACTGGCCTCGGTATCACTGACCTTTCCAAGATACCGTTGGGTGGTGGAAAGGTTTGCATGCCGGAGAATGACCTTGCTGACGATCTCAATGGGCGCACCGGCTCTGCTGGCATAGGTTGCCGCATGACATCTGAGATCATGGGGACTGATTTCAAGACCGATTTTTCTGCCGGCCCTTTTAACAATCTGCCTGGCGCCGGTATAGCCGATAGAAAAAATCCTTTCTCCCGATGCCATGTTCCTTGACCGGATATATTCCCTGAGCCGGCCTGCCACCTTCTTGGGGATATAAACGACCTCGTTTTGCCGGCCGCTTTTGGGGCTGACCAGAAAAAGTTTGCAATCATCGACGTCCATCACTCGAAGCTTCAGAACTTCCCCGATGCGCATGCCGCCTCTGGCCATCAGCTCGAGCATCAAGCGGTCCCTGGGGTTATCGGTTCTGAAAATAATCTCGTCAACCGCATCCTTTTCCAGGATGATCCACTGGCAGCCCTTGGCCAGGCAAAAGGTTTTTTCCAGCACTGCTGTATCACAGGGATTAACAAACGATGGATCAGAAGTGTTCTTGATAAAATTGAAAAGGGTTTTTAGCAGGGTGTACTTGAAGCGCTTGGTGGATTGTTTCTGGCCCTCGGTATCCTGGGTCAAAAACTGGAAGATGTGATCTGAAGTGATGGAGGCGAGCTCCAGCCCTTCGAAATGGGAATTCAGTCTATCCAGGAAAAGCTTGTAATGCTTGACCGTATTTTTTTCCCGAGTTCATTTTCTGATACTCCATAAAATTGGTAATGGCTTGTGAGAGCAACATGATGACCTCCTTTGCTTAAAGGTTTGTTTTTGGCTGAGAACAGCCTCTTTAAAAAGGATAACATGCCAGAACAATTGTGCAAATTACAAGATGCCCAGGAATACTGTCCGAGCAAGAAGTGCGCGGAAACTTATACGTTAGAGGTTGAAGGCAAGATGAAAGTACACCACTTTATAGGTGCACTTTCATCTTGCATGTAACCGTCGTTCCCACGGCAAGATCAACGAAACCGCAGGAGACGGTTTCATGATTATATTCTAAGACGACGATTCCCGGAAAACGCTGGCAACACGGTCAAGGCAGACATAGATATCAGGCAGTGAAACCGTGAGCTCGTCGCAGACATTGAGCCGGTAAACGTGCACGTGGGGATCAATACAGGCGAGGCCCTGCTGGGAATGACCCGCCTGGAAGGCACCTGAACAACCGCATGACATACACCGCAAGCGGCACTATCACCAACCTGGCCGCACGCCTGGCCGAGCACGCCAAAGGGGGCGACATCCTGTTCGGCCAGCGCCCGGGAGAAGATCGAAAGCCTCTGGCCAGTCTATGACCGCGGCAAAATCCGCCTCAAGGGAACGATGTGCCGATGCAGGTTTATTAGCTGTTCAAGTCCGGAGAGAGCGCCTGATCGGTTTAGAGAATCCTATCCCCGGCATATTAACAGGCACCCGGAAATGCCGCGCTCTGATACGTCATTCGAGCCATATCAGAGCGCGACGCATCCTTTATTCATTCATAATTTGTTCGGACTCCCCCCTGGCATACTGCATCCCGTCTTCATTGTAGGCAACAGTCCGGATTTGCCGGAGATAAATATTTGAAACATCCGGATATCCTACGTCAGCAAGAACAGCCAGAACTTCAGCTTCTACACTATCGGGGATTTCAACAAATTCCGCATCTGCGGGCACACCAACGAACAGAACATCCTGTGTCTCACCCCCAATCTCCGCACTGAACACGACGTGGATTTCGCTCACGCTGGGCCAGTTCGCGTCCGCGTCCGGATTCGTCCATTCCACCAGCAGAAAATCCGTCTGATCCGTGACATCTACGGAACTCGCCGGAATCACAGGCATGCCCACGTTTTCGGGAACACTGACCTGCGCGACCAAAGTGCCCTGCTCTGTAAGATCCGCGCTGAGCCGATAGCTTTCAGGATGATTAATAAAATCAAATGCCGCGGCATAACCCATCTGCCAATTTTCCCCGCTTAGCCAGGGCTCTTCCTGGGTTGTATCGTAGAACAGGTAAGGTACGGGAGAGCCCCAGACCCCTGCCTGCGTGGGTACAACCTCGTTATCGTTGGAATCGAGCACCTGGAAACCAGAGAGATCCTGGGAGACAATGCCGTTCGAGCTCAGCATACCCATCCATGCCTGCCATGACGAGCTGCCGTCTTCATAGGTGATCTGCTGCAAAAAAGCCAGATCGATAAAATATGAGAAAACTTGGATGTTGGAGAACCCCCGGGCATAGACCATTTCATCCGTATCCCGGGCATCGGTTTGTACCCGCCACAACGCCGGATAGGGTCCCCTTGGATACAGGGACGTTACTCTATTGATGGTGTCCACGGGAATAGTGAGTTCCTGCGGGAGTCCGGCGCTCCCCGCGTCATCGACAGCGTATAGGAGTTCCCGGCCGTACCGGTCATAAAGCACCACTCGCACCTGGTCAACTTCCTGCCATCCGTCGGGCGGATTTTGCCAGGAAAGCAGCAGGTTCCCTTCCGCATCCCAGACCGATGCCATGGTGGTGCTGTCTACAACAGGCAGGGATAGATGGGCGGAAGCCTGGATCCAGGTGTATAGGGTGTCTCCGTCGGTTGTCTGAATCTCCACCTGGTAGGTGCCTTCCGGCAGATCACCAGAGAACTGACAATAGACGGCGGATTGCGCATAAGGACCATACTCCCCGTAGGGAGAGGCGGTCATATAATTATAGGAAGCAGACCAGGCATCCCAGCCGGCAATCGCCATTTCATTGCCTTGGGCGTCTCTTACCGTCATGCCCGTAATATCATCACGGTTGATCGGCGCACCGTTTTGCTGGACCTGAAAAAACCCGCGATACCCATCCAGACTGCTGTCCGCATGGGTTCGGTATTGAATGTATGAAGTGCCTCCGAAACTATAACCCTCAGCACTTTCAACGGTCATTGTCTCTGAAGCGCCGCGGGCATAGCTCATCCCGTTTGCATCCATGGCGATGGCCTGCACTTCCCAGTAGGCCGGACTTGTATTCCGGAGTTCCGGGAATCGGCTCAAAAGCGCCGCAGGTATGGTAACCCCGGTTGCCGACGGATCCAGGGCAACAAATGCCAATTGCATGCGCTGATGGTCATACATCACCACTCGGAGATTATCCACGTCCCCCCATCCGGCGGCCGGATTCTGCCAGCTGAGTTCCAGGTTGCCCGCATCATCCCAGCCCGATTCCATGGTGGCGCGGTCCACAACCGGCAGGTCCAGCCGGCCCGGATAGGCGATCTCGATTTGGGCACTCTGCCCGTCATACGGGACCAGTTCGGCTGTGTAGGTCTCCGGGGGAAGCTGGTCAATGCCGTAGGCGATATACCCGTTTTCCCGAACCGGCCCCTCGATATCCGGAGAATCCAAACGGCCGTCATACAGGAAAAAGTATCCGGTCCAGAAAATCCGCTCAAGATAAGGAATTTCCTCATCCGCGGAATTGTACAGATTCACATCTGAAATGTCCTCAGATGAGATCGGCTGATCGTTCTTCGTGGCAGGCAGATAGACAACAAAGTCATCCTGGCCGCTGCGGTACTGGATATAAGCATTTGAACCGATATGATACGCGTATTCAATTTCGTCCGCACGCAGAACGGTTATAAACTCCCGTCCGTATTCATCTTCAATTTCAACTTCAAGCCGAATGGCGCTGGGATAGGTGTCCTCCGGCATGTCCAGAGTTGTACCGGTATCACCCGGAGACAAGTCCACATCTTCTTCCACCCAGCCGCCTCCGGTGTACCATCGAAGCCTTGCATCATCTGCGCGCATCCCTTCAGGCATGATCCAGGTACACGACAGGGCGCCGCCTGTAAAGTTATACAGTTCGGCCTGGGAAGGGCCGGTAATTTCGGCAAAAACCTCTTTTGACAAATCCGCATCCGATTCCGGACCTTTTTGCACGATCACGGTGTATTCCGCGATTTGCCCGGAGCCGGCATCATAAAGGGCAACCTGATACTCCGCGTTCAAACCGATGACAGCCGGATCCAATCCGTCACTTTCCTGATACAGCCTGTGCCACTCAGAAAATTCGCCTTGCTCCGGGGCAATCCCTTCCTGGGGTAGACCGGGTCCGGTGACAACAATACTGTCGAGCCCTTCTGCCGCAGCCGCGTTGTTTTCATCATTTACCCACACCGACAGGCCGTTTTCGGTAATAGCGTCACTGCTTTGATCATAAACGGCCACCGGGTCGATATCGATATCCACCAGCCATTGGTTGCCTCCAAGTTTCCAGATCCCGTCTTCGCGGTACATATGAAAGCCATGCTCCGCCTCCGAAGGATAGCCTTCGAAAAAGATGTAAAAGGTAATCACAGCAAAGGGAGTTTCGGCATTCAAATCTATTTCTTCCAAACTGACATTCCCGATCGTCAAACCGACCAACTCCTGCGAACTGGTATCAGTGAGTTCATCGAGGAACTCAACCCGATTCTGTCCGTAATCGAGCAAATTTTCGCTGACAAGAGCGAGCAGTTCCGAATCGTTTCGATCGATCAGGCAATTCCTCTGCAAACAATGCAGAAAACGTGCTTAGGGATTGCTCAATCGATGTGATTGCCTGGGACACGTTGGAAAGATCTTCTGCCGGTTCGGGCATCACCTCCGAGTCATCCGGGTCGGTCACATCATCTTCGATAACCTCGTTGGTGATGATGTTTGTAATTTCCATCACCGTATCCTGGTTTTCGCTCGGGGTCACCCGAATGATATCAAGCACCGCATCCAACCCGGTATGATCGGCTGAAAAGGAAGTGCGCAGAAGGTCGATGCTGGCATCCAGGCCGATGTTTGTCAGTATCGGCATAAGTCTTTCTTTTAAATTCGTTTCAGCTGCATCCAGATCCTCATCTGTTATGGAACCTGTATCCGGATCATAGTCTCTGAAATAATTCTCCGCCAGATCCCTAGCGATATTGCTGACAATCAGGTCGGTAAAGGGGGTGATATTGATGCATCCGTTTACATCCGACTCAGTAGCAGCAGAATGCAAAGTGACGGCCCGTCCGCCAACCTCCCCTCTGGCCTGAAAAAGAAACGGCGGGGTCATGCCGCTGACATCAAAGGAATAAGACCCGTCTGCTTCGATATTGTAGGTGTTTTCCTCCGCAGGAGATGAGCTGTCCTTGATGGTCACGGTCCCGATAACCGGCGCCCCTGCGGCCACTGTGCCGCTGATGGTGGAGGCGCCTGTGGCGGTATCACCGCTGCTGTCCCCACCGCTGCTGCCGCCACCACCGCAGCCGACGATTCCGACAATCGTTACCAAACCTAAAACCACAATCCAGAATAAACCCACATAGCGTAAAATTTCCCATAATTTCGTTTTCCTTTCCATCATTCCTCCTTTTGTTTGCTGGTTGGGTATACCAATTTCCAGGCGCAGGACGCACCCGGTACAAAGACGGGCAGTTGGATGGAGCCGGAAGATTCATGCATGTATTGTTCTCTGGGGTTTACAGCAGGGCGTTGTCCTCAAAAAAGTTGGACAACAGGTTGGTTACAAGCCGGTTATTACGTGTTACCGGGTTGGCAATTGTTTTATCAGACGAAAGCATCGCAGATCCTTTAGGAGTGGACGGCAACAGGAAGGCTCCTTACACGGGATCCTCTTTTCTCCTGCATTTACGGATGCTCCCCGGCGGCCATAAAAAAAGCCGGACCGCCATAAACAAATGGCAATCCGGCCGTCTTACAAAAAAAGACCCGTGATTTTCCGCCCCGACCTCGCGATCAGTTTGGCTTTTTCATTATATACTCAAAAACTAAAAAACGCCAAAAGTCAAGAAAAACTTTCTGGTTTGTCAGTAGCAAATAATATGTCCTGAGTTGAAGGAAATAAACTACCCGGTCTAAGATAGCAGCCCAAGAGATAGTCTATGAGACCGAAAGAAATATTACAGGATATTCCAAAAAATTTGATTGTTTTTGACAGCTTTTTAATTTGCTGCTTCAAATTCCGGCTATTCCCAATCAGTAAAGCTACACTCGGGCCAAAGAGGATTGTTATAATCAAGTTGCAGGTTCCAGAAACTCCCGAAATACTGTCTGGTTTGGCAAGCTATCTGCTCTTAACGCCGATTTGTCGGCACAATGTATATGCTGAATAAAAGCTCCAAATATTATAATAACCACTTGTCTTAGCTCTAATCCAGTGATACCCATTACTCGGAAATGGAATTTTAATAATAAGATTAAAGGGGTTTTCGAAATTATGGAAACACATGACTTTATTCTTTCTACTTTTTCAAGATTTAAGGCGGTAATGACATCACATTTCCGCATAGGTGATACCTCTTTGTATAACGAAAGCACGCAGGTCAAAAGTTGGCATATATCCCAAAACCAATATTTGAAAACAGAAGATGACGTGAAGATTAATTTTGCAGCATTGCTTATCGAAGACGTGCTCAGATTAGGTCTACCTATAACCGTTCATGCGGAAATGCCTGTTTATACAGGGTCTCAAAAGGGAGGGGCTGTTGATTTATCTCTTCACAAATTATCAACGCCGCCGGTGTGGCGAAACGAAGGGGAATCTCGTTCGGCATTACTGGCAGCAATTGAGATTAAATGTATCCCTTTCCTTTATCCACAAGCGGTTTCCAATGGAGGAATTGAGAAAGATATTGAGAAACTGACTTTCTTGCATGAGGAAGTGCTGAAATATTGTTTAATCATCGATGAAGCTGCAATGGCAACTGAAAAACAAGGAGCCTCAATAAAAACAAAGGCTGAGAAAGCGGGTGTACAAATTCTGTCAAATAATGTTAGCTTAGCTTGACTCAAAGTATGTAATTTCATGTTAGCGGCCTAAGGAAGATGTAATGGAATACGTCGCACAATTCAAGAAATACGATCGGCACTTACTCCGCTTTGACACGCGCATCTACCTTGATTCTTTCAACCCTAATGCGGAAAGTGTGTGTGTTGGAGCTATTGTCGGAAAAAATCCAGGATCAGCGGTTCCAGTTGAACTAGACCGATTGGCGCCACTCGAGCTTAATGGAGATAAGGTGCTTCCCTCCGTAGGAAACCGCTTTGTAGAGGGATACGCTCTTGCCGGTAAGGCCATACCTTCAAATGCCTATGTACGGGTTTGGAATTTGTTTTATGTTTGTAGCAAGAATATAGAAGAGGCTATAGAAATTGCCTCCACACTAAACCCGTTGCCTGTATGCCCATCGGAGGAAGAGGCGCCGCCGATCGTCTGGTTTGTGTGGGGCGGGAGTGATGAGTCATTGGATCACTTTAAGTTGCGCTTCATTCAGCGCAAGTTCAGGAGTGCGTTCTACTATGACCATCATTCGGGGCACATAATAGATCATGTCCCGTCGGAGATCGATTTTGCAAAGCATACGCAAGGAATGCCGGCTGCTCCCGTATATACGCATTTAGCGAAACTACTTTGATTATTACTTGGCGACTACTAACAACCGATTCCAGCCAACGTACGTGCCTCGAGGGGACCGTTATCTCTTTAGATCAATTATAGATCTTTCATGGCTTCATCCCTGATTGCCAACTCATCTCGCATTAAAATATACTCAATCAGTCCCCGTTGGGAACTCGAGGGATCAGGCTGTTTTATATCAACGGCTATGTCCTCTGCTTTAACAGCATGAAATGCCATCTCTTCTTCCCAGGCTTGCCCCATGTATTTCTTCATTAATTCATCGTCCAATTCCAGAACTCTATTTGCAAAAGCCCTGGCGGCTTCTTTTGTACGATCTGGTTCCAAATTTTCATGGGATAACCCCGAATCTTGGTTTATAATATTTTCATAAAAGACATCGTCTATTCTCTCGGAGATCTTAGCGGCTCGCTTAGAGATTTTTGAGGCTTCTTCAGCATTTAGCTCGTTACGTAATTCCGAGGTAAAATGATGCCTCTGATAGGTATTGGTGGATTCATCCATTTTGATCACCTTTCTTCCTCGGTCTGTTTAACAGTATAATAAGGTTATGGTTATTATAGACAATTTTTATATCATTAGAAATTGCAGTGTCAATAAAGCGCCTTACCTGATGCATATTCCGGATGATACCGGCCACCAATTCCGATTGATGTCGACCACCGATTCCGGATGATTCCAGTCGGTGATTCCAGACGAAGTCGGCCACCGCGCTGGGGATTTTCAACCTTCCCAACCTCCAAGTCAAATTGCAGAATACGGCTATCAATGCACATGCGATTACATCAAGACACCCGTGCACAATACCGGAGCATGTTTTGTAGTATTGAAATTGGTAACCTGTCTGACACAGCGGAACTGGTGGAATAGAACATGAAGTGGGGGAAATGGTAATTTTTCGGGGGCCCGGGCTCTGTGAGCGCTGCACAGCGGGGGACTCATGTTGCGGCTTGACATTTCGGCATTTACCGGCGATTATTAGAACATGGCAAAAACCGGTCTTGACAACATCCCGTCCAGTAGAGCTTTTTTTCTTGTTGCCGCAATGCTTTGTTTTTTTTGCGCGGGCTGCGGTGGGTCCAAGCATCCCCCGGTTGAACTCAGGTACCAGCAGGAAGAAGCTGTAAAAGACCTGCAGGCAAAAGACGTTTCCTACCCGCAGACACGATTCGTTGTCCTGTCAGATCCCCACTACTACCATCCGAGCCTGGGCACTTCCGGGCCGGACTTTGAAGCATACATCCGCGACGATCGGAAGATGCTGGCC
>JAIPEJ010000095.1 GCA_021737225.1 Desulfobacteraceae bacterium
AATAACAATTCTCTGGTTGCCGGAATTTTTTAGTTCATTACGCCCTGAAAAAACAGCTTCAAGGCTTTTCGCAGGACCGCTGAACTTCTTGACAATTGCAGCGCCGGCAAGGTATTGAATATTTTTCGGCATCTCTTTTTCTGCCGTGAAAAAATCATCGAATCCAGAGGAGATCTCTGCCCATGAAACCCGCATTTCCGACAATACCACAATTTTTGCTCGGCATCCTGCTTGGATTGGTTGTAATCCTGATCTCTGTGCCGGTTTCCGCGCATGTTGCAGAAGAAAGCGTTTTTTTCCCCAGGGGCGACGTCTTTGACCAGATTGTCGCCGATCCGAAAGAACCCCGCTTTTTTGCCAGCATCCACCGCTTTGACAATGATATCCGCAATTCGTTTACCGGTGCATCGGTGGGCTACGGCGAAACCTTCGGCCTTTACCGAAAAAGGCTCAGCCAAGACCATGCATGGCAGTTAAGCCTGCGCGGGGGTCTTTTTTCCCAGTTTGACATGGACACCTCGTCCAACAACCTGCTCAATTCAGACTACACCATTGGCGCGCTCTGGACGTACCATTATAAAAACGCCTCCATGCGCCTGCGGGCCTACCACCAGTCCTCCCACGTCGGAGACGAGTATGCCCGGGAAAACCCGGATCTGCTCTACACGGCCACCGGATGTGATTATGAAGCCGTGGACTGGCTCGGGGCCTATACCCTTTACAAACTCCGTTTCTACGGCGGCCTGCATTATATTGCGCAAAGAGAGCCCAAGGGCATTGACCGGTGGGGATACCAGGGCGGGCTGGAATACCACGGCACAAAAGAAGTCGTTCCTAATGGCGTTTTGATCGGCGGCGTGGACGTCAAGGGATTCCAGGAGCTTGACTGGACACCCGCATACAGCGTCAAGGCCGGCTTAAATTTCAAGAACCTGGGCACCTCGGATCGCTATATCCAGGTGATGCTGGAATATTACAATGGATTCATCCCTTTCGGTCAGTTCTATGATTATGAAATGAAATCCTACGGCCTTGGGGTATACTTTGGATTCTAACCCGCCTGGTATATCCCACGGCCGAGTTACTCGGGATACCCGGTGATCTCCCGGATTTCTTCATACAACGGCTTTAAACGCTTGTACATCTTCGTGTAAACCCGGCGGTACAGCGCGTCATAGAGCTTATGGTTCTCCGGGCGGGGCTCGAAGATATCGCCGGTATGGGTCATGGCATTAACCGCGCTGGTGTAATCCGGGTGCAGACCCAGGCCGACAGCCGCGTTAATTGCGGCCCCCAGACCGGAGGTTTCATAGAGATGCGGCCGGAAACACGGGAGGTTGAAAATATCTGCCGTGGCCTGCATAGCGTTTCGGCTCTGGGAACCGCCCCCGGAGACGCGCAGTTCCAGAATATCCACACCGGTGCGTTTTTCAATGCTCTCCTTGCCGCGCCGCAGCGCGTATGCCAGGCCTTCAATGATGGACCGATAAACATGCGCCCGGGTATGAATGTCGCCGAAACCGATGATGCTGCCCTTGGCCTCAGGGCCGGGCAACTTGATGCCCGGCGACCAGTAGGGCTGGAGCATCAGGCCCATGCACCCGGGCGGGACTTTGTCGATGAGCTGATCAAAAAGCGCCTCTGCATCAACGCCCATTTCTTCGGCTTTTTCTTTTTCCGGGTGCCCGAATTCCCGCTTAAACCAGCTTACCATCCAGTAGCCGCGAAAAATCTGGATTTCCGGGGAATAATGGCCCGGAATGGCGGAAGGATAAGGCGGAAGCAGCGGCACCGGCTCCACGTATTTGCGATGGGTCACGTTAACCGTAGCAGTGGTGCCGTAGCTGATGCATCCCGTGGAGGGCTCAAGGCCGCCCGATCCGAGCACCTCGCAGGCCTTGTCCGCAGCCGCGGCAATCAGGGGAAGGCCTTCCGGAATCCCGGTGCGCTCGGCAGCCCATGCGCTGATCAGGCCCAGTCTGCCCCCGGGCGGAATCAGCCGGGGCAACGCCTCCGGGCTCACCTGCATGGCCCGCCATTTCCAGTCCGCGTCCCGTGCCCAGGACAGGCGCTTGTAGTCAAACGGAATATAGCCGACCTGGCACCCCGTGGAATCCGAGAACTCGCCCGTTAACTGATAAGTCAGGTAGCCGGAAAGCAGCAGGTACTTGTGGGTTTTTTCCCAGATTTCCGGCTGATGGATCCGGATCCAGTTGGCCTCGGCTTCGCGCTGGAGATAAGCGATTGTCGAGCTGACACCGGCGATCCTGAACAATAGCCCCCAAAGACCTCCCACGGGCGGCAGGCCGAAAGTCTTTCTCTGGTCCAGCCAGGTAATGGCCGGGCGAAGCGGACTGCCGGCCCTGTCCACGTTGATCACGGTACCCCGCTGCGTGGTCAGGGCCACCCCGGCGATTCGCTGCGTGTCTATCTGTTTTTCACGCCACAACCGCAGGCAGGCCTGACAAAGCGCATTCCAGTAAATATCCGGATCCTGCTCGGCCCAGCCCGCATTCTTTGAGTAATAGGGTTCAAAAGGAATCTTTACGATGGCCTGCATCTGCCCGTATAAATCAAAGGCCATGGCTTTTAGGCTCTGGGTGCCGTTGTCAATGCTCAGGACCAGGTCCTTGCTGTTCATGGGCGCCTCCTTTTACCCGTTTGTCCCCGGAACCGCGTGGGCGTATTGCCAATGCTCCGTGTACATGCGCCGCTCGGCCTGCCAGCGCGCATCATCCCAATCCAGCACCGGCTGGCAAAGCGCCTGGATCCGGTCCAGGTGTTCCCTGCCGCCCGCCGGGGCCAGGACCCCGAGGCGCATCCGACGCATCAAAAGATCGCTCAGGTGGCGGATCTGTTCTTTTTGCGCCAGCATGGGAAATTCCGCCCACAGTGTGAAGGTCCCGGGAATAAAAGCCAGATCCCGGGCATCGGCCTGTGCGATCATATCCGGGGCTGCCTGCCCGTAGCGGCCGCAAAGCCGCCGCCATGTGCTGCGGCCCAGCCCCCGCCGCTGTTTCGGGATATCCGGGGCAGGATTAAACACCGGCTCATCGGTTTTCACGGAAACACCTTCCGGCAGCCATTCTGAAGCTGCCCTCAGGGCATCTGCAGCCAGAACCCGGAAGGTGGTCAGCTTGCCGCCGGTCACCGTGACCAGGCCGTTTTCCTTCCAGACCACGTGCTCCCGGGATTCCTCAGAGGGCGGTTTATTTCCCTGGCTGAGCACGGGCCGGACCCCGGCATAAGAGGCAATACAGTCCTTGAGGCCGAGATCCTCCCCCGGAAAATAGGCCCGGAGGCATTGAATCATGTAATCTGCCTCCCGGCGATCCATCACCACCTCTGCGGAAAGATCGCCCTTGTGATCAATGTCCGTGGTGCCAAGCATCAAGGCCCCTTCCCAGGGAATGATAAACAGGGGGCGCGCATCATCCGGGTGCACCAGCGTGAGCGCCTGGTGCACGGGCAGGCGCCAGGCCGGCAGCATGAGGTGGCTTCCGCGCAGGGGACGCAGATGCAGCCCCTTCTTTGGCGACGCATGCAGGGTTTCCGCCCAGGAACCCGTGGCGTTGATCACCACCGGGGCAAAAAGCATTTTTTCACCCCCGGTTTCATCATCCCTGGCGGATACGCCTTGAACCTTTCCGCCGGCATCGCGGCATACCCGGGTCACCTCGGTATAGTTCAATGCGGTGCCACCTTTTTCCCCGGCCTCGTTGATCAGCCGCTGGACAAGGCGGGCGTCATCCACCTGGGCGTCCATGAAGCGGAATCCGCCGGCAAGATGTTCGGTTTTCAGCCGGGGAACCATTTCGGCAAACGCGCCGGCATCATAATACCGATGGGCCCGCCTGCCCGCCATCAGGTCGTACAGGGTCAGCCCGGCGGCCAGGCTCCACCGGCCCGGCCCCCGGTCCCGGTAGACCGGCATCAAAAACCCGATTGGTTCGACCAGGCCCGGGGCCTCCTCCAGCAGGCGCTGGCGGTGGCAGACGGATTCATATGTCAAATGCAGCCGGCCTTCCTTTAAATACCGCAGTCCGCCATGAACCAGCTTGGACGACCGGCTGGAAGTGCCCCAGGCAAAGTCGTTTTTTTCCAGCAGCAATGCCCGCAGGCCCATTCGAACGGATTCGCTTAAAACCCCCGCACCGGTAATGCCGCCGCCGACCACGATGACATCCCAACTGTCCCGGATATGCGCAAGCGACATTTTAAAACTCCTCCGTATCGACGAGTTTGCCGGGGTTCATCCGCTGATCCGGGTCCACGTGCGTGCAGATATTGCGCAGCATATCCATGCCCAGGGCCCCTTTTTCAGCCGAAAGATAGGGCTTGTGATCCACACCGACGCCGTGCTGATGGCTGATTGTGCCGCCGTTTGCAACAATCGCCCGGCTGGCGGCGGCCTTGATGGTCTGCCAGCGCGCCAGCGTCTCCTCCGGAGTATCTGCAATCCGGAACAAGTAGGTGGTGTATATGCTCGAGCCGCTGGTATACACGTGGGACAGGTGAGTAAAGACATGGACTTTTTCGCCCTTGTCTTCCAGCGCCCCGGAAATGGCGCCTTCTATGTCCTGCATGGTCTCATTGACCCGGTCCCAGGTCACCGCGGTTTCCAGGGTATCCACCGCATATCCCCTGCCCCACAGGGTGTTGCGCAGATACGGGGCCAGAAAACGGTTTTTCCGCCACGCCCGGCCCATGGGCCGGCCCACGGGCACCCCGCGATACCGGCGGATAATTTTTCTTGTGCCTTTCCTGCCTGCGGCAACCATTTTGCGGGGGCCGATCATGCCCAGCAGCAGCATGCAGCAGACATCATCATAACATCCCCGAAACCGGAGGTACTTTTTCAGCCATGCGATTTCGGTTTCATGACCGGCCAGAACCAGGTTGGTCATGGTTTCGCGCGGATTGCTCAGCCGAATCATGGAAAGGGGCAGATCCGCGGCCGCAAGCTCCCGCACTGCAGACACGCCCGCCTCCCAGGTGGGGAAAAACACGCCGTAAATCTCATCGGTTTCCGGCAACTCCTGTACCCGCACTGTCGCCCGGCTCAAAATTCCCAACCGGCCCTCAGAACCCAGAAATATCTGCCGCAAATCCGGACCTGCAGCAGATGCCGGAAACGGCGGAAACTGAAGGTTTCCCCGGGGTGTAATGGCAGAACCCCCGGCAAACAATTCCTCGATGCGGCCGAAGTACCTGGACTGCTGACCGCTGGAACGGGTCACCACCCATCCGCCCAGGGTGGAATACTCAAAAGACTGCGGATAATGCCCCAGCGTGTACCCCTTGCTTCTTAACGCGGCTTCCAGGTCCGGGCCGCTCACCCCGGCCCCGAACGTGGCCAGCCGGTTTTCCGGTTCAAACTCCAGAAACTGGTTCAGGCGATGCAGGGAAAGGGACAGTACCGGGGCATCGGATTCGGGCACGTCCAGGTGCCCGACCACGCTGGTGCCGCCGCCGTAGGGAACCACAGTCATTTGATGTTTGTCTGCAAATGCAAGGACTTCCTCAAGCCGGCTTTCGGATTCCGGCTTTGCCACGGCATCCGGAAAGCGGCTAAGGGTGCCGCATCGCACGGCCACCCAGTCGGGAAAACTCTGGCCATGGGCGTGATCCAGCCGGTCTCCGGGATCGGCTGAAACCGTGGCTTCTGCAGCATCGACCCGGGAATCGGGAACCCGGGCGGTCAGCTCCTGCCGGTGGGTGCTTTGCTGCGGGGCCGGACGGCCCACCAGCGATTCCAACATGCTTTGCGCGCCAGCGGGCAACTGGCTTTCAATTTGCTCATCGCCCCAGCCGTTCCATCGTCTCATGCGTTGTCTCCCTGGTTGGCGGATTGATCTGTTTCCATATCGCGGCACTTTCCTCCATGGCCTGCCGCACGACCCGCTCTGCTGCGTTTCCGCCTTTTCGCAGCGCTTTGTATAATGCGTCGTAATAGGACATGGATGCTTTTCTGGCCTTTTCGTATCTGAAATAAAAGGCGCCCATGGTCTGAAAAAGGGTCTGGAAATCATTAAAAAGCATCGGATAAATGGGATTTCCGGACAACCTGGCCATCAGTGTCTGCAATTGCCAGTCAAAAGAGGTAAACGCGGAAGCCTCTGGCATAAGCTCCCCGCGCTGCTGCAGAAAATCCCGGATCGGCCCGGGTGCGCTATCGGCAGCATACCGGGCCACGGGCGGCAGGACCATCATCCGGAAATCGAGCAGACTGAAAATCAACTCCCCGGGCACCAGGTCCCGGTATTTGACCAGGGTTCCCAGCAACGCGAGGCCGCCGGTTTCCCAGTAATTGTTGACCCGGGTGGCCCGGCCGTGGCGTATGGTCACCCAGCCTTCCGCGGCCAGGCGCTGAAGCGCCTCGCGGACGGTGGGCCGGGTAACGCCGAGGGTTTCGGCCAGCCCGCGTTCTGCCGGCAAATCGGATCCCTGCGGATACGTGCCGTCGAGAATTCCCGTGATCAGCAGCCGCTCCGTGTACTGGGCCGGACGCAGCGGCATGCCTGCAATCGGGGGGGCGTTTGTCATGAAAATGCTTCCTTTTGATATCAGGGTGGATTTGACACGCTCTATGGTAAGAGGTCATACCAGTTCGGCATAAATT
This sequence comes from Desulfobacteraceae bacterium, assembly GCA_021737225.1. GTDB lineage: Bacteria > Desulfobacterota > Desulfobacteria > Desulfobacterales > Desulfosalsimonadaceae > Desulfosalsimonas. Next base: position 6,623 of record JAIPEJ010000095.1, read on the forward strand.
GTCAATCTATTTTTCGGGGTCTCCTTTTTTGCTACCGAATAACGATAATTTTCAGGGTTTTTTCACGTCCAACCCGAGATTGCCGCGCTGATTTTCAATATGACTTTGAATCAGGCCTGCGGCCTTTTCCGGATCCGGCTCCACGGCAAAAGTCGCACCCACCACGTCCTGCAGCCCCCGGGTGAGCAGATCCACCACGTTCATACTGCCGGTTACCGGCGGCATGGGGCCAAGAACCGTGTAGATCCCGGAGGCAACCACGTACGCCCCAATGGATACCGCTTTTTCGGAGTACCATTCCGGTGCCGCACCTGCCAGGGGCAGATCGCTGATATCGGTTCCCAGCGCATCTGCCAGGGCCGCGGCCAGCACCAGGATACGCACGTTGTCCACGCAGCTTCCGAAATGCAGTACCGGCGGGATCCCCAGTGATCCGCACACTTCCTTCAGGCCCGGGCCGGCATGCGAGATGGCATCGGAAACCTTGAAGCCGGCCTTGGCATTGGCCACTGCCGCACAGCCCGTGTCCAGCACCAGGATATCGTTTTCAATGAGCCGCTTGGTCAGGGCGACATGACCGTAATCGTGCTTGATCTTGGGATTGTTGCATCCCACGATGCCCGCGGCACCCCGGATTTTGCCTGCCTTGAGGGCATCAATGAGCGGATCTGCCGTGCCTCCCAGAGCATTGATCACGGCCTCAACGGAAAATCCGCCCACTGCATCCACGGACTCCACCGGGATGTAGACCGATCCGCGGTTGGCATAATTTTCCACAGCGCGGCGGACCACGTCATAGGCCATTTCCCGGGCATTATCCGGGTGAAATTCCATGTGCTGCATGCCGGGAAAACGCGCCTTGTCGCTGGTGGAGATCATCTCGGTATGATAGCAGGAAGCCACCTGGCCCAGCGACGGCATGATGCACTGGTAGTCCACGATCATCATGTCCACTGCGCCCGTGGCGATAACAAGTTCGGTCATCAGGTGGTTGCCGGCCATGGGAATGCCGTGGCGCATGAGCAGTTCGTTGCCGGTGCAGCAAAGGCCGCACAGGTTGACACCTTTTGCCCCCTTCGACTCTGCGAGCTTGACAATCTCGGGATCCTGGGCTGCGGCCATCACCATTTCCGAGACAACCGGGTTGTGGCCGTGGACCACCACGTTGACCTTGTCGGACTTGAGCACCCCGGCATTGACCTTCGTGGGCGCGGGCTTTGGCGTGCCAAACAGGATGTCCGAAACCTCGGTGGCGATCATGGAACCGCCCCAGCCGTCTGACAGGGCGTTTCGCAGGCTGTGGAGCAGCAGGCTCTGCCATCCGTTGTCCACGCCCATATGGGTGCGGTGCATGGCCTCCGAGGTCTCCCGGTCAATGCCGCGGGGCATGATATTGAGCTTGCGCCAGAGCTCCTGCCGTTTTTCCGGCGCCCGCCCGGCCGTGGACAGCTCCTTTTTCCGGGTGCCGTATTCCTCCTGGAGCGCGTATGCCAGATCCCCGGCGATCTCTGCAGGCTGCCGGCCCTCGGTGTTAATGCCGTATTCTGCGGCCACCTTGCACAGCTTTTCTTCATCCCGGATTTCATAGCCCGGCGCGCTGTTTTCGGCCACAGACGCCAGCACGTCCACCAGGTCCCGGCCGTGGTCGGAATGGGATGCCGCGCCCGCGGCGATCATGCGGCACAGGTTGCGGGCCACGATTATATCGGCATCCGCCCCGCACACACCCTGCTGCGGGCCTTCACCAAACGGATCGATCCGGCACGGACCCATTACGCAGATGCGGCAGCTCACGCCCATTTCGCAGAAACCGCACTGGGGCTGCTGGGCATCGTGCCGGTCCCACACGGTCTCCACCTGGTCGGTTTCCATTTTCTGAAGCAGCAGCTGGCCGTCTTTGGTAATGGTCCGGGTTTTATGATGATGCGTCATGATTCCGCCTCCTTTTTATCTGGCAAGGTTGATTTCGGTGCGGGCTTTTTTCACCGTGTGCAACAGCGAAAAACCCGGAGCCTGCTCTGGCGGAGCCGTATCCGCGGTTGCACTTCTGGCCACTTCACCGGTTCTGCGCTTCATGGCTTGGTCCATCTCCTCGAAGGTCAGCGCGCCGACCTTGCAGATCTCCACGCAGGCCGGAATCTGCCCCCTGTGCTGCCGGGCAACGCAGTTGTCGCACTTAACAGCCACGGTCTTTCCGGCCGGCGCCAGGGGATCGGCATGATAGCGGATCACCCCGTAAGGGCAGGCCATGGCACAGGAGGCGCAGTTAATGCAGACATCCGGGTCAATGAGCACGGTATTGGTCCGGGAATGCCGGTAAATTGCCCCGGGCAGACATGCCATCCGGCAAGGCGCGGGATCGCAGTGCCGGCAGCGGTTCGGAAATCCCTGGTCATACAACCCCGCTCCCACGTGAATCCGCGGTCTGGGCTTCGGGGTTTCGGCAATTGCCGTAAACAGGCTGCCGGTTTTTGAATGCGCCGCAGCGCAGGCAAGCATGCACTGCATGCATCCCACGCAGCGCTCGGGATGAACGATCACCTGTTTCATAATCCCTCCTCGTCGGCTGTTATCAAACAACCTTTTTTAAACCACAAAGCTCAGAAAACACCCGGGCTGCTTTACCGGGCCATTAGCCGGCCGATGTTGAATCCGGGGTCCATGAGGCGCTCTGCTTCGATGTCTACCGGGCGGCGGCTTTGAATCAAAGCGGTCAGGACCCCGCCCTGTTCGATATCATTGATCATGGCAAACCCGACCAGAATGTTATCTCTGAATACAAGCTTGCGGTAGGTGTTTCGCCGCGGATCCCGGGCGGAGAATTCCCGGCAGGTCTCATCGAGATCCCTGGGGCTGACGCGGCCGGCGGTCATCACGTCCGTGTCAAACATTCGAATCACGTTTCGCGAAAGGCTTCCCCGGTAGGAGACAAGCTCTCCTGACATGTTCATGCCCGCCACCCGGCCCTGGCTGACGGCCTCGGGCCATATGGCATTGACCCATGATCGCTGCCGGGCAATATCCATGTGTTCGGCAATGTCGCCTGCGGCGTATATGCCGGCAACGCTGGTCTGCATGTTGTCATCCACCAGAATACCTGCATCCGTCCGAATCCGGTCTGCAGGCACAAAGCCGTGGGCCGGAAATACCCCTTTGCCAATAACCGCCATGTCGCAGGAAACCCGGGTGCCGTCTGAGAGATGGGCCATGCGGACCCGTCCGTTTCCTTCAAACGCCTCCACCGCAGCCCCGGTGCG
>JAIPEJ010000096.1 GCA_021737225.1 Desulfobacteraceae bacterium
TGTTGCGGGGATATGTGGATGCCGTCAACGTGACAGACAACCAGACGGCCATGGTGCGGATGTCGAGCTGGGCCGCAAGCATCCTGCTCAAGCAGATCGGAATCGATCCGGTCTTCCAGATGGTGACCCGGGACCGCAACCGCCTGGCCATGCAGGCAGACGTCATTGGTGCGTATTCCCACGGGGTCAACACCATGCTGTGCCTGTCGGGTGATCATCCGCATTTCGGCGACCACCCCATGGCGGCCAATGTCTACGACCTGGACTCGGTCCAGTTGATCCAGGCCGTGGTCAAGATGCGGGATGAAGGCAAGTTCCAGGGGGGAAAGGACATTGATCATCCGCCGAAAATGTTTGTGGGGGCGGCCGCCAATCCCTTTGCTGACCCTTTTGAGCTCCGCGTGATGCGGCTTGCCAAAAAGGTCCGCGCGGGCGCGGATTTTATCCAGACCCAGTGCATATACAACCTGGACAAGTTTGCGCAATGGATGCAGGGCGTCTGCGAGCGGGGCCTGGACGAAAAGGTCCACATCCTGGCCGGGATCACCCCCATGAAATCGGCCGGCATGGCCCGGTACATGAAAAACCGGGTGCCGGGTATGGACGTGCCGGATGCGGTCGTCAAGCGCATGGAATCCGTGCCCAAGGAAAAGCAGCCCGAAGAGGGTATCAAAATTGCCGTGGAATCCATCCAGCGCTTAAAGGAGATCAAGGGCGTGCACGGGTTTCATATCATGGCCATCGAGTGGGAGGAGAAGGTGCCTGAAATCGTGGAAAAAGCGGGTCTTCTGCCCCGTCCCGGGCTGTCGGGCCGGGAGGAAGCCTAAACCATAAAAACAATCAAGGAACAAGGAGTTGCGCATATGAGCGAGAAAAAACTCGTGATGGTGGTAGATGACGATCCGGACCTGGTGGAGGCTGTCTCCATGAAACTCGAATCCAAAGACTATCGGGTTGCCAAGGCGTATGACGGCCAGGAGGCCATGGAAAAGATCCAGGCCGAAAAACCGGCCCTGGTGATTCTCGATGTCATGATGCCCAGGAAGAACGGGTGGGTCGTCTGCGATGAGATCAAAAAGGATGGCGGTCTCAAGGACATCGGCGTGGTCATGCTGACGGCCGTGGGAGACGCCGTGCCGAGCACGAGCTATACGCACCATGACGGCAAAACCACGCTGGCGGACGATTATGTTCCCAAGCCCATTGACATGGATCAGCTCGTGGAAATCGTGGATGACCACCTGGGGTCCTGATGCTTGTGCCGGGGCAGTGCGCAGATGCATATGAACGGTATACGCGTCAGCGGCCGGCTGATCCGGCTGCAGCAGGTATTTGCCGACCATCGGGATGCGCGGCTGGTTCCCTTGTACCGGATGCTTGCCGCAGACCGGATGAATATCTCGTTTTTGTACTTGAATTATCTTGCACCGGCCAGGCGGATCAGCTGCCTGGTTGAGCCGGAAACGCTGACCCGGTTGGATGACGGATCGATTCCGGGCACCGGGGGAAAACCGGATGCAGCTGCAGCGGGCCTGGTTTCCGTATTCCCCCATCGGTTCAATCCGGCGGCAATCGGCACCCTGTTTCGTGTTCTGAGCCGGTTGGATTTTCAATGGCACTGCATGGCAAGTTCGGGTTCCATGCTGACAATCGTGACGGATTATGCGGCACAAAAACAAGCGGCCCATGCCATTGCCCGGGCCGTCGATCTTCCGGAATCCCACGGGCCGCTTTGCCCCGGACAGGAGCATGACCCCATTGCCAGATCCCTGAAAACCGCCCCGGAAACCGTGGCCCGGTACGTGGAATCAAAAATCAGGACCTACGGCATTGATGTCTATACCGGTCTGACGCTTTGCAGTCTGCAGATGCGGGCAGATGCGCTGGGTCAATGGAGCGATGCAGTTTCGGAAAAGGGATGCCGGTTTTTGCATGCTTCTGCTGCGCCAATCGGTGAAGACCGGGTGGGGCTCGACGTGCTGCTGGATGCCGGTGATCCGGAAAGCCGGGTTTTTGATGTGGCCGCGTTTTTTGACTCGAATTTGGACAACACGGTGACGGTCCGTGAAAATGCCGAATTGATCCGTTTCCATGGTCCCCATTTCGGCGATCGATACGGCATCGCAGACAAGGCCCTGGGCCGGATTGCAGAGGCGGGGGTGCCGGTGTGGCTGGCCGGATGCGTGGGTGCAACCGTTTCCATCGTCCTGCCGTCCAACGCGGCAAAAAAGGCAACCAAAGCCCTTTCAGCGGCTTTCGAGATGCCGGATTAAATACCATGCGCAAAGTCGTTGACAATGAAGAAATCGATTGGCGGTACCGGGTATTTGACTCGCTTTCTTACCCGACGCTGATTCTCAAGCCCGATTACACGATCGTCACGGCAAACCGGAGATTTCTCGAACTGTTTGACCAGCAGCTCGAAGAAATAGCGGGGATGAAGTGCTATAATTTTTATGAAGCCGATGTCCCCTGTAACTCTGAAAACTGCCCGCTGGTCCGCGTTGTAAACACGCGGCAGGGACAGACCCTGCCCTGGAAGAAAGCAAACCGCTGGGAGGACCGGGTGTTCTCGCCCATCCTCGACGACCACGGACAGGTCGCATATGTCATTGAAAGCATCCGGGACGTGACCCGGGTCAAGCAGCTTGAAAGCGAGCTGTCCGATATCAAGGAGATGATCAGCCGGGTGGTGCACAGCTCTGCCAGCGCCATTGTGGCTGCCGACAGGCAGGGCAGCATTCAGTTAATGAACCCGGCTGCAAAGGAGCTGTTCAAGGTGGGAGACCGGGAGGCCCGAGTTATTGAAAATGCCGCGGACCTTTATCCGGAAGGCAAGGCCTGGGAGATCATGCGGATGCTGCGCGATGAGAAAGTGGGCGGCGGCAAGGGAAAGCTTTCGGGCTTGCCCACGACGATTGTGGCTGCCGACGGCGAGGAGATCCCGGTGGAAATGAGCACGGCCATTGTTTACGACGACGATGATCAAGAGTCGGCGACAATGGCGATTTACAATGATCTGCGCAAAAAGCTGGAAATTGAAAACCAGCTAAAAGAGGCCCAGCGGCAGCTGGCCCAATCCGAAAAAATGGCTTCCCTGGGGCAGCTGGCCGCAGGGGTGGCCCATGAAATCAACAATCCCCTCACCGGCATTCTCATGTACGCCAGTATGACAATGGAGCAGTTGAGCGAAACCAACGGGCTTTACCGGGACATCGAATGCATCATCGAGGATGCCAACCGGTGCCGGGAAATCGTCAAGAACCTGCTGACCTACAGCCGGAGCACGGATTCGCGCAGGAGCATCATTCACGCCAATGAACTGGTGGAGCAGAGCTTCAAGCTCACCCGGGATCAGAAAATTTTCAGGAATATTGAAATCCACAGACAGTTCTCAGATGAAATGATGCTGCTCAACGTGGATACCAACAAGCTGAGCCAGGTGATTATCAACCTGGTGATAAATGCCGCAGATGCCATGGGGAAAGAGGGAAAGCTGACGGTACGCACCTGGCGGGACAAATCCGCCCGGAAGGTTTACCTGGAAATTGCCGATACCGGGTGTGGGATCGCCGAGGAAAACGTCTCCAAAATTTTTGACCCCTTTTTTTCCACCAAGCCCAGGGACAAGAGCACCGGCCTGGGGTTGAGCATCGCCTACGGCATTGTGGAGGAGCACGGCGGGCGGATTTCGGTAAAACAGACGGGTCCGGAGGGCACAACGTTTCTCCTCGAGCTGCCGCAATACATTCCGGTCAAAGAATAAGAGGCTTTCATGAGCGCCGAACAGGATAACTGCCAGGAACAACAAAAGACGCCGCCCCCGGATTCGTCTTCCGGGCCCGGGACGGATAAGTCCATCCGGCAAAGCGTGGCGGATATTTTTTTCCAGCCCCGGGTGCTGGTCATCGATGATGAAGAAAGAATACGCGATGCCTGCCATCGGCTTCTGTCCGAGGAAGGCTTTGGCGTGACATGCACGAAAAACGGGGAAGACGGCCTGCATGTGATTGAACGGACGCATTTTGACATTATTCTGCTGGACTTGATGATGGCCGGGCTTTCCGGTTTTGACGTGCTTTCCCGGGTCAAGTCGCTTCATCCGGATACCGTGATTATCGTCATTACAGGCTATGCCACCATTGAACACTCGATTGAAGCCATGAAAAAGGGGGCATTCGATTTTCTGCCAAAGCCGTTTTCCCCGGAGGATCTGCGGCTGGTGGTTAGAAAGGCGATCGAGTTTATCCGGACCCTTCAGGATATTACAACCGAGAAGTCCCGGATGCGGGTGCTGATCAATTTGCTCACCGACGGGGTGCTGACAACGGACAACCAGAAAAACGTGGCACTGGCCAACCCCACCTTTCTGAAAATGCTCCGGTGCACTCAAACCAATGTTCAGGGGTGCCAGGCCCGGGAGGTCGTTTCCAGCCCCCGGCTGCTGGAGATGATTGATGAGGCCATGGCCCAGCCCGCAGACAACTTTGCCGAGATTGCCGACGAGATTTCAGTGGGCGGGGCGGACGACAGTGATGCGACCATTTTCGGGGCCAGATGCATTCCGTTTCGCGACCGCCTGGGCCGGAAGCTTGGCACGGTGACCGTGTTAAATGACATTACCAGCTTGAAGCGGCTCGATCAGCTGAAATCCGATTTCGTGTCCATGGTTGCCCACGAGATCAAGGGCCCGCTGAATTCGGTACTGATGCTGCTGGATAATTTGAAATCCGGGCTGGCAGGGGACCTGAACAACAAGCAGCATGCAACCCTGGGGCGTGCCACGGAGCGGATCAAGTCGCTGACCGCGCTGTCTTCAGAGCTGCTGGATCTGGCCAAAATTGAATCCGGCCTGATCAACCAGGAAAAAGAGGAACTCGAGCTCAGCGGGCTGGTGGCCGATCAGGTGGCGCTTTACCAGCAGAAGGCCGCGGCCGGATCCATTGATCTGAACGTGGAGAAAATCGATTCCCCGGTGCCGGTGATGGGCAATCGGACGAATATCGAAGAGGTCGTTGCCAATTTGATTTCCAATGCCATCCGCTATACGCCCGAAGGGGGACGGATCCGGGCCTATGCCGGCTATGCGGGCAATTATGTGCTGCTCCGGGTTTCGGACACGGGCTACGGGATTCCCGAAGCGGAGCAGGATCGGATTTTTCAGCGGTTTTACCGGGTTAAAAACGAGCAAACGCGTTTTATCAGCGGCACCGGACTGGGGCTTGCGATCGTCAAAAGCATCGTCGAGGCGCACAAGGGAATTGTCGGCGTTGAAAGCCGGCCCGGGCAGGGAAGCACGTTTCGGGTATACCTGCCTAAAATTATATCATAATCAAGAGCGTGCGCCCTGAAAATTAATATTGGAATTCGGCTTGATGCAGTATATCATAACGGCATCCAAAAACGAGATCGATTGAATCCAACAGCGTAGGAGGGGGCATGTTTAAAATCGTAAGGCGGGAAAGCATGGCCGATGACACGGTCATTTTAAATGAGGTCGAGGCGCCGAAGATCGCAGCCAGGGCAAAACCCGGCCAGTTTGTGATCTTAAAGGCCAATGAAACCGGCGAGCGCATTCCGTTGACCATTTCGGACCTGGACGCAGAGCGCGGCACCATCACCGTGATCTACATGGTTGTGGGCAAATCCACCGCCCTGTTTAAGACCCTGGCCGAAGGAGACGGATACCAGGACGTGATCGGCCCGCTGGGCAAGCCCACGGAGATTGAAAAGCTCGGCAGGGTCGTGTGCGTAGGCGGCGGCACGGGCGTTGCCGTGCTGTTTCCCATCACAAGGGGGTTTAAAGAGGCCGGAAACGAGGTCATCAGCATAATCGGCGCCAGAAACAAGGATTTGTTGATTCTCGAGGAGAAAATGGGAGCTGTCTCGGATGCGCTGCACGTGTGCACCGATGACGGTTCCTACGGACACAAGGGCTTTGTCACCGAGGTGTTAAAAGAGGTGCTGGACAACAACAAGGTGGACCTGGTGGTGGCCATCGGCCCGGTGCCCATGATGAAGTTCGTTTCCAAACTGACCTATGACTACAATGTAAAGACGATGGTGAGCCTGAATCCGATCATGATCGACGGAACAGGCATGTGCGGCGGATGCCGTGTTTCGGTGGGTGATGAGACCAAGTTCGCATGTGTGGACGGACCGGAGTTTGACGGCCACAAGGTGGATTACGACAACCTGATGCAGCGGCTCCGGGCTTATGAGGAAGATGAAAAGAAGGCCTACGACGAGTATTGCAAACTGCAGGGCTGGCAATAATTAAGGCGGAAACCGGATAAGCCACGGAGGGAAACATGACGGAAAAGACGAGCAAAAAAGAAAAGGTTCCGCGTCAGCCGATGCCCGAGCAGGCTCCGGATGTGCGCAGCCGCAATTTTGATGAGGTGCCCCTGGGTTACAGTCGGGAAACTGCCGTAAAAGAGGCACAGCGCTGCCTGCAATGCAGGAAACCCGCCTGTGTGAACGGCTGCCCGGTGCAGGTTGATATTCCCGGCTTTGTCAAGCAGATCGCCCAGGGTGATGTTGAAGGCGCCATCCAGACCATTTGGGGCAAAAACAGTCTGCCGGCCATTTGCGGACGGGTGTGTCCCCAGGAAATTCAGTGCGAGGGCGAATGTATCCTGGGCAAAAAAGACGAGCCCCTGGCCATCGGCAATCTGGAACGGTTTGCGGCGGATTATGCCCGGGAGCAGGGCGGCTGTGAATTTCCCGAAAAAGCCCCGCCCACAGGCAAAAAAGTGGCCGTTGTCGGATCCGGCCCTTCCGGGCTGACCGTGGCCGGAGATCTGCTGTTAAAAGGCCATGATGTGACCCTGTTTGAAGCCTTTCATCAGCCCGGCGGCGTGCTGGTATACGGTATACCGGAGTTCCGGTTGCCAAAGGAGATTGTGTCATGCGAAATTGCCGGTCTGGAAGCACTCGGCCTCCGCATTGAGTGCGACAATGTCGTCGGACGGACCGTGAGCCTGGATGAACTGTTTGAAGAAGGATATGATGCCGTCTATATCGGGGTGGGCGCCGGTCTGCCCAAATTTCTCAATATCCCAGGCGAAAACCTCATCGGCATCTACTCGGCCAATGAATATCTGACCCGGGCCAACCTGATGAAGGCCTACCGGTTTCCGGAGTACGACACGCCCCTGGTAAGAGGGAAAAACGTTGCGGTGCTGGGTGCGGGCAACGTGGCCATGGACTCGGCCCGCACGGCCATGCGCCTGGGCGCCGAGCGGGTGCGTATCGTCTACCGCCGGTCCAGGGAGGAAATGCCGGCCCGGGCCGCGGAAATTCACCATGCCGAAGAAGAAGGCATTGAATTTTACCTGCTGACCAACCCGATCCGGTTTATCGGGAATGAAAACGGCCGGGTGACCCAGATGGCGTGTTTGCAAATGGAACTGGGCGAACCCGACGAATCCGGCCGCAGAAGACCCGTACCCGTGGAGGGCTCCGAGTTCATCCTGGACTGTGATCTTGCCGTGGTGGCAGTCGGCGCCGGGGCCAATCCCGTGCTGACTCAGTCCGATCCCGAGCTCGAGCTCACCTCCCGGGGGTATATCAAGGCGGACCCGAAGACCGGCAAAACCACCAAGAAAGGCGTCTGGGCCGGCGGGGACATCGTGACCGGTCAGGCCACAGTCATCCTGGCCATGGGCGCGGGCAGAATGGCCGCAGATTCCATAGACGACTACCTGCGGATCGGATGGTAGGCGCATTTTATCGAAGCGTTTAAAGCAGGAATCTGAGGCAGGATTTCTAAAAAATCCCGGTATTCCTTAAATTTGCGAGGAAACCGGGTTTTTTCGGGGCTCCGGGCCCGGATTGCGGGCCTGTTTGCTGGAAATGTTTGACCAACAGGGAACTTCAGTGATTTTCGAATATACGTTTTACGCGGCATGCCTGGTTTGTGTGCTCGGCATGATCTACAAGTTTCGGTCCTGGTTCTCATACCGGATCGGACCTCCGGAACCGGGGTATTCGGCATGGCAGCGCATATGGCACGCCCTGCGGGCAGTGGTGCGGACGGTTTTCAGCATACGGATTTTCAGGCTCGCCTTCAGCCTGGTATATGATGTTATCCTGCAGGCACACATTCTGCGGAAAGACCCGCTCAGATGGGTCATGCACTTTTTTATTTTTGCCGGGTTCACGGCCCTGCTGTTGATGCACGCCCTGGAGGACCCGATTTCCCGGGAGCTGTTTCCCGCCTATCATTCCACGGTCAACCCGTTTATGTTTCTACGCAACCTGTTCGGCCTGCTCGTGCTCATCGGCCTGGGCCTGGCAATATACCGCAGGCGTGCCAGCCGGACCCTGAGGCGGATCACCACCCGGGCCGACCGGATCGCCATTGCCCTGCTGCTGGTGATCATGGCCTCCGGGTTTCTGCTCGAGGGCGCAAAGATCATCTCGCCCTCGGTATTTGCGTCCATGCTCCGGGATTATTCGGGTTATGCCATGGCCTCGGAAGACAGTGATCCGATCAAGACCTACTGGCAGGCGCATTACGGCGTGGTCTTTGCCGGCGAAGACCTGCCCGAGACCCCGGAAATGATGGAACAGGGCAAGTTCATGCATGTCAATTACTGCGCTTATTGCCATGACCGGCCGGAGTGGGCGTTTGTCTCCTATCCCGTCTCCCGGGTGATGCAGCCGGCCGCCGGGCTTCTCGACCGCGTCCGGATGGACGTGTTTCTCTGGTACGTGCATTTTCTGGCCTGTTTTATCGGGCTGGCCCTGCTGCCGTTTACCAAGTTTTTCCATGTGATCACCACCCCCCTGAGCCTGCTGGTCAACTCCGCGGGCCCGCCGACCCGGGGGGAAAACGCGGATCGCTTAAACCGCCGGGCCATGGAGCTGGATGCTTGCACCAGCTGCGGCACCTGCAGCCTACACTGCTCTGTGGCACCCATGTTTGCCAGAATTGAAAACCGGTATATTCTACCATCCGAACGCTTGTCGGTCTTGAAAAAGATTGCTTCCGGAAAGCCCATGACGCAGGGCCAGCTTCAGCAAATCGTCGAAGGCGGGCAGATATGTACAAAGTGTTATCGCTGCACCCGGCTTTGCCCCGCAGGCATTGATCTGCAGGATATCTGGCTGGCCGCTGAGGAGCAGCTCGCCCAGCAGGGATACAGCCCGGCGGCCAGATGGATCCCGGATTCATTTGTCCGGGATCTGCCGTCCGCACACCAGAAACTTTCAAGTGATGCGGATCTCCTCGACGGCCTGGCAGCAGTTTCGGTTCATCAGGAAGACTTTTCCGGGTGTTTGAAATGTAAGACCTGTACGAATGCTTGCCCTGTCGTTGATGCCGCGGAAGACCCTCTGGGCGAGTTGGATCTGCTGCCGCACCAGATGATGCATGCCCTGAGCCTGGGGATGTGGGATACGGTGCTGAGCTCGCGCATGATCTGGGCGTGCGCCACATGCTACCTGTGCCAGGAGCACTGCCCCCAGGATGTCCGGATTACCGACATTTTTTACGGCCTGAAAAATCTTGCCCATCGGCAGGCAAACAAGTATCCGCCCAATTAAAAGGAATGAATTCAACATGACACTGGCGTTTTTCCCGGGCTGCAAGATCCCGTATTTTTGTTCTCATTACGGAACATCTGCAAAGGCGGTCTTAAAGTCGCTGGGTGTCGATTTTGCGGAGCCGGAGTTCAATTGCTGCGGCTATCCCGTACGCAATTTTGACCTGAAAGCCTTTCTTTTGCAGTCGGCACGCAATTTCGCCATCGCCGAGCAACGCGGCATGGATATTGTCACACCGTGTAAATGCTGCTTTGGCAGCATGGC
>JAIPEJ010000097.1 GCA_021737225.1 Desulfobacteraceae bacterium
GCATCCTCGGCGCGGAAACCTCGTGGAAACGCTGCTGGATATGGTTCCACAGGTTGTTTAAAAACTCCATTTCCTGGGCAAGCACTTCTTGCGGTACGCCTTCCCCGGCGGTGCGCACTATGTAGCCGTAGGGCTGCGTGCGCTGGGTTTCCACAATTTCCTTGAGCCGGGCGCGCTCTGCTTCATCGGTAATCCTGCGGGAAATGCCGATATGATCCACGGTCGGCATCAGCACCAGAAATCGGCCGGGAAGCGAAATATAACTGGTCAGCCGCGCGCCCTTGCTGCCAATGGGAGAACGCGCCACCTGCACGAGAATTTCCTGGCCCTCGCTAAGCATTTCTTCAATGGCGCGCCGATCCGGGCGCGGCCGGCTTGCTGAACGGGTGCTGATGGGGCCGTTTTCCCCTTCCATTTCATCCGCCCCGCTCTCGGGTTCGGCCTCGTCTTTTTCCTGCTGCAAAAGCACGCCTTCAGGCGGCGGGGTAACGCCGTTTAAAACTTCATCCACGTAAATAAAAGCCGCCTGTTTCAGGTTGACGTCAACAAAGGCCGCCTGCATACCGGGCAGGACCCGCTGAACGCGTCCCTTGTAAATATTGCCCGCAATGTTTCCCTCGTCAGGGCGCTCCACGTAGATTTCCACAAGAACATTATTTTCAAGAAGGGCCACCCGGATTTCCGGACCCAGCGCATTGATGATCAGTTCCTTATCCATGCAAACCTCTCTGAATATCGCATTGGTTCCAAGATTCCGGATTCGCATCACATTGCTCAGCCAGCTTAAGGATACGGCATCGCTGCAGGATCGTATCGGGCAAGGCAAAAATCGACTGAACAGCGCGGGAGGGCCGAATGGCGCTGCCGGGCTCCCTTAAAATGGCGATCCGCAGGCAGTCCGAACGCTCAAGCACACATTCCGCGACAACGGATTTCAAATCGATCCGCCGCTCGCCGCGCTTCTTGGTTGTAACAGTCATTTCAAACGAGGTGGCCGAATCAAAGCGCGCAAGCGCTGCCGCATCAAAACAGGTCCCCTCCGGCAGGGTAATTCCGTACGAGACAACGCCGGTCTGCAGCGGGGCCGCCTTTTTCCCTGCGGGCTCGCACCTGCTGACCGCAAGTCCTTCGGGCAGCTGCCGGTTGACCGCTGACTGAATTTCCGTCGGATCGGACGGATCCGTGATGCTCATGAAAAAGACTTCACACATGCTCTCCATGCCAACAGGCAGCGCATCCCCGAATGCAACCTTCGGCTTGGGATGATACCCGCCGGAATAGGCAAGCCGGATGCCGGCCCGGCGCAAGGCCCGCAACAGGATGTTGGCCAGTTCCAGATGACCGAAGTATCTGGCCGGCCCGAGCTTGGTGTAGCTAACTTTCATCCTTTGCTCGGGGCCGTCACGCAAAGCAGCCCCAGTGCCTGTATCCATTCCTGTTGACTGCAAAGAAAAAGCGTTGTCCCTTGTTTTTTCATCTGCATTGACGGGCCTTCGCTCGTCAAAGTCACAAACCCCGCATTCCTGGCATTCCCCGTGGCGGCAATCACCGGTCGGCGCTTGCCGGATCGCCTTTTGATACTCATCCCGGAGAAATTCCCGGGAAACCCCGGTATCGATGTGATCCCAGGGAAGCGGGGCATCAAAAGGGATCTGCAGTAAAAAAACATCCGGGTCCACGCCCGCATCAGAAAAAGCCCCGTGCCAGGTTTTGAAATCAAAGGAATCGCTCCACCCGTCAAACCGGCACCCGCGGTTGTAGGCAGCCGCCAGAACCGGGGCCAGCCGCCGGTCGCCCCTGGCAAAAACCCCTTCCAGCCAGCTCGTCTCCGGGTCCTGCCACTTAAAATCCACGCCCTTGACCGCAAGCCGGGCCCGGAGAAATTCGATTTTCTCCCGGGCGGACTGCGGGTCCTCCTGGGCGGCCCACTGAAAGGGCACGTGCGACTTGGGAATGAACGTGGCCACGCTGACGTTGATGTTGCCCCCCCGCTTGACCCGGGGCCGGGCTTTGCGCAGCCGCCGGACCAACTCGGCGATCCCGGCAACATCGGCATCCGTCTCAGAAGGCAGGCCGATCATGAAATAAAGCTTGACCAGCTGCCAGCCCAGGTCAAAGGCGGTCTTCATGGTATCAAAGACCTCGGCCTCCGAAATGT
Organism: Desulfobacteraceae bacterium; assembly: GCA_021737225.1. GTDB lineage: Bacteria > Desulfobacterota > Desulfobacteria > Desulfobacterales > Desulfosalsimonadaceae > Desulfosalsimonas. Next base: position 2,159 of record JAIPEJ010000097.1, read on the forward strand.
TCTTATTGATCACTGAACGCAGGCGCGCACTGCCGGCCTCCGGGGCGATGGTAAAGCCGGTCTTGCGCACGCTGCGGATGAGTTCCATCATCTCCTGGCTAAGCGTGCCTGCCCGGAAGGAAGGAATGGACATTGCCAGGCGGCTGGAACCGTAATGATCGGAAAAATGCTTCATCAACGGCAGCAGGCGGCTGTAATCACCGGTGCTCAGGGACAGCAGGGAAAGATCGTCATAGCCGGTGGCGCAAATCCCGTTTTTAGCCAGGGAAACCAGCCGGGAAAGCGAGCGCTCGCGCACCGGCCGATAAATCATGCCTGCCTGGCAAAACCGGCATCCCCGGGTACATCCCCGGGCGATTTCCAGGCGGAGCCGGTCATGCACCGGACGGCCGAACGGCACCACCGGCGCATCCGGAAACGGCAGGGAATCAAGGTCCGGCGCTACTGCCCGCCGCACCTTTTCATAGCCGGGCAGTACGGAAACCATGTGCCGACATCCATCCGCCCCCGGATCGGGACGAAAAAAGGCCGGTACGTACACGCCCTCGATGCCGGCCCAGGTTTTCAACAGTTCGGTTTTGTCCCGGCTGCCGCCGGATTTCCAGCGGATCCAGGCGTCAGCCATCTTCGGGAGCACGGGTTCGCCGTCACCCACCACCATGGCATCAAAAAAGGGCGCCACCGGTTCGGGGTTGACGGTGCAGGGCCCGCCGGCAATAATCAAGGGATGGCGCAAATCCCGGTCCCGGGCGTAAAAGGGCAGGCCGGCCAGGTCCAGCATCATCAGCACGTTGGTATAGTTCAGCTCGTAGAGCAGGCTGAATCCGATGATGTCAAAACGCGAAAGTGGCCTTCGGGTCTCCAGGGAAAAAAGCGGCGTACCAGATGACTTCATGTGCGCGGCCATGTCCGTGCCCGGGGCAAAAACCCGTTCTGCCGCTACATCGGCCCTTACATTGAGCAGGTGATACAAAATCTGCATGCCGAAATGAGAGGAGCCGATCTCGTAGGTATCCGGAAACGCAAGGGCCATGCTAAGGGCAACCGCGTCGCCGCTTTTGCGGACGGTATTGATTTCTCCCCCGATATACCGGCTGGGCTTTTCCACCAGGGGCAGGATATGATCCAGGTCTTGAATGCACATACCGCCTGCTACTTCATACTGGCCTGGACAAATTCCAGGGTCTGCCGGACATCGTCCTTGAACAGCCCCGCCAGACCTGCCTGCCAGTTCACCGCTGCAAGGTTTTTTTCAATCCGCTGCACGGTCTCTGCGCGCAGCAGCTCTTTCATTCGCATAAAAGGGCGGTTCGGGGTGTCGATCCACTGGGAGATCACCTGCTTGGCCCGGTCGATTACCTGGTCCTCGGCGGCCAATTCGTCGACGAGCCCGAGATCCCGGGCCCGGTAAACATCCACCATGTCCGCGAAATACATCACATCCCGGAACTTGTGATTGCCGTCTAAGCCAAAGCGCATCACTTCGTGCTGGGCAATGTTTAACGGAAGCCCGATCTTGATTTCCGACATGCCGATCTTGATCTTGGGATGCTCCTTGACGATCCGGTAGTCCGCGGCCATGGAATAAATCAGCCCGCCTGCTGCGGCATGGCCGTTAAGGGCCGCGATCACGGGTTTTTTGCAGGCAAAAAGCGCGGTCAAAACCCGCTGCTCGAATTCAAAAAATTCCACCGCCTCCTTTTCTTCTGCAAAGCTGAGGAAAAGCGACAGGTCAAAGCCGCTGGAAAAAAACCGGCCTTCGCCGGTCAGGATGATTCCCTTGGGAGAGTCATACTGATCGGCTTCAATTACGATTTCCTCGAGCCGTTCCAGGATCTGGCGGTTAAAGGCATTGGTTTTTCCGTTTTTCAAGGTGACGATCCGGATATCGTCATCCAGGCGTTCTTCCATCATATCGTGTTCCCCTTGCTGAAAGCCGGCACAAATGCGCCGGTTCAAATTAAAAGTTTCGTAAAAAGTCTGATTTTAGATGGCACCGTAAAAAGTCTGATTTCAGATGGCGCCGTAAAAAGTTCAAGATCAAGATCAAGGCTTGCGCAATCTCGAAGAATGCAGTCACGCCGTTGGCGTGATGAAATTCTGAGAAATTGCGCGTAACGCAGATATTGGACTTTTTCCGGCGCCATCAAAATTGACACCACAGGATCAGTTATTATATACAATCAGAAATTTTTATCAATCATGGAAATCCCGGACAATTTCCCATATCCCCACAAACCCGGAAAGGACGGCCGACAATGATCAAAATCAATGGACATTTCAATAAACTGCAGGCATCCTACCTGTTTTCCAATATTGCCGCCCGGATCGCGGAATTCCAGGAACAAAATCCGCAGACCGACATTATCAAGCTCGGCATCGGGGATGCCACGCGCGGCCTGCCGCAGGCCTGTGTTGCGGCCATGCACGCGGCAGTCGATGAAATGGGTGAGGACGCCACATTCCGGGGATACGGCCCGGAGCAGGGATACGCGTTTCTGCGCGAAAAAATCGCACAGCACGACTATGCCGCCCGGGGAGCCGGGATTGCCGCTGACGAGATCTTTATCAGCGACGGCGCCAAGTGCGACACCGGCAATTTTCAGGAGATCCTGGCCACAGACATCCGCGTGGCGGTACCGGACCCGGTATATCCCGTGTACGTGGACACCAACGTGATGGCCGGCCGAACCGGTCCGTTTCAAGGCGGCCGGTTTGAAAACATCGTGTACATGCCCTGCACGCAGGAGAACAACTATGTCCCGCAGCCGCCGGATGCGAACGTGGACCTGATTTACCTGTGCTTTCCCAACAATCCCACCGGTGCCACGGTGAGCCGGGCGGATCTGAAGCAGTGGGTGGATTTTGCACGGGACAACCGGGCCCTGATTCTATACGATGCGGCCTACGAAGCCTTTATCCGGGATGATGCCATCCCCCGCTCCATCTACGAGGTGGAAGGCGCCCGGGAGGTTGCCGTCGAATTCCGCAGTTTCTCAAAAACCGCTGGTTTTACCGGTACCCGGTGCGCCTTTACGGTCGTGCCCAAAGACTGTCGGGCATTTGACGAAAACGGCAGTATCCAATATCTGCATCCCCTTTGGAACCGCAGGCATTCCACCAAGTTCAACGGGGTGGCCTATCCGGTACAGCGGGCTGCAGAAGCGGTATACACCCCGGCGGGGCAAGAGCAGGTAAAGGCGCTGATTGCCGATTACATGAAAAATGCGGACCGGATCCGCAAAGAAATGGACGATCTGGGATATTCCTATGTGGGCGGCGAGCATTCACCCTATATCTGGATCGAAGCGCAGATGGACTCCTGGGAATTTTTCGACATGCTGCTCAACAAGGCCGGCGTGGTCTGCACCCCGGGCGCGGGCTTCGGTCCCTGCGGGGCCTCCTGCATCCGCCTGAGCGCCTTTAACTCCTACGAAAACGTGGACCGCGCCATGCAGCGCATCCGCGAGGCCCTGCAAAAAGGCTGATCCCAAGTTCACTGCAGAAACAGGGATTTTTGCAGGGCCGGGGGAGTCTGACCGGCTCTGCAAAGAAACATCGGGCTTCAAGGACTTTCGCATGTCGGGACGGCGGGGAAGTTTGTGCATCTGCCGTCCGCTGACGCGCCCGATGTATCTGTACAAACCACCCCTGCGTCCACCCCTGGCCAAACCCCTTGGGAGTTTCCCCCTCTAATTCCGGAAATCTTCAAATTCTCCGGGGTCCAAAGACAAACCATCAGGCTTGGGGCGCCCGGTAAGAAAACGGGGTTTGCAGGCCTGAGTTCCGGAAAATGAAGGGTGTTTCAGGAAAACTCCGAAAAGACGCGGTCGCGGAGGCGGGCGGTCCAGTGGGGATCACAAGGGATCTGGCGGCCGTCCAGGGAGCGGACACTGACGGGTCCCATCAGTGAGTTGGTGGCGATCAAGGCATCTGCATCAAAAAGGGCTTCAGGGGTTAAGGGCTGGACAGCGTGGTGGAAGCCTTCTGCTGTCAGGATTTCCAGGATTGCGGCCTCCATGACGCCGGCAAGCACGTGGGACGAAGCCGGGGATATCACGGTGTTGCCCCGGATAATCAGCAGATTGGCGGTGTTGGTCTCGGAGATCGTGCCGTCGGCGTTGAGAATAACGGCCTCGTCTGCACCGTTTTCCCGGGCCCACCTGCCGGCCAGAAAATAATACAGGTAATTGAGCGTCTTGTGCGCAGCCAGGGGCGTGTGCCGGGGATGGGTATATACGGCCAGATCCAGGGCCGGTTTTCCGAGCTGGTCCAGCCGGTGCACGTAAGGTGCGGCTGTAACCACCAGGTGCGGCTGCCGGGAATCGACTGCAGCAAGGGCCATCAATTTTGACACGCAGACGTCCTCTCCCAGGTTGTTTGCCGCCACGGCCTGAGAAATCACCGTCTCCCAGGTCAGATCCGGCACGGGCGCCGCAAACAGCGCTTGCCAGGACTGGTAAAATCGCTCCAGGTGACTTTCCAGAAGATGCGGCCGGCCGCGGTCCACGCGGATGGTTTCAAAAAAACCGTACCCGTACTGCAGGCCCGGGTCAGTCACCGGCACATGCGCCCTGGAAGCCGGCACCACCATGCCGTCCATCCAAATGGTGGCCTCGCGCGCCGGGGCGGTGCCCCGGCCCTCAAACACGCCCATGACCGAGCGCCCCTTGTGCAGGGTCTCCTCGTATTCCTCGGCCGGATCGGAATCATACACCACGCCGCCGCCCACGGAAAACCGCATCCGCCCGTTTTCGATAGTGACCGTCCGTATGGCAATGGACAGGTCCATGGTTTGGTGAAAACCGATATACCCGATGGAGCCGGTATAAACATGCCTACGGCAGGGTTCGAGTTCATCAATGATTTCCATTGCCCGGATTCTCGGACAGCCGGTAACAGACCCGCCGGGAAACGCCGCCCGAAGCAGATCCACACTGTCCCGTCCCTGCGCCAGGCGTCCCCGCACAACTGAAACCAGGTGAAACACGTTATGATATGCCTCAAGACGCCTGTGCTCGACCACCTCGACACTGCCCCCGGCGCAGACGCGGCCCAGGTCGTTTCGCATCAGGTCCACGATCATGGAAAGCTCGGCATCATCCTTGGAACTGCTTTTCAGTTCCGCCGCCATAGCGCGGTCAGCAGCAGGGGACGCGCCCCTGGGCCGGGTGCCCTTGATCGGCCGGGTTTCCACCAGGTCCCGGCGCTGTTTTAAAAACCGCTCTGGCGAGGTGGAAACGATCCAATGGTCGCCGGCATGCACGTATGCGTAAAAAGCGGCCGGGGCGGCGGAAAAAAGCTCGGCAAACAGGGCATACGGACTGCCGGAAAAATCGGTCTCAAAGCGCTGGGAAAAGTTGACCTGGTAGATATGGCCGGCAGCGATATAGTCGCGGGCACAGGCAACAGCATCCATGTAGGTTTCCCGGGTAAAAGGGGACCAAAACCCCCTGCCGCCGCCGGCAAAAGATTCCGATTCCGGGTTTGCCCGGGTGCGGAGGCGGTCAAAGAACCAGTCGCGAAGCCGGGCGGGGCCCTCATCGCCGGAATCCTTGAATACTGGCATGCACAGGGTAAACCTGTCAGCACGCCGGTCTGCAATTACCAGCACGGAAGGGGCATACAGGCAGAGTTCTGGCAAACCGCTGTCATCCAAGGTTGTCCGGGGCAGATCCTCGATGAAATCCTTCAAATCGTAGGACAGATACCCGAAAAGCCCGGCGGAAACAGGCTCGGGCAGACCCGCATCAGACATGTCAAATTCGCAAAGCACCTGCCGCAGCAGATCAAACGGATCCCCCTGGAAGCTGCGGCTTTCCCCGCCGGATTCCACCTGCACTGTTGCGCCCCATGACTTTATGGCCAGCCACGGCCGCACCGCCAGGAGATGATACCGGGCCGTCTCCAGGTCTCCGCCGCTTGCCAGGATCACGGTGCCGGGAAGGTCGGCAAAACACCCGGCCATCTCCGAAAAAGAATGCCGCGGGGCGATTTCCTCGGTACGCACCCCTTCCATGCACCCGACCATGGATTGAATATCAGCGGCATCCGGCATAGCAAGCCCCCTGTTCAGGTCTTTGCAGGCGAATAAAGGCCTCTGCCAGCGCAAAACCATGATCGCCCATAAAGCTCTCCGGGTGAAACTGCACGCCGTAAAGCCCGCGAGCCGGATCGGCAAGCCCCATGAGCACGCCGTCTTCGGTCCAGGCACAGGCATGAAAGCCCCCTGCGGTGCCGTCTGCCACCAGGGAATGGTACCGGGCGGCTGTAAACGGCGAGGGCAGCCCGGCAAACAAGCCGGTATTGTCATGAAAAACCGGGCTGGTTTTGCCGTGCACCGGCACGGGCGCCCGGATCGTTTTGCCGCCAAAGGCCTCGTTCATGCACTGCATCCCCAGACAGACACCGAGTATGGGCACCCTGCCGGCAAAGGCGCGGATCAGATCCACTGAAACGCCTGAATTTCCGGGATCCCCGGGCCCGGGACTGACCAGGATGAAGTCCGGGTCGCGGGCGTCGGCCTCTGCCGGAGAGATGCGGTCTGCCCGGAACACGTCAATAATTACCCCAAGGCCCGAAAACATCTGGACCAGGTTGTGGGTAAACGAATCGTAATTGTCAATAACCAGAAGCTTGCCCATAACCCCGGAAACCTTCCCCGGCTGCCCATAAAAAAAGCGCCACCCAGAATGAGTCTGGGTGGCGCTTTGCCTATGACATAACTCATGTTTCATGATTTCAGATTGTATAGATGAAATCTACATCATGCGCTGTCCGATTGCAAACCCGTTTTTATCGGAATTTCAGGATTCCGTGTCCATCGGCACATCCAGGTCGCTCTCGGGGGGTTGCATCTGCCCGGACGGTGTTCTGGAAGTGGGCTTGCCGGTTTCCTGCTGTTTTCCCTTGACCTTTTTGAGCTGCTTGGAAATTTTCTTGAACGCTTCTGTGATCAGCGACCTGAGCGGATCGTGCATGTCGCCTTCGCCGGCCTCCCGGCGCACCACGAGTTCCTTGCCGGGCGGCACGCGCATATCGATGCGCACCCGGTAATTGTTTCCGGATCGCTGGTGTTCCTGGGGCTTTTCAACGGAAACCCGGCAGCTGGTAATGCGATCATGCATCCCGTCAAGCTTGGCCGCCTTTTCACGGATGAGCTGATCAATATCCTCGCTTTTTTCCACATTGCGGTACGTAATCTCAAGTGGTACTTCCATATTCACCCTCTCTCTGATTTTTGGGAAACGGTTTTATCCGGCGTAAAACAACCGGCCGATATGCTTAATGTAACATTCATTTCGCCCACGTAAATAAAATAAAACCCATTGCCTTTTACTTCAAGTACTTGGTATAAAACTGCAAGCTTCTTGACAAGGTATTGGAACCTGCCTATGATACGTTTTCAAATTACACACAGTTCATCCATAAATGTCGCAACGGCGTGTAGCAGTACACGCTTTTTTATTTTAGGTGTTTTTCCGGAGAGTTACCGGCAACACCGCACAGGGTGATAAAACCATGAGCCTGTCAACAACCCAGAATTTGCAGCAAATGATGAAACAGTTTTCCGGGTCGGATCATGTGCTGATCCTGATCAACGCGGATCCCGACGCCATTGCCAG
>JAIPEJ010000098.1 GCA_021737225.1 Desulfobacteraceae bacterium
CACTGGTTGACCTTGACCTTTCCGCTGTGGGATTCGCGCTCTCCCCCGATAATCGGAACATTGCCCAGCATGCGGGCCAGTGGGATGCGCACGGCGTGCAGGTACAGGTGACAGCCGGTACAGGGGGTATAATGGCCGAACCAAGCGATCAAATCGGAAATAAACCGGCCGTTTAAGGCCCGCCAGAACTCCGGGGAACCCAGCACCACCAGTGGATGCACCTGCACCTCCGGCAAACGCCGAGACATGCGATCCACGGCTTCATCAACGCTTTGCCAGGGGCCGTGCTCCGAACCGGTATAAATATATACCGGCAGCAAATCGGTGTATGCGTGTTCGCAGACCGCCTGGACAGCAGCAGCGACACTGTCGCGTCCGGCAATCTCGACAATGGCCAGGCGGTGCATGGCGCGGTAGGCATCGATCCATTGCCGCGGAAGCATCCATTCCGGGAAATCGGTCACCATTTCCGGCTTGTCCCGAAACAATGCCGCCAGGCGGCTTTCCCGTTCTTTGTAAAAATCCGCGTCCATCCCTGTTTGCGCTTTCCCCGGGCCCCGCGTGAAAAGGAAACGCGTTGCATTCCGGCGTGTTTCCTTTTATACTATAATATGATTTTTTCTTAATCGTCAAAAACAATTGAAGAAATGAATCCAAAACATAGCTTTCCAATAAAACGGCTGAAAATCGCCGGCCAGCCCGAGCACCGGATCGAAGCCGCCCCGGCCCCGGGCGAGGTGGCGGCCATGCCCGAGCGTATCCCGCTTCTCAAAGCCCGGCTGCGGGTGGACACCGGCGACCGGGTCAAAATCGGCACGCCCCTTTACGAGGATAAGGAAAACACCGACATTGTGTTTGCCTCCCCTGCCGGCGGGCAGGTCGTGGACATCCGCTACGGCCCCAGGCGCGTAATCCGGGAAATCGTCATCCAAACCGAAAAAGCGGAAGAACATGAAGATTTCGGGGCGCCCCCCGGAGCGGAACTGTCGCGGACAACACGGCCCCGGCTTGTGCAGATCCTTTTAAATGCCGGCATGTGGCCCCTTTTCCGGGACATCGTCTACCGGTCCGTGGCCGATCCCGCCGAAACCCCGGCCGCAATCTGGGTGGCCATGGACAACCTGGACCCGTTTCACCCGCCACCGGAGATTTACCTGAGCACGCCCGCGGATCTGCGGCAGTTTAAAACCGGCCTGCATGCACTGAACATTCTCTGCGAACACACGCACGTATGCAAAAGCGCAAAATCCGCAGACCTGGACGCCGAAATTGAAAACCGCGTCACCCACCGGGTACGCGGCGCGTATCCGGCAGAAGATCCCGGCGTGGTGCACTTTCATAATAAGACCACAACAAGTGAAAACCGCGGCTGGTTTATCCGGGGCCAGGACGTGGTCCTGCTGGGCGAATTTCTGGAGACCGGGAGCTTTCCCACCCGGCGCATAGCGGCGGTTTCCGGTGCCGATATCGAAAGCCGGTATGTCAGCACCCGGATCGGGGCGCCATTGCACACACTTATCAGCGGGGTGATCGAACCGGATAAGTACAGATGGGTGACAGGCGGTTTGTTTCGCGGCTACAGCGGCTCAATTAAATCCTATCTGGGACTTTACGAAACCGGGCTGTTTTTAATCACGGAATCGAACAAGCGCGAATTATTCGGTTTCATGCGCCCCGGAACAAACAAGCCGACCTGTTCGCGGACGTTTCTCTCCATATTCAACCCGAAGCCCCTTTCCATGGACGCGGACATGCACGGGGCAAAACGGGCATGCGTTAACTGCGGCAACTGCACCCGGGTCTGCCCGGTCAACATTCTGCCCCAGTTCACGTACAAGTGCATCCGGGCCGGGGAGATCGAGGAGGCGCTTTCCCACGGCCTGCTCGACTGCGTGGAATGCGGGCTGTGCTCATATGTCTGCCCGTCCAAGATCGAGCTCTGCCATACTTTCCAGGAAACCAGGCACGCCTATTTCAGGGAGCGGATATAACCCATGGGCCGGATTGAAACAACACTGCGTAAAATATTTGACATCCCGCGCAAGCACTTTGAACCGGGCGGGCGTCTGGAAAAGCTGGCACCCCTGTTTGAAGCCATTGAAGACGTGGTTTTCTTCCCGGCAGAAGCCACCAGACATCGCCCCCTGGTTCGCGACAGCCTGGACCTGAAACGGTTTATGAGCATGGTGCTGGTGGCCCTGATCCCGCCGCTGCTTTTCGGCATTTACAACACCGGGTATCACACCCGGCTGGCCTCGGGGATGTCCACGAATCTTATATCCACGGCAGGCACGGGACTGATGATCGTGCTGCCAGTTATTATTGTATCGTATGCCGTGGGCCTGTTCTGGGAGCTTGTATTTGCCGCCGTGCGAAAGCATTCCATCAGCGAAGGTTTCCTGGTAACCGGACTGCTTTTTCCTCTCACCCTGCCGCCCACCATCCCTTTGTGGCAGGTGGCCGTGGGCATCACCTTCGGCGTGGTCATCGGCAAGGAAGTCTTCGGCGGCACGGGCAGAAACATTTTCAACCCGGCGCTGACCGCGCGCGCATTTATCTTTTTTGCCTACCCGGCCCAGATGTCGGGCGATGCGGTCTGGGTGGCTGTCCGGCAAAACGCGGCCGGTGCCGCCGATGCGGTCACCGGGGCCACGCCGCTTGCCGTGACCACGCTGCAGGCCCCTTTCAATCATATCCAGGAAATGCTGGCATCCAAGGGCTACACACTGGCCAGCCTGGCCATCGGCAATTATCCGGGTACCATCGGCGGAACTTCGGCGATCTGCGCGGCCATCGGCGCCCTGATACTGATCGCCGCAGGCATTGCCTCCTACCGGATTATCCTGGGCTGCATTGCCGGCCTGCTCGCCACCGGATTTCTGCTTAACCTGCTTGCAACACCGCAGGCCATGCCATGGTTTTCCGTGAATCCGGTATATCACCTGGCTGCCGGGGGGTTTGCCTTCGGCGCGGCCTACATGGCAACAGACCCGGTCACCGCGCCGGGCACGGACCGGGCCAAGTGGATATACGGCTTTCTCATCGGCGCCCTGACCGTGCTGATCCGGGTGGTCAACCCGGCTTTTCCGGAGGGCGTGATGCTGGCGATCCTGTTTATGAACATGTTTGCCCCGCTGCTGGAATACACGGAAATCCGGCTGCGGCTCAAAAAGAGGATTCCCCATGTCTGACACGGCCAAATCCATACTGTTTGCCCTGGGCATGTGCATTGTGTGCGGACTGCTTTTGACCGCAGCCGCCACCGGACTGCAGAAGCGCCAGGAACAAAACCGGATCACAGACCGGCAGAAAAACATTCTCTATACAGTGGACCTGATTTCCCGGGACAAGCAATACAGCCCGGAACAAATCGTGGAGATTTCCGAAAACAACATCCGCAAATATCAGGTCACCCCTTCCGGAAAAATTGTGTCCCCGGAAGAAGCCGGCGGCAAACAGACCTTGCCCATCTATGTGTACGTGGACAAGGACCAAATCCGGGCCTATATCATCCCGATTGAAAGCCAGGGCCTGTGGGGCAAGATCTACGGCTACATGGCCCTGGAGGCAGACGGCTCCACAATTGCCGGGTTCACGGTATACCAGCATTCCGAAACCCCGGGCCTGGGCGGTGAAATTGACAAAAGGTGGTTTCAGGAAAATTTTGAAGGCAAAAAAATCGTGGATCAAAACGGCAACTTTGTTGCCATCCAGGTGGCCAAGGGGGATGTGGAAAAACAGGTGCCTGAAGAAAAAAAATCCCATTACGTGGACGGCATCAGCGGGGCCACGCTTACCGGGAAATATCTATCCCAAGGGATCGAAAAGACCCTTTCCCGGTATGAGCCGGTATCGCTTTGCTTCCGGAAAAACCGGCTCCGCTGCCGCCTTCAGGAAACCGAACCGGCGCAGGATGAAAAATGAAACTCACCCGGACCAAAGCCTTTAAAACATTTGCCGATCCGGCATGGTACGACAACCCGATCAACATGCAGATGCTGGGCATATGTTCGGCCCTGGCCGTGACCGTGCAGCTCAAGACCGCGTTTGTCATGACCCTGGCCATGACCTTCGTGGTGAGCATGTCCGGGCTGATCATTTCCCTGATGCGCCGGATCATTCCCGGCAATATCCGCATCATCGTGGAACTGGCCGTGATCGCCTCGCTGGTGATCCTCGCAGATGAGTTTTTAAAAGCCTACTTCTACGATATCAGCAAGCTGCTCTCGGTTTTCGTGGGGCTGATCATCACCAACTGCATCATCCTGGGCCGGGCCGAAGGCTTTGCCCTGTCCAACCCGCCGCATCTGGCACTGATCGACGGCCTGGGCAACGGCGTTGGATACGGCTCGGTGCTGCTCAGCGTGGCCTTTATCCGGGAGCTTTTCGGCTCCGGCAGCATTTTCGGCTTCTCCGTGATACCGGAATCCGCATATGCCGCCGGTTACGAGGACATGGGCATTATGATGCTGGCCCCGGCGGCTTTTATCATTATCGGACTGATGGCCTGGGTGCAGAAATACCTGGCCAATTCAAGGAAATCATAACAAATGGTCGAACTGGTCAGCATATTTTTAAATTCCGTGTTTGCCGGCAACATCCTGCTGGCCTATTTCCTGGGGATGTGCTCGTTTGTGGCGGTGTCCAAAAACATCGACACCGCCATCGGGCTGGGCTTTGCCGTGGTTTTCGTGCTCACCGTCACGACCCCGGTCAACTGGCTGATATTCCACGGCCTGCTCGCGCCCGGCGCGCTTGCATGGGCCGGGCTGCCGGAGGTGGATCTTTCCTTTTTGAAGCTGATCGTGTTTATCTCCGTGATCGCGGCCATGGTGCAGGCCATTGAGATGATCATCGACCGGTTTTCCGCGGCCCTGTACGCGGGTCTAGGCATTTTTCTGCCGCTGATTGCGGTCAACTGCGCCATCCTGGGCGGCTCGCTGTTCATGGTAGAGCGCGAGATGTCGTTTATCGAGTCCGTGGTCTACGGTTTCGGCTCGGGCGTAGGCTGGCTGCTGGCGATCACGGCCATGGCAGCCGCCCGCATCAAGCTCAGGTACGCGGATCTGCCCAGCGGACTGGAAGGCTTCGGTATTACCATGATCGTTACCGGACTGATGGCCATGGCGTTCATGCTCTTTTCCGGCATCACGATGTAATCCGGGGGAATCTTGATTTATCTGGTTAGTATCGGCACATTTTCAAGCGTCATCCTGCTGCTGGTCGCTGTGTTGCTTTTCGTGGAGTCCCGGGTGGCCCAGAAAGGCGACAGCCGGATTGTGATCAACGGGGATCCCGATAATGCAATGACCGTAAGAACTGGCACGAGCCTGCTTTCGGCGCTGAACCAGAACGAAATATACCTGCCCTCAGCCTGCGGCGGCAGCGGGTCCTGCGGCCAGTGCCGATGCAAGGTGATCAAGGGCAGCGGCGATATCCTGCCCACCGAGCTGCCGCACCTGTCGCGCGAAGAAAAAAAGGAGAACATCCGCCTGGCCTGCCAGCTCAAGATCCGGGAGGACATGGAAATTGAAATCCCGCCGGAGATCTTCGCTATTGAAAAGTACGAGGCAACCGTGGTCTCCAACCAGAGCATCGGCACCTTTATCAAGGAACTGGCTGTAAAACTTGATGCAAACCGGGAAATACCATTTGAAGCCGGGCAGTACATGCAGATTGACATCCCCCCGTACCGGGCTTTGTTTTCTGAATTCGACATCCCGGAGCCGTTTAAACAGACCTGGGACCGGTTTGAACTGTGGGACCTGGAAGCCTTTAACGACGAGCCGGTATACCGGGCATATTCCCTGGCAAACCCGCCCGCGGAAAACAGCCCGCTGATGTTCACGGTCCGGATTGCCACGCCGCCCCCGGCTCAGCCCGGTGCCCCTCCCGGGGTGGGCTCGTCTTATCTTTTCAGCCTCAAATCCGGCGACCGGCTGAGCCTGAGCGGTCCGTTCGGCGATTTCCGGGTTGCCCAAACCAAGCGCGAGATGTGTTTTATCGGCGGCGGCGCGGGCATGGCGCCCATGCGCAGCCAGATCCGGGAGCTGCTGCTTTACCAGAAAACCACCCGGCCCATGAGCTTCTGGTACGGGGCCAGAAACCGGCAGGAAATGCTCTATGATGAAGAATTCAGGGAGATGGCCGAACAATTTGACAATTTCTCCTACCAGGTGGCCCTGTCCGAACCCCTGCCCGAGGACAACTGGGCGGGCATGACCGGATTTATCCACCAGAGCCTGGAGCAGTATTTTCTCCAGTCCCATCCCGATCCTTCGGAAGTGGAATACTACCTCTGCGGCCCGCCCATGATGCTCAGAGCCTGCCTGCAAACCCTTGACAGCTTTGGCGTGGAACCGGAAATGATCGCCTATGATGAATTTTAATCGCCTTTCCGGAACTACATCCGGGCGATCATGCTGGTGGGTAGAATTTTCAGGCGGCCGCGCGGCCGATACCCGAAGAGGCGCCTGTGATAAAAATGGTTTCCGACATGAGACCCTCCTGCATACAATTGTCTTGCCGGCCCGCAAATGGACAAAAATGTTGACACATGGGCCCTGAATGTCCTAATTAGCATAACAATACTGATTTTTTGAATTTTTTTTAATTTTTGCCCGTTTTCAACGGAAATATTGCCGGATTGCTGCTCCAGGCGTCAACCCGTAACCGAAAACTCGCTGCTGCCCCAGACATCGGAACCACCGGATCATCCAGAAAAGAGTTTCATATTGACAAACGAGAAGGAAGTTTCATCCACGGAAAAACTGCTCCAGGTGATCCGCCAAGGCGGAGACAAGGGGGGTGGTTCCGGGCAGGAAAATTTAGCGCCCGCAGGTTTCAGGCGACAGGTCAAGAAAACCTTGCTGTCAGCCGGATCCCGGGATTTTCTGGGGGTGGAAATATTCCGCGACCGGGTTAACCTGGTTTGCATGAACAGGGCGAAAAACACCTGGCAAATCGTTGATGAGGCGTCCGTGCCGCTGCCGGAAGGAATAAGCCCGGAACACCCGGAATTTCCGTTGTTTTTAAAGGCCCGGCTGCAGAACATGATCCGGGCCCGTAAAACCGATATCTGGATCTGTCTGCCGCCTTCGAAGGGAGAAATATGGACGGTGCACGTGCCCAAGGTCACCAAGGGACTTACCAATGCCGTGTACTGGTCGGCCCGGAAGGAAAGGGCCTTTGATGAAAACGAATACTTCTTTGACTTCCGGATCAAAGACCAAATCGCCGACCAGGGGGTCCAGAAACTTGTCGCCGAAGTCTGCATTGCCTCGGCCCGGGAGATCCGGCTGTATCAGAGAATTTTCGCCGAAATCGGTTACAGGATTGCCGGCATCACGCTTCCCGGGTTTTCCCTGGAAAACCTGTTTATCCACAACTGGATCGATCCCGGAGACGATCCCTATGCCGTGCTCTATATCGGAGAGGATGCCTCATATATAGATATCCACGGACGACATACCACCCTTTTTAACCGGGTGATCAAAACCGGCAGAGACAGCATCCTGGATTCCCTGATCATGGGATACGAAAGCGGAGAGCCGGGACCGGAAGAACTCGAAATGCCCGGACAGGAACCTGAAGGCGCCCCTGAGACCCGTGTCATAATGGACCGGCAGCAGGCGGCCCAGCGGTTAAAGCAACAGGCCGCCCCGGGCATTAAGGATTCGGCTCCCGGCGGCCAGGCGGAATCCCCCGACGATGTTTTCGACATGGTCCGCCCCGCCCTGGAGCGCCTGGCCCGCCAACTGGAAAGAACCATAGACCACTCGGTCAACGTGTTGAGCCACCCGGCGCCGGAACGCATTTACATTTGCGGGGGCATTTCCTTCCTGCCGGGTCTTGCCGAGTTTTTCAGCGAACAGTTGGGCATTCCGGCCGTGATCATGGACATACCGGGCACGGAAACGGAAGGGGCCGCAGACAGGATTTCGCTTCAGGACAGCGACGAGCGTCTCAGCCTGGTCTCCACGGCCGCATTGGCAATGCCCTCGGATAAAATGATCAATTTTCTGCGCACGGCAGGTGACAGGGACAAGGAGCGCGAAGCCCTGCGCAATACCAACGCAGTGGCGGCAGCTTGCGCGCTTTTGTTCGTGCTGACCGCGGGCTGGTGGTGGACGGCCCGGCACGATCTGGAACAGACGAGAAAACACACGGCCCAGGTCCAGCAGCAACTGGAACAGTATTCACCCGTAATCCAATCGGAAGATCTCGCCCGGATGGCAGCAGAACTGGAGGAAAAAAAGGACGAACTGCGGACCTACAGCCGAAAACTTCGCCCCGTGGCAGTGCTCAAGGAGTTAAACCAGCTGACCCCGCAACACATAGAACTGCTCAATATCCGAATGGATCCGGCGGCAGGGGGGAATACAAACGGGAAAGACAAAGCCGGGACTCTGATGGTGGAAGGGTTTATCCGCAGCGACCCTTCCCTGTTTGAAACGCATCTGACCGGATATCTGCTAAGACTCCGCCGTTCACCGCTGTTTCGTGACTCCTCCATTCGCAAAAGTTCCCGGGACTCGCTGAATACAGGGGATAACGTGTTTCGCTTTACCCTGAATCTCGATCTTGCGAAGGTATGAAATGACCCGATGGCATGAAATCAGTGCAAACCGGCGCGCCCTTGCCTATATCCTGTTCAGTGCAATTGTGCTGGGGGCAATGCTGTTTCTGGGCGTTATGCCCACCCGGCAGCAGATTGCGGATGCGGAAAAAAAGACCGAACGCCTAAAGGCCCGGATAGAAAAGCAGGAGATTTTCCACCCCCTGTATCGGCGTCTTCAGGAAAAACTGGAGGCAAAGCAGGAAGCCGACATTGCAGATCAGATGCCGGCATCCGGAACCACGGAATTTACCATTGAAAATGTCTCAAAACTCCTGTCAGACATGGCGGTTTCTGCCGGAATTCCGGAAACCTCCTTTTCTCCTGCCCCGGAATCCATGAGCAGAGGATCTGACAGACTGCTCGTGCACGGCCAAATGCAGGGAAATTATCAGAATTTCCGGGATTTTTTGATCAAACTGGTCACGGCCCCCGATTTTCAGGCCTTTGAAATCCTGGAAGTGCAAAGCGGTACCCGGCATCCAAACTACCGCATGCAGATATGGGTTACTGTCAAATAAAATAAGCCTGTAAAAAGTCTTTTTTACAGGCCGTGTTAAGTTTTAAGTGATTAAGTGTTTAAGTAAAATCAAAATCTTATATGTTCATTGCTCGGCGGACAGAACATTTTTTAGACTTTTTACGAAGCCATCAAAAAAAGATCATATCATAAAAAGTCAGTTTAAGATGGCAAGGATTGCAAATGGGAACCAGGGAAAAAATACTGGTGGGTCTGATGATTGTCGCCCTTGTATACGGCGCGTTTGAACTGTTTCTCTCCCCGGGCGAAAACGGGAGCCAGCAGCAGGACGCCGGTCCGGACATTGAAACAGCCCGGCAAATGGAACAGGAAATCAACACCCGGATCAGCCGGGCGGACTTGAATGCTGAACAGGCGTATATCCTGGAAATGGCAGGCAGGCAGTGGCAACGGGATCCCTTCTACGTGCTGCCGAAACAGGAAGATATTACGGAAAGACAACCAGAGACAGAAAGCAGTCCGGGTAAACTGAAATATACCGGATACCTGGAGATCGGAAATACGGAAATGGCCATTATCAACGGCCTGGAATACCGCACCGGAGAAAGGCTTGAACAGGGCGGCGGAATGGTGCGCAGCATTTCGCCGCGCCGCGTGGTGATAG
>JAIPEJ010000002.1 GCA_021737225.1 Desulfobacteraceae bacterium
GTGGTTATGGATTCGCAGTTATTGATGGGCAGTATATTCATCCAGAAGCAGGCGAATCATTTTTTGATATTGCGTATTATATTTTTTTGCTTCTTTCTTAAAAAAATCAACACTCGTTTTGCTTAGCGTAATTGTAACCTTGACTGTTTCATCTTTTAAAGCAAGTTCTTCCGGCGATGGAAGAAAGTCAGAGATAACCTTAACTTTCCCCATTGGTTCGTCCGTGTATTTTACTTTCTCTTTCATAGATTTTCTTTCCTTTCCGCCAATATCCGGCGCCGATTATTCTGATTTTGTTTTTTCTGTATGTAAACCGAACCGTCATTATCCCCTCGGAGACCCTACCAAGACAGTAAAACCGCTTTTCATTTTCACTGTGTTCAAGGTCTTCAAGGATAACACGATCAGGGTCCAGAAAAGCAAGCTGTGCCAGAGCGAAAGAAACCCCATGTTTTCCCTGATTCTGCTTGTCTTTTTTGAAATCCCACTCAAAATCAGATCGTTTGCTTATAAAATTATAATAGATAGGGAAAGAAAATATGTCAATATAAAAATATGGCTTTTTATATGGCTTTTTTGATCCATAACAGGCAATAGTTTTCGATCCATTTGCGCTCCAGCCGGCCTTCCTTGTGAAACCGGCGCATGGGACAGACCGTGTACCATTTGCAAGCGCGCAGAGCGGATCCTTTTTCGGGTTTTGCATCCGGATCCATGATTTCAAGGGATTTCCGCGCTGCGGGAAAAACGGGGTTTCTTTCCGGCAGGTTCATGCAGGCCATTGCCGGCATCGGCAAATCGCTGCCGACAGTAGCGGTCCATGATGCAGCGGGCCGAAAGCGCGGCGGCGTATCGGGTCAGCTCCGGTACCGAGATGCGCTCGTTGAATCCTCCCAGGTGCGGACCGGTCAGAATTTGGATGTCGCGCTCACCCTTTTTCATGCCCTGGATCGTTTGCCGGTCAAAGCACCGCAGCTCGAGGAAATCGTGGAATTCGCCCGGTGTCATGGCTTCCTGTTCAGCCACCCGCAGGATTTCCTCCATGTGCCGGTCCACACCCATTTCTTCAACCAGCCTTCGGCTCAGCAGGTCCAGGTCGCAGGGCGGGGGCCCGGAAAACGGCTGCCCGGTAAATCCTTCATAATAATTGCAAAACACGTCATTTAACACATCCCTGAGCCAGGCCCGGTCAAACAGGTCCCGGGCGTCAACGGGCTGGCCACGGGCATCCAGACCGGTGCGCGCCTCATCGTGGTTGCGACAGTAGCTGCCCGCCACCAGGATCAGGCTGAAGGGGTGTGCGCCGATATGTTCGTAGCGTCTCCGGGCCGGGCCGTCAAATGCGATCAGGTGTTCAAAATCCCGAATCCCGCTTGTGCAAAAATTCGGATACCGGCAGGAGGCCAGCCACTGGTCCAGGCGGCCGCCCCGATGCCATTGGTAAAGTCCGTGGTCCTCCCGGCGGTGCCGCTGGACCCGGTTGTGGAAAAGCGGGATGGGCGCGGTGTGAATAATGTCCCGGGAAGCCAGCCGGCCGAAGATATGCGCGCTTTGGCCCAGAATACTGCGGCATTCCGTCTTTGGCAGCATACCGTCTTCTGCCGGGTGATTGGGATAGCGGAAATAACTTTTGTAAACCTTAAATGCGATAGCATGCCGGTCGGCATCGATTTCCAGGTCGCCGGGAATCTCCAGGGAGGATTTGCTCAGATGATATACAGCCGGGCTTTTGCCCGTAACCGCTTCCGGGATTTCAAGCCGGTTTTCCCGCACCTCCCGGAGTTGGGATAGATACTGCATCCAATATGCTTCTGTTGCAAGTTCGGATACGGGCTGGCCGGGCCGGGCGAATTTCAGCACCAGCACTCGCCCGGGTTCTTCCGGTATGTCGGTTAACAGGCTTCTGCCCATCCACTGCATCTGCGCGGGCAAAGACGTGCCCGTAATATCGGTTAGATCATGGATCGGTTGAACCTGCGGGGAGGGATTTATGAAATCCGGGGGCCCCGGGGCACCGATGGCCAGCGGCAGCGCTCCCATGGCTTCTGCTGCAGCCCGGAAGGCAGGGTCGGTCCGGTCGGCCAGGATTTCTGCCAGGGCAGTTCGGGCCTTTTCTGCGGTATCATCCGGGGTCGGGTGGCTGAGCATGGCAGCCAGTGCATCCGCGGCTTTTTTAAACAGGAAGAATACCTGGCGCTGTGGGGTGTGCTTCGTGCCGCAAAGCACGCAGTAAAGGGCCTCGGCCGTGGCAGGCCGTACAATTTCCGGCTGTTGGGCGATAATGAATTGGAGGTTGGACACCTCCATATAGGTGGCCGTAAAGTCGGTTTGCCTGTGCAGGAGATATCTTTCTGCAGCCGCGCGTTCGTTTTCCAGGTTCCAGGCGTACATGACGGACCACAATTCGGGGATTTGCTGCAAATCGGCAATAACCCTTGCCGTTGCCTTTGATTGGTTTCATACAGTGAGCGTATGATTTTCGTCAAGCGGTTTTGCGTTATTCCATGCAACGATGTGCCCAGACAATGTAAACCCTTGCTCCGGCTGTCGGCATCTGGTTGCCGGCGACCTGCCGGGCTACCGGGACCCCCTGTTTTCCGGATTTCCCGGGTTCCAGTCAATGTTTCTTTTTTTGCGCGAGGTGGTGCAGGTATAGCCATAGGCCGGATAGCCCATAACCAGGCAGGCATACGCCTTGCGGCCCCGGGGCAGGGCAACGCGTTGTCGAAGGGATCCGGAAAATTTCAGGGCCAGTGTCAGAAATCCGATATAACAGGTGCCAAGCCCGCGCACGTGGGCGTCGTTCATGATGTTGGCCGCGGCAATGTTGCAGTTTTCACAGTGAAAACTGCCTTTTTTGGGGGCATGCACCAGGATCAGCACCGGCGCGCCGTGGAGAATGTAGTCCCTGCCCTGATCGGCCTGCTCGATGTAATAGGGCATGGGTTTCATGTAACGGTCCGGATCATCTCCCGGCAAAAGCATCTTGAGTGTGCTGTAAATCAGTTTTCCGGGACCTTTCCGGGTTTTGTCATAAAGCTTTCTGGCAAACCCGAACAAGGCATTTGAGATATCCTGCAGTACGGCCGGGTCCGTAATAACCGTGTAAGCCACGTTCTGCTTGTTACTGGCCGTGGGGCTGTGTGCGGAAAGGGCCAGAATGTCCTCGATGGTTTCATCCGGCACCATTTGTTCCTTGTATCGGCGGATGCTTCTGCGGCTGCGGATGATTTCCCGAAAGACCGCCGGATCCAGGCGGTTTTTGTCCACCTTCCGGATTTGTCCGAGATCCAGACCCTCGTGCCGGATCGCATCTTTGGGGCAGACCGCCACGCAGTGCCCGCACTGGTTGCAAAATTCCGGGGTGGCCATCTCGGGCCGGCCATGGATTTCCTGCCACGCCCCGGCAACGCAATCTTTTACACACAGGCCGCATTTGTTGCATTGTTCTTCCAGTCGCTGGATTTGCATCATTTCTGCTCCGTTTCAGTGATCCCGGTTCGGTGTTTGTACCCTTGCCGGCACAAGCCGGGGCCGGCAAACCACCATAGCAGGAAAAAACGATTTTTCAAGCCCCGGTAGATGACGGGCCGGGCTAGCCGGAGGCGATATCCGGTATGCCGGTTGCGGTGAAACGGGATTTGACCCGGACGGCATTCGGCATTACACTACATACGAGTACAAGCAGTCCAAATAAAGTCATCTATCTGCCGCCGGCATGCGCGGCAATGCCCTGGTTTCGGGCAGGGATCCAGTGATGCGTTCAATCCTTGAAATGATTTGTTCGGAGTTAAACGCGGGTCGGGCCGTCGCGAGCGCGGTGATTATATCCGCATCCGGATCCACCCCGCGGCGCACTGGAAGCCGGATGGTCATATCCGCAGATGACCGCATATGCGGCAGTGTGGGCGGCGGGACCGGCGAGGCCGCGGTCCGGCATGAAGCCCGAACCGTTTTTTACCGCCGCCGGAGCCGGCTGATCCGTATCAACCTCACAGAAGGGGATGCGGCTGCCGACGGCATGATCTGCGGCGGGGCACTTGAGGTGTTGATTGAACACATCGCGCCGACTGCCGGAAACACACACTTGTTCAGCGAGCTTTTGGCCGACTGGGATGCCGGTAACGGCCGGGTCCTTTTTACGGTGTTCCGGGAGGATCCGCCCGAGGCCCACGAGCTCTGCCGCACGCGGGAGCCCACTCGATTCCCGGAGGTCTTGTCCGAAACTTTGCGCCGGGAAATGTGCAATCGTGCCGGCAAGGCCCGTCTGCCGTTTGTTGAGCGGGAAAACGGTTGCATCGTGGTGGCCGAACCAATGCGGGCTGCGGGCAGGGTTTTCATTGCCGGGGCCGGGCACGTGGGCCGGGCTACCGCGGTACTTGCCGGATTCGTGGGCTTTGATATCATTGTACTCGATGATCGCCCGGATTTTCTCTCCCCGCAGCACTTCCCGGGAAACTGCCGGCTCAAAACCGTGGCCGGGTTTGCGGACTGCTTTGACGGCTTTGACCTCCGGGCCGACAGCCTGATCGTGATTGTCACCCGGGGGCATTTGCATGACAAAACCGTGCTGGCCCAGGCCCTCTGTACCCGGGCCGGCTATGTCGGCATGATCGGCAGCCGGAGAAAACGGGATGCCATATATGCGCGCCTGCGCGACGAGGGGTTTTCCCGGTTGGATCTGGAACGGGTCAGCTGCCCCATCGGGGTGGACATCGGAGGGGATACCCCGGAGGAGATTGCAGTCAGCATCGTGGCCGAGCTGATTCAGAAGCGGGCCGGGAATGAATGAGATGAACCGGCGGCAAATCGGCGCAATCATTCTTTCCGCAGGGCGCTCTTCCCGGCAGAACGGCTTTAAGCCCGCGCTTGCCATCGGTCCGCATACCGCCCTGGAACATTGCCTCAGGCTGTTTGCCCCGGCAGGCCTGGAAAATGTTGTCGCAGTGCTGGGCCACAGGGCAGATGAGCTTTTGCCCGCAGTGCGAACAGCAGGTGCCCGCCCGGTCATACATTCCGATTATGACCGGGGAATGTTTTCCTCGGTCCAGGCCGGGGTGGCGGCTTTGCCGGGTACCGTGGCTGCCTTTTTCGTCCTGCCGGTGGATATACCGCTTGTACGCGTCCTGACGATTCATGTTCTTTTGGATCGTTTGTCTGCGCATCCCGAAGCTGATACCATTGTACCGGCCTTTCAGGATCGAACGGGTCATCCTCCGCTGATCCGCGCGGCGCTGCGCGGGAAAATCGCCGCACATGACGGCACGCGGGGTCTGCGAGGGGTGCTTGAACAATCCGCCGTGGTTTCCGCGGCAGTCCCGGATCAACATATCCTGGTGGATATTGACACGCCCGCACAATACCAGAGGGCTGTGGGGCTCTGGCAGCGGCACGGCATTCCTGTGCCCGGGGAGGCACGGATTCTTCTGGATTGGGTCTGCGGAAAGAACTCGGGCATTGCCGCGCATAGCCGCACCGTGGCCGGGATCGCGGAAAAACTTGCAGACGAGGTAAATGCCGCGGCTGGCACACCATTGGACACCGATCTCGTGGTTGCCGGCGCCCTGCTGCACGATATCGCAAAGGGACAGCCGGATCATGCCGCTGTCGGTGCATCTCAGCTCAGAAGCTGGGGGTTTGCCGAAGACCTGGCCAGTATCTTGGCTTGCCATGCGGACTGGGACCCGGCTGACAGCACCCGGGTCAGCGAGGCCGAACTGGTTTACCTGGCTGACAAACTGGTTTGGGGCGCGCGCCCCGTCGCCCTGGATGCGCGTTTTCAGGCGCAATATGAGCGTTTTGCCGGCGACCCGGAGAGCCGGCAGGTGGTAATGCAGCGGTGGCAACAGGCAAAACGCGTTTGCAGGCGCGTGGAACAGGTAATCGGCCGACCGATTGATGCATTTTTATGAAGAATCCCCCATCCGCAGGATCTATCCGAATATTGAACCGTTCTGTCAGGCACTGAGTTCAACCCGCTGGCATGCACAAAAGATTTTGTTCAAACTGCTGACGATCGAGACGTGAGGAGATATACCATTTTTTTCCGTATATAATCGTCTTGATCGGCCGGGCCTGCAGGAAATGAAGATCTGCTCCCGGAAGGATTCGCAGTGGGTCGTTATTGATTTGCGCTCATTGAAAAAAATAACGCTCACAATTTGTCCCTGCAGATTTATCCATTGACATCCTGCCTAAAATATTTAATAAGTGTGGGGAATTTATCACCCATCAGGATTTGGGGGATATCAAGCCTGCTCTTGAAAGGAGACCCATTGAAAAAATTACTTCTGATTCTGCCGAGGCATGAAAGCGGATATTGGGGACACGTGTCAAAATCCGGCAAAGCCGGCATGGTTCGCCTGAGCCTGCCGACCATTGCCGCATTGACCCCCCGGGACTGGACAGTTGAGATTCTCGATGCGCGGAACACGGCAGTTGATTTTGACGCCAGGGTTGATCTGGTGGGCATCACCGCTTTTACGGCTGAAATCCCCAGTGCTTATGCAATAGCCGATGGATTTCGGGCAAGGAAAACCCCGGTGGTGATGGGTGGCTTCCACGTATCGGCCATGCCTGAAGAGGCGCTTGCCCATGCAGACAGCGTGGTGATCGGCGAGGCTGAACCGGTGTGGGAAGGCGTGATCCGGGATGCGGAAAAGCAGGCATTAAAGCCGGTCTACCAGGCAGAGCACCTTGTTGAAATGCAGCAGATGGCCATCCCTCGGCGCGAGCTTTTGAACAAGGACATGTACGCCTCCGGATTCAATACAATACAGGCGACCCGGGGATGCCCGTATAATTGTGATTACTGCGCGGTAAGTGCTTTTTTTGGCAGAAAATACAGGCATCGTCCGGTGGGGGAAGTCATCGGGGAGATCGAAAATTTTGACACAAAAAGCTTCTTTTTCGTTGATGACAACATTACGGCAAACAAACGCTATGCCGGGGAGCTTTTCAGGACACTGATTCCGCTTAACCGGGTATGGGGCGGCCAGTCTGACATCAATTTCGCCTTTGATGACCAACTGCTGTCCCTGTACGCCAAAAGCGGGGGGAAATATGTGTTTATCGGTTTTGAATCCCTGTCCGAGGCCAACCTCAATCGGATGCGCAAGTCGTGGAACTCGCCGGATAAATATAAAACCGCGATCAAAAGAATCCAGAAAGCGGGCATAAGTGTTCTGGGCAGTTTCATTTTCGGCCTTGATGACGATGACCCCGGCGTGTTTGAGCGCACCGTGGATTTTATCCGCAAAAGCGGCATGGATGCAGCCCAATTCCACATTCTGACGCCCTTTCCCGGCACCCGGCTGTATGATGAAATGGACCGGCAGGGACGCATCGTGGACAAGGATTGGGGGCGATACCATACCAGTGACGTGATCTTCTCACCGCTTTCCATGACGCCTGAAGAATTGATGCGCGGATATTACTGGGCATTTCGGGAAACCTACAAGTTGAATCGAACGTTGATGCGCTCTCTGCGCAGTATGCATAATATTGCGCCCCGTGCATCCCTGAATTTTGGATACCGGAAAAAAGCAATGCAGATGCCGGCAATTTCCTGAATCCCGGCGAAATATTTCATAAAAGTAAAATCCGCTGATATCAATCCGCAAAAGGCTGTATTCGGTTTTAGTGCCCCAAAAAGGAGCGTATACCTCATGACGCCATGCAGCATGCACCCGACCCGGACCGCGCACTGGCATTGTGCAAACTGTAATCAGGATTTCTGCTCGGATTGCGTGATCAAGCAGAATTCCGGGGCAATGTCAGGCAACCGGCTGATGCGTTCCTGCCCGAAGTGCCTTGCCGAAACCCGGTGGGTCGGGGCCGATGTCGTGCTCAAGCCTTTCTGGGAGCGCCTGCCCGGGTTTTTTATTTATCCCCTGGCTGCCGGCACCATGATTTACATGGCCGTTTTGTCCCTGGGCGCCCTGGTTTACTGGAGCTGGATTGTGCAGTTTGTCTGCTGGGTGCTTCTGCTCAACTATGCTTTTGTTGCCTTGAAAAGCACGGCCCGGGGAAAACTGACCCCGCCGGGCGTGGACGAGATGATCTCCGAGAATTTCCTGGAGGTGGTCATTCCGGTGGTCAAGCAGGCGGCGCTGATTTTTATCCTGATCGTGCTGGGCTCGATTGTGACAGGGCGGCTGGGCGGTATTGCCGGTTTATTATACCTGTTGCTGGTGGTGTTTATGCTGCCCTCCATGATTATCGTGCTGGTTAACACCGAAAGCCTGATCACGGCGTTGAATCCCGCCGCGTTTCTGGCCCTGCCGTTTAAGATCGGCAAAGCCTACTTCGTCATGTTCGTCTTTCTGGCCATTCTCGCAGGAGCGCCGGGCGCCCTGCTGCAATGGTTCATGCCGTATCTGCCGGTCTGGCTGAGCGCCTACCTGGCCGCTTTTGCGGAAAATTACTATACCGTGATTTCCTATCACCTGATGGGTTACGTGCTGCTCCAGTATCACGAAACCCTTGGCTACGAAATCGAAGTCGATGATATCAAAACCGGTTCCGGATCGGAGCGCGAAATTCCGGATGATTCGGCTGTACGGGAAGCCAAGATGGTAGCGGTGCTTTGCCGGGAAGGCCGGTTTGACCAGGCCATCGAGCATATAGGCCAGTGGCGGCAGCAGGGTGGGGAATTCAACGCGGACCTGGCCCGGCAGTACTTTGAGTTATTGAAGAACAATGACGACAAGGCCGGCATGCTGGTCCATGCACCGGTATATATGGATTTCGCGGTAGCCGAAGGCTGGAAAAAGGAGGCACTGGCGGCCTATGACGCCTGCAGAAAAATTGATCCGGATTTTACGGCAGGCGCGCCGACCATGTTCCGGATCGGTGAATGGATGGCCGAGGATGGCCGGTTCCGCGACGGGCTGAAGATTTTTTCCCGGCTGGTGAAGTCCCATCCTGATGCCGACGAAGCCCCGCTTTCCTATTTCCGGGCGGCCCAGTTATACCACGAGCGGCTCATGGATGCAGACCGGGCCAGGAAAATCATGAACACCCTGCTGCGGAAATTTCCGGAGCATGCCATGCGGCCGAAATTTGAACGCTACCTGGAATACCTGGGCGGCACGGCGTAATGCAGCAGAGACTGCTGCATGATCAATTGCCCGCAGCCTTTGCCGAAGCAATGCGAGCCTCCTGGGATTGGGCATAGCGTCTGCACAGGATGTTCCTGTACTTTTCGGCCTTCTCCGGCATGCCCTGCTTTTCCAGGCCGTGCACAAGGCGCAGCAATAGGGCGGGTATGGCGTTCAGGGCGGGATTCCGGCGGACCAGGGGGACCAGGATCTTCTTGCCCGCCTCGATCTGACCTGTTTCCAGAAAGGCGGATGCCAGCCGGGCATACAGATCGTCCCGCAGTTCCGTGCGTTTGGCCAGATCTTCGTATTCCCGGTAGACTGCACAGGCCTTTTCATGGTCTGCCGGACCGGCAAGCAGATGGGAAAGATACTGCCCGGCGGCTTCATGAAACCCGGGGGAATCGGGCTGCTGCTTTTCCACGTTGAAAAGCAGACCCAGGGCTTCACCGTGGCCCGGATTTTTGGCAATCACCTCCTGCAACACGGGTCTGGCGCCTTTGAAGTCCAGCCGCGAAATCCGCTCCATGGCATCTTCGATCATTGCCGGGGTGGGATCCTCGGGGGTTTCTTCGAAAAAGGCCTTTTTGTCCGGCCTCATAACCAGTTTGGCTCCGAGGCCCAGCAGGGCACCCCCGGCCAACCCCCCGACATGGGCCATGTAGGCGACTCCGCCGGATGCACCGAGAAAAAAAGCCAGCAACTCCTTTCCCAGCCAGAACGGAAGCAGCAAAACCGCGTGCATCCGGAAGTAATCAAAATAAAATCCGGTGGAGAAAAACACCCGGATCCGGGTGAGGCCGTAGAGCACGGTGAGTGCGCCCATCAGGCCGGATATGGCACCAGATGCCCCGATGCCTGGAACATAGCTGTTGGGATGTACGGCAAAGTATACCAGTGAAGCGAAGATACCGGCCAGGATGTATCCTGAACAGTACATCATGCGGCCCAGGCCCATTTCCAGTACGCATCCCAGTATCCACAAAAAAACCATGTTTCCCAGCAGATGCCATAAACCGCCGTGGACAAACATCATGGTGACAAAAGACCATGGCCTGGCTTTTGCCGGCACCAGGCCGTAGCGGTAAGCGATGGTCTGTTCCAGTCGCTGGTCGAATTTTTGCCGTTTGGCCGCCCACGTATTGTAATCCGGGCTTCCCGGTGAAATGATCCGGTCTGCATAAAGGGCGTCCATGAATTGGCTGTTCCGCTGCATGTTCATCATCAGCCGGAAGGCGGGTTCTGATGGTTCTTCCAGGTTTTCCGGATCAGGCCGGCGGTCAGGGGCCAGATCTGCATAATCGGCATATCTGGGCAGTTCGATGGCAGCGAGCCCGCTTTCAAAGTAATACGCATAGGCTTCCATGGATTTGCGGTCGTCTCCGGATTGGAACCCGAAAAAGACAAGGCAGTTCAGGGCAATCAGCAAAAGGGTCACAATCGGCGGGTTGCGCCAGCTGATTTTGCCTTCCAGCGGAATAAAAAGCATATTATTTTTTTTCCAATTGCTTTAGTTGGCGGATTCGTACTTTGACCGCCGGGTGCGTGGCCATCATGGATGGCGCGGCCCCGGCCGGGGATTTTTCTGAAAGACGCTTCAGCATCCGGCGATAGGTGCGGGTGCTGTCGCGGTTTTGAATCAGGTATTTTCCGGCTGCGGTATCGGCCTGGCGTTCAAATTCCCGCGAATATCCGCGCTGCACCAGCATTGTCGGCAGTGCCGCGGCCGTGGAGGTAATGGATGCCACGTCCCCGACCAGTGCGGAGATCACGAAGAATACGCCCGCGTTTTGAAAAACCGTCCGCAGTCCGTGCCGCTGTCGGACATGGGCGATTTCGTGGACAAACACCCCGGAAAGCTCCTGCTTGTTTTCCGCCAGACGGATCAGGTCATCTGTGACCAGGATTTTGCCTGAGGGCAGGGCAAAGGCGTTGGCACCAATCTGCGGCGCCTTGTAAACCAGCAGGCGGAGTTGTTGGTCGTCGCCAGACCGCCTGGCAATTTCCCGGAAATGCGCACGGAGTTCTGCGATTTGGGCTTCGGGCAGCTCTGTGGGAGTCAATAACCGGGATTCGAACCGGTCGAGAGCGCGGTCACTGACAGTTTCCATCACAGCGGCGGGAACGGATTCTGCCGCTTTTTCAGCCAGAAACGGAATGCCGTATGCAATAAAAATCCACACGCAGAAAACCAGTGTTGCCAGGCTGCAAAGGACGAGTTTCCACCTGGATTCCAGGCCGTGGACCCACTGCATCCCGCGGCTGTGGCGATTGAGATGGTCGAGTTGCGCAACGGCCTCCTGATTTCCGGTTTCCAGGCGAGCCCCGTCCGGCAGATAAATCGCACGCCGGGTTTGCCCAAGCGGCGGGGTGATCTGGCAGTTTGCCAGGGGATCCATGCGTACGGGATCGGTTTCATCCTGTGTATAAACGTAGATGGCACCGCCTTGTTGCCTTACCCTGACAGGGTGGGCCGCCGATCGCTTGCCGTCAAACAGAGTTGCAGTAAACTCGGTCATAATCCGATCTCGATATCAAAGAAATCCACGGCCGCATCCCCGACCGCGGTCTGATCGGTTTCCCTGGCGGCGGCAAAGTCGCCCAGACTTCCGCGGGTAACCACCTGAATATGCTCGAGGATATACCGGGTGCGCCGCACCTTGGCCCAGGGGATTAAAAGCCCTGCCGAGGCCATGATGGCAAGGGTGTTGGTAAAACGGATCCACATCAAATGTGAGGCCTTCAGCCGGCTGTCAAACTGCAGGGCGCCCACGTGGGTGGCATTGAGGCAGTGATTGGTCAGTCGGGCATAGACAAACTGTTTGAGCAGGCTGATAAAAATTGCCGCCAGGGCAAACATGACAAACGCGGTGAGAATAAAAAAAACCGGGACGGAATCGGTCTGTCCGGAGGAAGCTTCTGCGGTTACGGTGGTCATGGCGCCGGTGTAAAGAAAGACACAGATAATGAGTATCAATGCAATCCCTCCGGCAAGCAGGTAGGTGGTATAAAAATACCCGGGATTTCCGTAAAACTGGTTGCCGGTATCCCCATAGGGCAGGCGCCCGAAGAAATAAGCTTTCTGCCTGTATACCCAGTAGGGCACAATCAGCCCGAGGGTCAGGGGAACCAGCAGGGCATAGAGCGCATAGATCCGATAGCTTTCCCCCGCGGTTCCCAGGAACCGGAAGCGGATGTTGCGGTATGCCGAATTGTGGGCATTAAACCGCAGGGACTTGTAGATCAGGAAGGGAAGCGCCAGCAGAAACAGCAGCAGGGCAATCCCGCTGTAGGCGGGTTTAAACAGGTCCAGCACCATGTAGATGATAATTCCGCCGGCAATGATCAGGTTGCCGCGCAAAATCACTTTCGGATCAGCCAGGTAGTCAAATGCCTGATCGTTGAGCACGGTGTTGGCAAAAAAATACCGTCTGGTGCGGACTTTTGCCCAGGCGGCATAAATGCCGAGCGTGACAATGGTGAGAAGCAGGTTGACAATCCAGATCCGGAAAAACTCGGCACCGGTGCCCGTAAATTTGAATGGATGGTTTTGGGGCCCTGCCTCGCTGCCCCCGGCGACAGGCTTTTGACACACTCCGGGGTAGCCGGTGTCTTCCATGCGCACTCCTTTAACTGAACTTTTGTTGCTGTTTTTTAAAGCGGCTTACAAGGTTTGTTTTCCACTGGTGACATAGTCCTTTGGGATTTTCAAGTTTTTGATCCATTATCTCGCAAAAATTCGTAAAAAAAATTCTTCCGGTAACGGTTGAAACATTCAAGCCGGTTGATGCTTTTTTCCTGAGCCAGGACCGCCATGTGAGCATTAAAATCGCTTATAATACTTTTTTACATCTTGACAG
Organism: Desulfobacteraceae bacterium; assembly: GCA_021737225.1. GTDB lineage: Bacteria > Desulfobacterota > Desulfobacteria > Desulfobacterales > Desulfosalsimonadaceae > Desulfosalsimonas. Next base: position 12,962 of record JAIPEJ010000002.1, read on the forward strand.
AAGAATCGAACCCGCATATGTATAGAATGACACTTGAGTCTAATTCCATAGGATCTTCTGTCCTGCGTAAAATTCAGTTCATCTGCTGCAGGCACCCGGGAAACCACCAGCAAATCGCCATCACGATCACCAACCATAAAATATTGAAACGGGGAGGGGAAAGATGATGTGTACGCCGATTTACCGAACAATTTTGATGTTTGCATTCATTTTTTTTCCGGCACTGGTTTTCCCGGTGCTTGGTTTTTCCGGGGAGCAATTGCCGAAAAGCGTTGCAGACGAGATTTTAACGGAAATCGAGGCTATGGATATCGGGGAGGTAGCTATTGATCTCAATGCCCGCATTGCCGTGCCTGACAAACCGGAAGCAGGAATCCAGGGTGCGGACCTTTTTGCCACCGTGGTGCGCAAGACGAATTCAGAAGGCGATTCCAGCAAGATTGCGCGCCCCACCATTGTGGTTGCCACGCCCTACCGCCGGGAAATCATGACAATCGCCTACCTTCCCCTGCTTCGCCATGACTACAACCTTCTGGTATACGACGTGCGTGGCAGTGGTTCGTCTCATGGAAGCTGGATTTCCTTTGGTCCGGCAGAGCATTATGATGCGGCTTACGTAATTGATGAGTATATTCCGAGCCAATCCTGGTCTGACGGCAAGGTCGGCATGATCGGTGCTTCCTACATGGCCATTTCGCAGATGCTTGCCGCCGGGCAGATTGAAACGGATGGAAACGGGGATCCGGAACATTTGAAGGCATTGTTTCCGCTTGTGACAATGGCGGATTGTTACCGGGATATTGTGATGCACGGGGGAAACATTGATATTGAATTTATTCCCATATGGCTGGGCGGCGTAGATCTGCTGGGCGCGTTGCCGCCACTGCTGTTTGCCGGGCAAGAGCGTCCCGGTCGGCCGGAGCTAAATGATATTGAAGAATCATTTCAGATCTGGCGCGAGCACCTGCAGAATATCCCCGTAACCCTGGACTGGATCATGGACGGGGAAAACATCAACAAAAACGATTTTTACGACACCAAATCCGCCATGATCTACTGGCCGGACAAGCCGGCAGGCGGATGGCAGTTCGGGCCGTCTTATCCGCCGGAACTGGGAAAGACAGTTATTCCGGATTCCCTGCCTGTGTTTCTCACCGGCGGATGGTTTGACTTGTTTACCCGCGGTACGTGCAATACTTATCAATATGGCCTGAAAGATCACCGGAAAACCGATAAAGCCATGATGATCGGGCCTTGGTATCATCTCGGCGGCTTTCTCGGACTGGGGGTCAACGGCATATTAAACTGCGAGATCCCGGCCCGGTGGTTTGACTGGAAAATCAAGGAGGAATTTGATCCGTTTATGGAACAATATCCGGTGCTGGTATATGTGATGGGAAAACAGAAATGGCGGGCCGAAAAAGACTGGCCGCTTCCCGAACACAGAACTGAGGATCGCGCGCTCTACCTTTCCAAGCAAAAGGCGCCGGCAATTAGCGGAGACTGGTTTTCCGTGCTGAACGCGAAAAACAATTACCGGTTGGTGGAAAATCCCGGGGAAAAAGATTATTTCAACAAACTTCTGTGGTTTCAGGTACCCAAGGACCCGCCGGTGCTCGAACATGACCCGCAAAGCCTGCACGGCGCAAACTCCCGTTCCAGCGCCCGCTGGCTTGCCGGCGCGCCAGCGCTGGTCTCCCAGGTATCCAAGCTGATCAATGACAAGGATATTGATCGATTCATGCCCTGGGAGGATGAGCGCAATGACGAGGTCTGTGCGCTCACTTTTACCACTGAAAAACTTGAAGAAGACTTAGAGATCACAGGCCCGATCAAGCTGACATTCTGGGCAAAGACCGAGTTTACCCGTCCGCTGCGGCAGGCCGCCCTTGACGGTGTGCTTAATACAATTGAATCGCGTTTTAATCTGGAAAATAACATGGTTGTCGAGCTGATGAAAAAAGATGACGTGCAGTGGGTGGTCGAACTCAATGATGTGTTTGCCGGCGGCAGGGCGAAAAATATCACCTCGGGCTGGCTCAGTGCCGAGAACCGTCCTTATAACCCGAACTATCCCAGCCAGGTGGATCCGGCTTATACTGCCTTTGATCCCTATTATGATCATGCCTACCGCAATCCGGATCCCATCAAGGAAGATCGCGTGTATCAATACGTGGTGGAACTGTGGCCCACAGACAACGTGTTTAAAAAGGACCACCGTATTCGTCTGTCCATCAGCGCCTCTGACTTTCCGCACCTTTTTCCCGTGCTGCAGCCTTCAGAGAATCAACTCATCATTGATCCGGAGCATCCTGCGAAAATCGAGTTTCAGAGCGTTACCCGGAGCGGCGATTACAAGTGGATCGACGATATTGACAAATATATGCTGTCGCATTCGAATTGATGCGGGAACACCGGGGTTTTTCCCCGGGGAATTCTGCCATGTTTTCGACACAGCCACCTGCCTTGCGGGTGGCTGTGTTTTGCGCATACGTGGATGAGGCGACCTGAAAAGCACTCGTGATGACCGGTACGGACAAAAAAATTTTTGCAACGCTTTTTTTCTCCATATTCAGCGCGGTGATGGGTGTGGGGATCGTGGTCCCGCTGATTCCGCTTTATGCGGAGAGTCTCGGCGCCAGCGGGCTTTACATCGGCCTGGTCTTTGCCTCCTTTTCCCTTTCCCGGGCGTTTCTCCTGCCCCTGTTCGGACGCCTGTCCGATAAGACCGGGCGAAAACTCTACATTTTCACCGGGCTTTTCGGCTACACCCTGGTTTCTGTGGCCTTTGTCTGTTCAGATACCATATCCGGGTTGATCGGCATCCGGTTTTTCCAGGGAATTGCATCGGCAATGATCATTCCGGTGGCCCATGCCTATATCGGAGACATTACCCCGGTAAACAGGGAAGGCCTGACCATGGGACTGTTTAACATGTCCATGTTTATCAGTCTCAGCATCGGGCCGCTTGCCGGCGGCATGATCAACGACGCCCTTGGCATGGACGCCGCATTTTTGTGCATGGGCGGGTTGTCTTTCATCGGGTTTCTAATGAGCCTCTGGTATTTGCCCCCCATCCGGGATGAATCCCATATCGGCGAAAAAAATCGGGGCCCGCTGGCCATGGCCGCCATTCTGCGGGACCGGGGGCTGTACGGGCTCTTTTGTCTCCGAATGGCATATGTGTTCTGTATCGGGGTAATTTGGTGCTTTCTGCCGGTGATGTCCAAGGACTTCGGACTTTCAAGCACGGCCATCGGCATATTGATCATGCTCGGGGTGTTTGTCAGCGGCGGACTTCAGATTCCCATGGGAATGGTTGCTGACCGGGTGGATAAGCGAAAGATGGCCACTCTGGGCGGAGTTCTCGTGGCGGCAGACATCCTCTGCTACCAGTGGGCCGGCGGATTCTGGAGCCTTTTTGCAGCCAGCCTGGTTTTCGGACTGGGCGGGGGGATTACCATGCCGCCGCTCATGGCCATGGCCGTGATCAAGGGGGGCGAAAGCAAAGCGATGGGGTCTGTGATGTCGCTGCTTACGGTCGCCCACAGCGTGGGCATGCTTTTGGGAGCGTTAAGCGCCGGACTGGTCATGGATTTTTTTGACGTGCGGTACACGTTTGCTGTGGCAAGCATCGTAATGATGGCCGGAACACTGCTTTTTCTCTCTTGTACAGCCAACCTGAGGGGCCTGGCCGAATGCCCGACTAATACCTTCTAATACTTTTTTACAACTTGACAGAAAAATCGAACCCGCCTTATATAGTGAATAGTAATGCATGACACTTGAGTCTAGTATCTCTGCAGAAATCCCCCCACACAAACAGTGTGGGAATTTTGAAAAATTTTCTGACTTTCGGGCACGCTTGCAACCTGTCTCAAAGCACTTGCTGAAGAACTACTTCCCGCTGTCTGACTAAGTTCCCGATTGATTCCCCGGCTTGCTGAAAATCAGCAAAGCAAAAGGGGAATTGTTTTTAATTTATTCACAGGAGAGGGTAATATGAAAAAAAAGGGATTTATCCGGGTTTTTCTTGTGACTTGCATGGCTTGGCTCACGGCGATATCTGTTTGCATGGCCGGCCCTTTCACAGATCCAATGCCGGATGACAACTTTTATCCTTCGGCGAGCCGCGACTACACCGAAAAACAGGTGGCGCGCACCGTGGTAATGGAGCAGACAGCCATCGCACCTGAGCGGCCGCTTTCTGAATACGGGGTGGATCCCGCCGACATTCCTGAGGAATACGAGTGTGATCAGATCCGGTTTATGCGCTACCGCTTAAGCGACAAAACGCTCGGAGGCGCACCAGATGATGCCGGATATGCGGATGCCGGACTTTTAATGGTCCCCGGGGTGGTCGAAGGTGCCAACGGGTTTCAATACATTGCACGGCACTTGGTTTACCAGGCTTATGTCAACAGGGACCTGCGCATCGAAGTTTGGGCCATGGACCGGCGGGCCAACTGCCTGGAGGACACCACCGGCAGCGAAAAAATAGAGGCGCTTTATCAAGATGCCATTAAAGACGATAAAGACGGCGACGGCAACCCTGTGGATCCCTCGGAAGAAAAGGCCATGCTTGATACTTTTGCCGGCTATTACTACGAGGGCAAACCCATTGATGGAAAGCTGTTTGACGGATGGTATACCAGCGAAGACCTTCCCTTTTTGGCGGAATTCGGCCTGCGGATGGATACAGAGGACATGTTCCGGATCATCGAGGAAATGGTGCCGGACCAGGCGGAAAGAAAGCACAAGGTTTTCGTGGGCGGACATTCCCTGGGCGGAACCCATACTTCTTTTTTTGCCGGATGGGACAAGGACGGAAATCGCTGGACCCGTAAAGATACAGGATACAACAACACCGCCGGAATATTCTGCTTTGACTCCACCCTGACACCTGTGGATCAGATCGTAGACGAACTGGTGAAGAGCAACTTCCCGAAACTGGCCGACAGGCTCCTGGATAATGCCGAGAAAGTAACTGAACCGGTCTACAAGGCCGCACTGTCCGGACTTCGCTCCGGAAAAATTCCCAGGATTGCCGAAGGCGAGATTGCGGCAGACCTGGCGGGTTCTCCGATCGGCCCGGAATCCATGGCTTTGCTCGAATCCGTGGGACTGCTTGCATATGCGCTGCCGGAAAAAGAGCACACCGCCACTGAACGCGTCTATGAAAACATGGGCGCGGATGCGAAAGCCACGCTGCAAAAGCACGTGTCCCGCAACGTGTTTCAGAATTTCCGGAAGGATCCCGATATCCTGGATTTCCGTTTCACCAACGAGGCCCTGCTCGGGCTGTTGTTCGATGATGATTTCACCCATATCCCAATGATCCAGACGAGTATGGGGTTTATGTATAACGGGAGCGTGTCGGAAAAAGGGGACAGGCTGAGTGATGATCTGCCGATATTCGCGGCCACGGATTCGGGATATGACTTCTGGCGCATCCATATCGACGGACCGTTGTATAAGTGGGCTGATTTCGATCAGGTGGCAAGGCCAGGCGATCCGTTGACAAGCATGGACGGCAGCGTGACCTATACTGATTTTGAAACCGAGATGTCCAGCATCCGGGATCTGGCCCGCGCCCAGTTTTACGGCCCCACCAACCTGGTGGAGTGGTATTTTCCCATACGGAAAATCGTGGACATGATCGCGGCGGCTTCCTCCTACGGGCCGGAATACGGCCTGAATTTCATGTATTCGGACCGGGTTGCTGCTCTGCCGCAGATCACGTTTACCGCGGGAGAGGGGATGTTTACAGACGAGATTTTTGGCGGTGATCCCAACGCCCGGATTGTGCCGGGCGCAAATCACATGGATCCCATGTTTATCAGCGCCAACACCTCGGAGTTTAAGAAAAATCCGGTTATCGAGTCGCTGCTTGATTTCGTGGAAGACCAGGCAAAACCGCTTTAAACACGGTGAACTTTATTTTGCTTGACACTTGAGTCTAATTATGTAAAATGTGACAGTTGAGTCTACTGTTTTCCACGCCAGCGCATCAGAGAGCCACAGGGACAAAAGGAACAAAACCGATACCTTGTGTTGTGACGTTAAAAGCGAAATTCTACCCGAACTTTCGTACGGAAAAACAGGGGAGCAGATCATAATTTCATGACCAGGCAGCAGGGCAATTCAGCAGGTGATATTGCAGTCATCGGGATGGCGGGATTTTTCCCGGATGCCGCGGATGTGCACGCTTACTGGCGCAACATCGTCCGGGGACTGGTTTCCATCCGTGAGGTGCCCCCTGACAGATGGGACTGGCGGCAATACTATGATCCGGATCAGCGCAGGATGGACAGGATTAATTCCAGGTGGGGTTCGTTTCTGCCCGAGGTTTTCATTGATCCGCTTTATTACGGAATTCCGCCCAACTCTTTGAATTATATCGAAACCTCCCAGTTGCTCACGCTTGAAAGCACCCGGATGGCGCTCGATGATGCCGGGTACCTGGACCGCGAATTTGACCGCCGCCGGACTTCGGTGTTTATCGGCACAGGTGCGGCCGAGGGCGATCTTGGGCAGTATTACAGTTTCCGCTCCATGCTGCCCGGGTTTTTCGGTCAGAGCGCCGAACGGGTGCTTTCCGGGTTGGATTCCGATGTGCCCGAATGGAGCCCGGACACCTTTACCGGCATTATCATGAATATCACCGCTGGCCGGGTGGCTGACCGATTCAACCTGGGCGGAAGCAATTTTACGGTTGATGCGGCCTGCGCCTCGGCATTGGCTGCGTTGCGTACAGGAATTCTGGAGCTCAAGGCCGGGGAAAGCGACATGGTGATCGCAGGCGGTGCCGACACCCTGATGAGCCCGTATGCGTATACCTGCTTTTCCAAGGTAAGCGCCTTGTCCGCCAGCGGACAAAGCATCCCTTTTGATGAAAAAGCCGACGGCATCGTGCTGGGCGAGGCTGTGGGGACCGTTATCTTAAAGCGTCTTGAGGATGCTGAAAATGACGGAGATCGCATTTACGCGGTCATCAAAGGCATGGGCGCCTCCAGTGACGGAAAAGGCAAAGGTCTTACATATCCCAGGCCAGAGGGGCAGGCTGCGGCCATCTCCCGGGCCTACGAAAACGCCGGCATAGATCCGGGAACCGTGGAACTGATCGAAGCCCACGGAACCGGCACCAAGGCGGGAGACAAATCCGAGGCGGAAGCACTGACGACGTATTTTTCGCAAACCGGCATGCCTGCCAAATCCTGCGCCGTTGGCTCGGTAAAATCCATGATCGGCCATACCAAGTGTGCTGCGGGTATCGCCTCTCTTGTCAAGGCGGTGCTTGCTCTGCATCACAAGGTACTTCCGCCCACTGCCGGCATTGACCGTCCGCTTGCAGACCTGGTAGGCGAGGATAACCCTTTGTATGTCAATACCCGGCCCAGACCGTGGTTCGCCCCCGATTCCAGTCCGCGGCGCGCCGGGGTAAGTGCCTTTGGCTTTGGCGGAACCAATTTTCATACCGTGCTGGAGGAATATACAGGTCCGGCAGGCACCCGGCAATCCGTGTCCGCAGTTGCCGATTGGGATACCGAGCTTCTGGTGTTCTCCGGACAATCAAATTCCGAGTTAACAGATCGGATTCAGTTGATTGAAAGAGCGCTTGAATCCGAATCAAGTCCAGAACTCAAAGACCTGGCCTATACCCTGGCCGCAGACAGACACAATGCCGGCGGCCACTGTTTGGCAATCGTGGCCGTTGACACCGATGACCTCAAAGAAAAATTAAACATCGCCAGATCGCTGATAAGCGGCGAATCGGTTACAGACCGCCGGTCTGCTGACGTATATCTGCGACGGGAATCGGGCGTGAGTTCGGGCAAAACCGCATTTGTCTTTCCAGGCCAGGGATCACAGTATACCGGCATGTTACGGGATCTCTGCATGGCATTTCCACAGGTGCGGGCCGTTTTTGAACGCTTTGACGCCTACTTGTCCGAGGCTTTTCCCGGCGGGCTCAGCCGTATCGTGTATCCGCCGGATGCGTTTACCAGTATGGAAAAACAGCAAAACGAGGAGGCGCTGACCCGTTCCAGCGCAGCCCAATCGGCCATGGGCGCGGCGGATGTGTCCATGCTGGAGATTTTGAAAATGCTGGGGGTCGAAGCTGATATGGCCGCAGGTCACAGCTATGGCGAGTATGCCGGGCTGTATGCCGCAGGTGTGCTGGATGAAGCCTCCCTGGCCCGTATTTCCGAGGCACGCGGACGATTTATCCTGGAATCCGCCCATCCTGAGCCGGGGACCATGGCTGCGGTCAGGGCTTCGGAGGATGCGGTAAACCCGGTCATTTCAGACATGGACCAGGTCTGGGTAGCCAATTTAAATGCCCCGGTGCAGACTGTTATCAGCGGTACCCGGGCAGGCGTGCAGGCAGCCGTGGACCGGCTGAACCGGGCCGGATACAAGTCCAGAATGATTCCGGTTTCTTGTGCCTTTCACAGCCCCATTGTCAGCGGTGCACAATCCAAGCTGGATGCACGGTTTGCTGAAGTTTCCTTTCATCCGCCGGAAATATTCGTATTTTCAAATACCACGGCCGAGCCCTTCCCGGAGCGCCCTGAGGAAATCCGCCAATTGCTGATCGAGCAACTGGTCCGCCCGGTCCGGTTCGTGGATGAGATTGAAGCGATGTACGCGGCAGGGGCAAGAACCTTTGTGGAAGTCGGTGCCGGAAATGTGCTGACCAACCTGATTTCGCGCATATTGGCAGACAAACCCCACCAGGTGGTGTGTATGGATAAAAAGGGCGTTTCCGGCCTTACAGGGCTGCAGCACGCACTGGCCGCGCTGGCCGCCTCGGGCGTGGAACTGGAATTGGAGAGACTGTTTGCAGGCCGGGGGTGCAGGATGCTGGACCTGGAAAATCCCGTGGACACCGTGCTTAGCCGGGTGCCGAAAACCGCCTGGATCATCAACGGCGGCGGCGCCCGCCCCCTTGACAGAAAATCCCGGGAACCGGTTTCCCCCCGCCTGGTCTGTTTTGCGGATGAAACCGCCGCACCGGCCTGCGCGCCCGGTGATTGCAACGATCCTGCCCTTGAAAAAGCCCGGACCAGCGACGGAGCAACTGGTTATTGCAGCGACGGCCGGGATTGCTCCAATATCGAAGCATCTCAGTACGAGGGAGAGATCATGACGAGATCATTACGCCAAGACGGACAAAACACGGACATGCAATGTTCGGCAGCGGACGAAACAGTCATAGCCAGGTTTCAGGAATTGATGAGTCAGTTTCTGGAGACCCAGAAGGAGGTCATGACCGCCTACCTAAACGGCGGGGGCAACGGTGACAGGGCAGCCACGGCCCGGGCAGAAGCGCTTCAGGCCATGACCTCTGTTTCCCGGGGACACTTGCCGGAAGCGGCCGAAACCGGCCGCAGAAAACCGGATGCACGGGCGCCGGAGTCCGCACCCCAACCGGAGGCTGCGGCTCCGGATTTGGCTACATCCGGCAAAGAGCGCTCCCAACAGTCGGACGAAGAGGGACATGCGAAAACCCCGGAATTTGATATCAAAACCATATTGCTGCAAATCGTGAGCGACTGCACCGGCTATCCCTCGGACATGTTGGAATTGGATCAGGAGATCGAGTCAGACCTGGGCATCGATTCCATCAAGCGCATGCAGGCCGTGGAACAACTTGAGGCGGAACTGGCAGACAGGAATTTCAAGCTGTCTGAAGCGGCCTGGGAACAGCTCGTGGAAAGCCGGACCCTGGGGGATATTGTTTCAAATCTGCAGTCTGCGCTCGCCGGGGGGAGCCCGGAGCCTGCTGAAAAGTCACGGTCCGGTTTTTCAGAAAAACGGCCCGAACCGGCCTATGCTGAATCCGAAGCCGCATCTGCCGGACAAACTCCCGGAAAAAAGGCGGCTGCGTCAGCATCATTTGACGCTGCGGCCACCCTGATGGGCATTGTCAGTGATTTGAGCGGCTATCCGTCAGATATGCTGGAACCGGATCAGGAGATCGAGGCGGATCTGGGAATTGATTCCATCAAGCGCATGCAGATCCTGGAACATCTGGAAGCCGAACTGGAAACCCATAGCATCCGTCTTTCCGACTCAGACATCGAGACTCTGGGCGAAAGCGTGACATTGGGCGACATCATTGCCAAGCTGGCGGCTGTTGCCGGAGATGGCGGTGCTGCAGCGCAACAGGACAGTGAAAGCTCTTCCCAGGCCGCACCCGCCATCTCAGAACCGGATGACGGAGAACATGGTGCCCCATGGCGTGAAAAGAATTCAAAACACGTGGCAGCCTCCGAGGAAGAAGCCCCGGGAGAAAAACCTGAAGCCTGCGAAACCGGAACGCTGACCCGCGACGCGCTCGCAGAACGCCTGTTTTGGGTGGTGGAAAGCGCCACCGGGTTTCCGGCCGGAACCCTGGAGCTGGACCTGGAGATCCGGGCGGATCTGGATGCAGACGAAATCGTGAAGGACCAGATCATTAATGACTTTATCACGGATATCAATGAAACGGCCGGGGCATCCCTGAAAGAGGATCCAGGCCGGAAAGGCGACGATTTCCGGTATCTGGGCGACCTGGTGGACTGGGCGGCTGCATCCCTGGAAATGGAGGCCCATGCCGATACGATCCGGCGCTTTGCGATTTATGCGCGGCAGCAGCCCCTGATCGTCAGCTCTGTGAGCGGCAGTGTACCGGATGTCGTACTGGCCACCAGGATTCCGGATGATCCGGTGGCCGCCGAGGTGGTGGCCATGCTCCGGTCCAGAAACTGCCGGGTGATTACGCTGGAACACGGCCGGCAGCCTGAAAACCGGGACCCGGATCCGGACAGGGATCCCCATGGATCCAATTATACCGCAAACCTGGGATCTTTTCAGCAGGTTTCCGAAGTGGTGGATCAGATCCGGAAATATCACGGTCCGGTATCCGGGCTGATGCATCTGGTACCGCTGTCTGCATGCAAGTCATTTGAGGCAATGACGCATGCCGAGTGGCAACAGCATCTGCGCATAACGACCAAGAGCCTGTTTTATCTTACAAAGCTGCTGGATCAGGACCTGGCCTCCGCATCATCGAAGGGCGTTAGCAGTGTGGTGGCAGCCACCGCCATGGGCGGCGCATTTGCCAGTTCGCCTGTAGACACGGACTCTGCCAAGCCGGAGTTTTTCCCGGGCAGCGGGGCGGTCAGCGGTTTTTTAAAGGCCCTGGCCGAGGAAATGCCCGCACTCAACATCCGGGCCGTTGACTGTGACCCGACCGATTCCCTCGAGGAGATTGCCGCCCAGCTAACAAACGAGTTCGTGACGCCTTCTGCTGAGATCGAGGTGGGATACCGGTCCGGATGCCGCCATATTCTAGATATCCGCGAAATTCCGATTGAAGGTACCGGACTACCCGGTCTCGAGATTGACTCGGACTGCCGGATACTGATGACCGGCGGTGCACGGGGGATTACCGCAGCCGCGGCGTTGGAACTGGCCAGGCGGTTCCAGCCGACTCTGCTGCTGGTCGGGCGAACACCTCTGGCAGAATCCGAGCCATTGGAAACCGCCGGTATTGAGGACGAAAAAAAATTAAAATCCGTCCTGGCCGAACAGTTGAAGGTGAAGCAGGAAAAGGTCCGGCCCATGGACGTGGAAGAGGCTTACAATCGATTGATCGGCCAGCGGGAAATCCGGGATAACCTGGCCCTGATGCGGGCGGCCGGGTCAGAAGTTCGCTACTACCAAGCCGATGTTACGGATGCCGAATCCTTAGGTCGCGTGATGGCCGATATCTATGATGCCTACGGCCGTATTGACGGCGTTGTTCACGGCGCCGGCCGCATCGAGGACAAGCTGGTAAGGGACAAGGACATCGAATCCTTTGACCGGGTTTTTGATACCAAGGCAGACAGCCTCTTTTTGCTGACCTGGTCGCTTAGGCCCGAAAGCCTGCGTTTTTTCGCACTTTTTTCCTCTGTGGCCGGCCGCTTCGGAAACGCCGGGCAGGCAGATTACGGCGCAGCCAATGAGGTCTACAACAAAACTGCGGTGTACCTGAATCAGATTTGGCCGGGGCGGGTGATCTCCTTCATATGGGGGCCATGGGAAAGCCGCGGAATGGTTTCGGATGCCGTGCGGGAAAAGCTCAACCAAAACGGCATATCACTGATTCCCAGGGAAATCGGGGCACAGCATTTTATGAACGAAATCCGCAGCGGCCCGGCCGCGGATGCCGAAGTGGTCTACGGGGGATGGAATGAGCGGAAAAAGGCATTGTTCCCCGCCCGGCGGGCTGACAATCTGCCTTTGTTGTCATATAACGCAAATTTTCATCCTTCGCAAAACGGCGAGGTCGATCTGATCCGCCGTTTGGAAACCAGCCACGATGTTTACCTGCAGGATCATCGACTCGACGACAATCCGGTGGTGCCCATGGCTGTGGCCCTGGAAATGATGGCCGAGGCAGTTGCCTACCGGTATCCCGACTTTCACCTGAAGACCGTTCGGGATCTGAAAGTGCTCCAAGGGATCGTACTGGACAGTGAATCGGCAGACATTCATATTGCTGCAACACCGATCCACAAGTCTGATGATCAGGTAATGCTGGAAGTTCAGATCCGGGACAGCCAGCACAAAGACCGGGTTTACTACCAGGCCGGCGCCGAGCTGGTCAGGGAAAAACAGGCCAGCCGCAAACACGATCCCGTTGATTTCGGCGAAATGACACCGTTTCCGCTGTCCGTGCCGGAAGCCTATGAAAAGCAGCTTTTCCATGGCCCCATGTGGCAGGGCATCCGGCAAGTGGATACCATCGGGGAAAACGGTATTATCGGGTATTTGAAAACCTCCCGGCCGCAATCCTATATCAGGCCGGCATCTAAAGGCGCAGACGGGCACTGGCAAATCGACCCGCTGCTTATCGACAGCGGACTGCAGTTGGTGGTGCTGTGGATGCGACACAACCTGGATGCCACCCCCCTGCCTTCGCAGATCAGATCATTTATTCAATATGAAACACCTCCCGGGGATGCGGATCTTCGCTGCGAGGTTCGGGTAAATGAACCCGATGGCAGCCGGAAAACCAGGAATGCGGACCTGTTTTTCATCCGACCCGACGGCCGGTTGTCCGGGAGGATCGAGGGTCTTGAATTTGTGGGGAGTGCATCGCTGAACCGGCTGGCTCAAGAATCGTAAGCGCAAGGCGGAATTATCGACATATGAATTCAAAAGAAAACAAGACGGAAATTGCAATCGTTGGAATGGCGTGCAGCTTTCCACGCGCCCCGGACTTGGAGACCTTCTGGCAAAACAATGTTTGCGGAATCGATGCGGTATCAGAGGTACCACGCGAAAGATGGAATCCGGACCGCTTTTATAACCCGGCGGACGGCACCCGGCTTTACGGCAAAAAGGGCGGTTATCTGGAATCGCCTTTTGCCTTCAATCCGGCAGAATTCGGCATTATGCCCAAGGCCGTCCAAGGAGGTGAACCGGACCAGTTCCTGGTGTTAAAAACCGCAGCCGAGGCACTCAGGGATGCCGGGATTCCCGCCGGCGGTCCGGACCATGAGCGGACCGCGTTTATCCTGGGACGGGGCAGCTACCTGAGCGCAGGCGCGTTTAACCTGGTTCAGCGAACCTTTATCGCGGATCAGACCGTGGACATTGTCGGCCGGATGCATCCTGAATTCTCGGAAGATGACGCGGCCCGGCTCAAAGACGACCTGATGGCATCCTTGGCGCCGTTTGAGGCCGAAACCGCACCCTCGGTCATGCCCAATATCACCGCGGGCCGGGTGGCCAACCGGCTGGGTTTTATGGGGCCGAACTACACGATTGACGCGGCCTGCGCTTCCTCCCTGTACGCTGCGGATGCGGCTGTTTCCGCGCTTGTCTCTAACAGAAGCGATCTGGCCCTTGCCGGGGGCGTGCATATCTTCAATAATATTCCCTTTTTGAATGTATTCTGTACGCTGGGTGCGATGTCGCGGCAGGACCAGATCCGTCCGTTTGATCAGCAGGCAGACGGCATGATTCCGGGCGAGGGTGTCGGTATCGTGGTGTTAAAGCGGCTGGCGGATGCGCAAAGAGACGGAAACCGGATTTACGCCGTGCTCCGGGGCGTGGGTACCTCCAGTGACGGCAAGGGAGTCAGCGTGGCCGCCCCGCGGGTGGAAGGCGAAGTCCTGGCCCTTGAGCGCGCCTATGAATTGGCAGGCATCTGCCCGACCACCATTGCGATGATCGAAGCCCACGGCACAGCCACCGCGGTCGGAGACGAATCGGAAATCAAGGCCCTGACCACCGTGTTCGGCAAAAAGGCGGAAAATGCGCCAAGGCACTGCGCCCTGGGAACCGTTAAGTCAATGATCGGTCATGCCATGCCGGCCGCCGGCATCGCCGGAATGATCCGGGCCGTGCTCGCGCTGTACCACAAGGTACTGCCGCCCACGCTGCACTGCGAGACCCCTCACCACAAGCTCAGACTGGAGGAAACCCCTTTTTATGTTAACACGGAAACCCGGCCATGGTTCCGAGCCGCTTCTGATATTCCGCGCAGGGCCGGGTTGAACGCCTTTGGTTTCGGCGGGGTTAATGCTCATGTTATACTTGAAGAGTACGAAGAAAACACCCCGGAAAAATTAGGAATTTCTGTTTCCGAATTATTGGATCCACCCCGGGCGACTACAGAACGGGTGCCGGATTCGTGTCCCATCCCGTGGGATGCGGTCCTGTTTCTTCTGAGTGCCGGATCCAGGGCCGAACTTGCCGCGCAATGCCGGCGGATCCTGGAGCGGGTCAGGCAGGATGGCGCCGTGGACCTGGTGACCCTGTCGCATTCACTGCTTACTGAATATGTCCCTGACAGCGAGCGGATTGCCGTGGTGGCCGACTCCCCGGAGGATCTGGCCGGCAAGCTGGAATATGCAGCAGGTAAGCTCGAAGAAGACAACTGTAGGAAAATCAAGGATATCAAAGGCATCTACTATTTCGCCTCGCCCCTGGGGGAAAGCGGCAAGGTTGCGTTCATGTTTCCCGGGGAGGGCGCCTCCTACACGGGCATGATGATGGATCTGTGCCTGCAGTTCCCGTCGGTCCGGGCCGGTTTTGATGAGATGAACCAAGCGATTGCCGCACGCAAGAAAATCACGCGGCATTTGCCAACTCAGTTCATTTTCCCCGCTACCCTGCTCACCGAGGCCGAAAGCCGGGTCCTGGAAGATGCGTTCTGGAAACTGGACAGCGGACTTCAGGCCATATTGGCCTCGAGCCTGGCCATGAAGGATTTGCTCGGCAAGTTTAACATTGCCCCGGACATGATCGTGGGACACAGCGCAGGCGAATACAGCGCATGGATCGCTTCCGGCATCCTGGACAGGACGGATTTTTACCAAAAGCAGGAACAGATCGCCGCGGTTTATGCAGATCGCTCCCATACCGTAAAAACCTCCATGGCCGCGGTATCAGCCGGGTACGAAAAGGTTAAAACCCTTCTGGAGATAATTCACGGAGATATCTACATTTCCAATGACAACTGCCCGCACCAGGTCGTGGTGGTGGGTGAAGCCGACGCCATGGAGCAATTCAGGCAGGTCCTGAAGTCGGAACGCATATTTTACACGGATCTGCCCTCCACAGAGGTGCATCATACGCCCATGGCCGCGGGCCAAGCCGAGGCGCTGACTTCAGCGTTTTCCGGCCTTGAGCTTTCATCTGCGCAGATTCCGGTTTATTCGGCCGTGGAGGCCGCGCCATACCCGGCTGACCGGGATGCGATCATTGACCTGATGGCGCGCTACTGGCTCCGGACACTGCAGTTCAGGCAGACCGTGGAGGTCATGTACAATGACGGGGCCCGGATATTCGTGGAGGTCGGTCCGGGCAACAACCTGTGCGGATTCGTGGATGACACGCTGCGGGGCCGCAACATTATGACCGTTGCTTCCAACACCAGCCGCAGATCGGGTACGGCCCAGTTGTGTCACCTGCTGGGGATGCTTGCCGCCCAGCACGTTCCGGTTTCCCTGGAACCGCTGATGTCCGCCCAGCAGCTCCGGCTGCAAGCCCCTGACATACAGGCAAATAAAACCAGGGGCAAGGCGCCCCTGATCCACATGGACCTGGCCCTGCCGGAACTGCAGTTAAGTGATGAGGCTGCTGCCATGTGGCGGGAGAAACTGGCCGCACCGGAACCAAAGAGATTGGAAACGGCCGAATCCGCAGCCGCAGCTCCCGGCCCGAAAACCTTCGGGTATTGTGCCGCCCGGGCACCGCAGCAGGCTTCGTCCCCGGAGAAGTCGGGAGAAAACAGCGACATTTCACCGAAATCCAGGGCAATGGGACAATATATGGACACCATGTCCCGGTTTCTTGAGCTTCAAAAAGAAATCACCGAGAGTCTGGCCGGTCTCAAAAAGGGGCGCAGCGAATCCGGCGGGTCAGACAACCGGTCCCATGCGTTCGTGGGAAAGGTGGTCGATCTGGAACCCGGAAAACAAAGCCGGGTTAAACGTTTTCTCGATCTGGGTGAAGACGTGTTTCTGCTGGATCATCCATTCGGCGGGGACGTGTCTGACACCGATGACCAGTTGCATCCCCTGATTGTAACGCCGCTGACCCTGAACATGGAAATAATGGCCGAAGCGGCTTCCCTGGTTTTTCCCGGAAAAGTCCCGGTTGAAATCAAAAACGTCAGCGCAGGCCGCTGGGTGGTGGTGGATGAAAACAACGGCGCTGCCCTGGAGGCTTCGGCCAGGGCAATCACCGAAACAAGTGCGATGGCGGCTCTATATGAACGGGCCTTTTCAGATGCGCCTTCGGCCCGGGCAGAAGTGGTTTTCGATGCGGATTATCCCGCGCCCGAACCCATCGATTCGATACCGGATTGTGGACTGCCAAGGGACGCGGCCGAGGCGGCAGAGCAGATTTACGAACAGAAATGGATGACCCACGGCCCGAAATTCCGGGTTATCGCCGGGATCAGCCAGGCCACGGAAGAACAGATCGTTGCTGTGCTGCGCGTACCGTCAAGCGGCGACCTTTTTAACTCGGGTCAAACCGCGGACCTTATAATCCATCCCCTGCTCATGGACGCCTGCGCCCAGCTTACCGGTTACTGGGCCCAGCAGACGCTAAAGGAGCGGTTTATAACGTTTCCGGCAGGTGCCGGCAGCATCCGGTTTTTCTCCGCACCTCCCCGCGCCGGCGAAACCATGCGGGCCCGGATGCATGTTCGGGAGGTTACCGAGCATTTCGTCAAATCCGACATCGACATCGTTTACCAAAGCGGCCGCCTCTGGACGCGCATTACGGGATGGACGCACCTGCGTTTTGATCTTCCCATGGAGTTATATCACTTCTGGCGATTTCCCCGGCTGCACCCGGTCAGCCGGGTCCAGCAGGATTCCGAAGGCTCTTGTTCCAAAAGCCTTTCATGCAGGGCCCCGTACTATGAAGACCTTGACAGCACCATATGGAAGAGGGCCATTGGATGGCTTTATCTGAACCGGGATGAACGCGCGGTTTACAGGCAGAAAATGGATCAAGAAAAAAACGGCGCCCGATGGCTTGCCGAGAGAATGGCGGCAAAGGACGCCATTCGCGTTTTTGCAAAAAAATCCACGGGCACGGCGCTTCTGCCTGCAGACATTGAAATTATAGAAAAAGAAAGCGGATCCTTCACAGGTCCCGGACATAGCATTGCTGGATTGAATCCAAACACCGGGCTGTCAATTACCCGGGAAGATGGGTATGTGTCTGCAGCATTTCCTGCACAATAAATACTACCGAAGAGGAGGTCGGTTCAAAAATGGGTAAACCGGACAAGACGACAATTTTCAACGACATCCTGGCCACCCTGGAAAAAGTCAGCGAGGACTGGGAGTATTCCGGCGAGATCACTCCGGATACGTTCCTGCTCGAGGACCTGGGGCTCGAGTCCATTGACGTGGTCGTGCTCGGGGAGTTTCTGGAGGAGCATTACCAGCAGTCCTTCCCCTTTACCGAATACTTCACGGAACTGGCCCAGCAGGAGATTCTCGATCTGCGTATCTCCGATCTTGTGGATTTTATAGATAAACATTTTTCACCACAGAACGAGGTCGTATAATGGCAAATCAAACCCCAGCAACCATGGTGATCGGTCTGGACGGCGCCACCTATTCCATCCTGGATCCTCTCATGGAATCCGGACATATGCCATATCTGCGTCAATTTTCGGCCGAGGGGGTCCGTGCCGAGCTCGAATCGACCATTCCGCCGATTACGCCGCCGGCATGGACCACGATCATGACCGGCCGCAGCCCGGCAAATCACGGCATTCTGGATTTTTTCCGACCCGAGGCGCCGGGAAGCCAGTTTTTAAGGTTCGTCAGCACAAAGCAGCTTCAATGTGAAACCATATGGTCGTACCTAACCCGCCGGCAACGGACCGCTGCATGTCTGAATTTCCCGGTCATGTCCCCGCCGATTCCGATCTCCGGCTACAGTATTCCCGGATTCGTAACCTGGCGGCATCTGCGGCACGCCTGTTACCCGCGGGACCTTATGGATACCCTGAAAACCATCCCCGGCTTTGATTTAAAGATCATCGCCCATGATTTCGGCCTGGAAGAAAAGGTCCTGGCGGGCTGCGCCTTTGAGGAGGCAGAATCCTGGATCAACTACCATACGTACAAGGACCAGCAGTGGGTGAAAGTCCTGGAGTTTCTTTCGGGTTATGATCCCTGCCACGTCAATGCGCTTGTACTTGACAGCATCGACCGGCTGCAGCACGTGTTTTACCGGCTATTGGACCCTGCCTTTTACGGCAAAGGCCTGTCCGAGGCGGACAAACAGATTCAGTCCATTTTGTTTACGCATTACCGGGCGCTTGACAACATGATCGCCCGCCTGGCGGAGATCGCCGGACCCGAGGGCCACGTGTTTATCGTCTCGGACCACGGATTCGGGCCCAGCCAGTATTGTTTCTATTTGAATTCCCTGCTGGAGCAGCTCGGATATCTGAGCTGGTCGGACCGGGCAATCAGTGAATCCGAGAGCGCCGGCGACGTTTCCATGGAGGCCGTGAAAAACCACGGCCACTTGCTGGATTGGCAACATACCATCGCTTATGTCAATACGCCCAGCAGCAACGGCATTACCATCAATGTCCGTGGTAAAAACAGCCGTTACGGGATCCTGCCGGAAGAATACGACCGGGTGCGAAACCAGCTCAGGGATCAACTGATGGCCCTGAAACATCCGGATACCGGGCAGCAGGTGGTGACCGGCATCTGGACCCGGGAGGAAGCTTTTGGCGGCCTGGAGGCAGCACCGGATCTGACCCTGCGTCTGTGGGACAACGGCCTGGTATCCACCCTGAAATCCGACGAGATCATCAAGCCGCGGCGCGAATGCGCGGGTGTGCATTACCCGGACGGTGTCTTCATGGCCAGAGGCCCGGCAATCAGATCCGGCGTTCGGCTCGATCCCCTGAATATTCTGGATGTGGCGCCATCCATTCTCTACGCCCAGGGGCTTGCCATCCCGGAGGATTATGAAGGCGGGGTTCCCGAGGAGATGATAGAACCCGAGGCCCTGGCGGCCAATCCGGTGCTCCGGGGTACTGCCACCCAGGGGGCACAAAAACAGGCAGCCGACGCGCTGGAAATGGACGAGGCGGATATGGAATTGATCATGAAGCGGCTCAAAGGGCTTGGATACATGTCCTAGATCGGCGGGCCGATAAGGCTTTTGACAAAACCTGATGAAAGGAGCGGATATATGCCGTTTGTCAATGTCAACGGAATCAAGCACCACTACATGCAGCAGGGAAAGGGGCCGGATGTTGTCCTGATTCATGGAATGGGCGGAAACATGTCCTTCTGGCACGCCAACAAGGCTTTTGCCGCCCTAAAAGCCGATTTCCGGGTGACTGTTTATGACATGCGGGGACACGGCTACAGCGGTTTTGCAGAAACCGGATATACCTCCTTTGATTTGTCCCGGGACCTGGGCCAACTCATGGATGCCGTCGGCCTGGACAGGGCCTATCTGGCGGGTCACAGCCTGGGCGGATTGATCGCGCTGCACACGGCCTTTTTGTACCCGGAAAGGGTGGCCGGCATTATCCTGGCAGAAGGCAATGTGCCGGCTCTCCGTCATCTTATCGACCTTGAGAAATGGCCTTACCGCAAGCATCGCGAGGAAATGCTCAGGCAGATTAATCCCAGGCTGCCCGAGATTTTAAACGGCTTTAACATGTATTACCTGGAGTACCGGCTCAAAGAGTTACGGGACGGAAACGCCATTAATGACCTGGCTGATTTCGGCATGCGCAAGGGGATGAAAGTAAAGGCGGATTCCATTTTAAAACTGCTCGACCAAACCACTGCCAAAACAGACATCAAGGAGATCGCCGGCCTGAGTGAAGCGCGTATCCGGCAGGTTTCCCAACCGGCCCTGGCGCTGTACGGACAGTATTCGCCGTTGATACCGATCTGCGATTATCTGTCCGAAAACCTGCCCAACTGCCGGCGGGATGTTGTGCCCGAGGCATGTCACCTGTTTCCGGCCAGGCTTCCGGACCAGTTTGTCCATCATGTCAGAAACTTTTTGTTACCCCTGTCAGAGGAGGCCCGGATTGAGGATGAATATGCAGCGGTTTGAAGGATTGCAAAGGCCGCCAGTATCCGAAGCTGTCACCCTGGTATCCGGTCTGCCGCGATCCGGCACCAGTATGATGATGCGCATGCTCGCGGCCGGGGGCATGCATATCGTAACCGACAATATCCGCAGGCCCAACGCGGACAACCCGAATGGATATTTTGAACTGGAAAAGATTAAGGAACTGGAAAATGACGCCTCGTGGCTCAGGGATGAAAAGGGCAGGGCCATAAAGGCCATATCCGCGTTTCTGCCGATGCTGCCAAAGAACAGCTTCTATTATGTCATCTTCATGCAGCGGCATATGGACGAAATACTGGCATCCCAGAAAAAAATGCTGGAACGCAGGGGTGCTGATAAAGGCGATGAGGGCGTCTCAGACGAGCGCATGGCAACCAAGTATCAGTCCTATCTGGAGGCGACCTATAAATGGCTTCGGCAGCAGGATCATTTCCATGTGCTGTATGTTCATTACTCGAATGTGCTGCAGGATCCGCTGGGCCAGGCCAGGGGGGTGAATGCGTTTTTGCAGCATACCCTGGATCCCGGGGAAATGGCAACGGCAGTGGATCCGGATTTATACCGGCAGCGCACAAAGGATGCGGTTTAGGGTTCCGGTCGGGAGGGTTCGGCCGGGTTCGTGTTTACTATATTAAGGGGATAAGCACATGAAAAAACTATTATTTAGTATCCTGATTACAGGCATTCTGATGCTTTTTGTTTCGCCGGGTTTCGGCATGGGAACCAGTCCGGCCATTGAGAGCGAAATGGTGGCCAGGGCGAAGGTCGATGAATGCTTCAACGGGATCGGCGAGCCCTTTGAACCCGGTCCGGAATGCGGGCGAGATGAAAAACCCAAGTGCAACCAATCCTATTTGTGGGGGCTGACCAAGGCGGGGAATAATTTGTGGTTCGGCACCGCGGCAAATATGCTCTGTCTGGTACGGGCATACAGCGCATATTCGCAGGGCGGTAACGTCAGTGCGTATGAAAATGACTTGTGGCTGTGCGAATATGACCAGGGCCGTTATCCGGAAACCGAGATGGCAAATCCGGTGCCGCAGATTTTTTCAGACTATCGGCCGCCGAAAATCTATACATACAATATCAACACCAAAACACTTACGGACAAGTCCGCGCAGATCATGGATGAAAACGCCCGGATGCTTTTGGAGAGCACATTCGGCCTCAGATCGGCGGGTGCAATTGACGGCCTTGTATTTCTGGCAGGTCCTGTGGCCCTGGGCCAAGGCATCAACATGTTCGTATTTGATGCTGAAACCGGCGGGTTTCTGGGTGCAAAAACCATTTTCGGATATCAGAATATCCGGAAATGGTTGGTCATGGACGGGGTGCTGTACGCGGCCGTGGCCGAGGAAGGCGGCGGCGGAAAAGTGCTGCGCTGGACCGGCAGCCGCACCAATCCGTTCTCTTTTGAGCAGGTCGGGAGCCTTACCGGAGCCGGCGCGGAAATCACAGCACATAACGGGCGGATATTCGTGGGTACCTGGCCCAGTAGCCACAGCGGCGATACCCCTGTTCCGGCCGGGATCTGGATGAGCCCGAAGGTGCCGGAAGACGGCCTGAGCGGCGCGCACTTAAATGACTGGCAAAAAGTATGGCAGACAGACGAATACGAGCCCGATCCGCTGAATGCCGCCATATACGGGGTGGGTGCCATGAAATCCTTTGACGGCCATCTCTACTGGGGAACCATGCACGTGCACGGCAAGGCGGCGCTGGTGTTTATGGATCAGTATAACATGAGCCCGATGAAACTTGTGCAGACCTATTTCAATTCCTGGCGGGCCACCTCGATTTTCAGGGGCAGAAATTTTGGCGGAGACAAGGATGTTGAGCTGCTTTACGGCAACAGGACCCTTCCTGTATACGTGTCCACAGGCGAATCTTCGGGTTACTGGACCCGGCGAGAAAACAACATGGGCGGCATTTCCGGCAAATACGGCCGGGCCGGGTTCGGCAACGAGTACAACAATTACGCCTGGACCATGGAGGTTTATGACGGCCAGTTGTTTGTCGGGACCATGGATCATTCCTACCTGTGGCTGGACTGGAATAACCTGCAGCGTGGTTATATCAACGGGGAATATTACACGGTTCCGCTTCCGGATATCCCGTGGTACTGGACGCCTTCAGAAGAGGAATACGGAGCGGACTTGTGGCGTTTTCCGTCTTCGCATGAACAAGCGGTCCGGGCAACCCGCAGCGGGCTTGGAAATTACACAAATTACGGTTTTCGTTCGATTGTATCAGATGAAGAAACCGGGCTGTACCTCGGCACGGCCAACCCGGCCAACATTAACCGGGACAGATACAGCAATATGAATGGCGGGTGGGAACTGCACCGGGTGTTTACACGATAATTCGGGGTTTAATGATGATGTTTCCGGCCTGTGGCCGGAAATACAATCAGGAAAAAGGACCCATATGGATACATCTTCCGACAACGCGGAAGCTGTTGCCGAAACATCGCACAGCAGGGGATATCATATTCCTGAACTCGTGGTATGGCACGGACAAAGTCCGGAAACACTTCTGGAACAGATGCACAGTATGATGGCCGAGGCAGAGACGGCTCCGGATAAATCCGGATTGCTCAAACGCCTGGCCTTTGAGACCCAGCAGGGGTTCAGCCACGACACAGGCCCATCAGAGGTGCGGGTCAGCCTGACTGCCTATACGGAAAGCGAGTTTCTGAAAAAAGCCGCCCAAGCGATCCGCATGATCAGCGAAGCACCGGATACGCCGTTTTCCTTTCCTTCTGCGGGGCTGTTTTACGGCATGGGGGAGCCCCTGGGACGGATTGCGTTTTTGTTTCCGGGGCAGGGCGCACAATATCCGGGGATGGGAGGCGCTCTGGCCAATGCGTTTCCGGCTGCCCGGAAAGCATGGGAAACCCTGGGCAACATGGCGTTTTCCGGACACACCATCCGGGAGGTTGTCTTTCCGGAAGGCACGGACAGCGATGAAGCCGCGCAAGCGGCCTTTTTGCGGCTTTCCGGCGCGGACTGGGCCAGTCCGTGCATTTCCGTGGCCGGAGAGGCCATATTTACCCTGCTTGAAAAAATGGGTGTGCACCCCGATGCGGTGGCAGCCCACAGCTTCGGGGATATCAACGCCCTGCGGGCGGCAGGGGTGTTTGGCCCGGAACAGATGATCCGGCTCACCCGGTACCGGGGGGAACTCGGCGTGAGCTGCCCGCTGGCAACCCGGGGCTGCATCCTGGCAGTGCCGGAACCATCGGAAAAAACCCGTTCTATACTGGCGGCGCACAATATCGAGGACTTGTGGATCGCCAACTACAATACCCGGCAGCAGACGGTGCTTTCCGGGGAGAAGGAATCCGTGGACAGGGCGCAACAGGCATTTGCAGATGAGGGCATCAAGACCCGGATGATCCCGATTTCAGCCGCGCCGCACTGTCCGCTGGCAGCGAACGTGGCGGAAAATTTCTATGCGTACCTGGCAGATGTTCCGTTTGGACGGGCGCAATGCGATGTATATTCCTTCTTGTTCGGCCGGAGGATCAACAGCAACCCCGATCTTTTGCGTAAGGTGCTCAGGGCGCATATTAAAAAGCCCGTCCGGTTTTTCTCCCAGATCGAACAGATGCATCATGACGGGATTCGCATATTTGTGGAACTCGGCCCGGGCAATATACTGACGACACTGGTGGGCCAGATCCTCGAGGGCCGGCAGCATATCGCCCTTAACACGGACCATAAAAAAGCCGATCCCGTGCTGGTTTTTCTCAATGTAGTGGCCGAATTGTTTAAGCAGGGACGGATACAGGATCTGTCCGTGCTCCGGGAAGATGCAGAGACTCCGGATTATGCCCCGCCGGCAGACACGCCGGATCAATTCGCAGATCCCGCCCCGGATGCAGAAACAGAAAAACGGCTGAAAAAACTCGATATGGAGATCTCCCGGATCGAGAGCATGAGATCGAACCGGGCGCAAACAGCCTGATGACTTATTCGTTCATGCAGGCGGCCTGCTCCGGATCCTGGAAGGGGGAAGGAAGCGATTTCCACTTGATTTCTTTAGTAAAATAGATATATTGGGAAGTCACCCGAGACCGAGACAGCGGGGATTCTTTGTAAATTTCTGAAATTCAGGGAGAAAATGAACGTATGACTTCCCAGACCCACATTGATGAGAAGTACAAACAAGTCGGGCATGTGATCAGCACCGCCGGCGGCACGCCTGTGCCGGTCAACGACACACTGGTCAAACTGCTGCGTTATTTTATCCGGGAAAATGAGCTGGACTTCATCCTGGCATTCACGGACAGCAAGTCCCAGACCCTGGAGCAGCTCAGGGAGACCACCGGGCTTTCCGAGGCCGAAATTCTGGACAAGACCCGTGCACTGGCTGCCCGGGGGGTGATCTTTAACCAGCCCAACCGGCACGGCGTAACGGTCTACCGGCTGCTGCCGCTTTTGAACGTGGGAACCTTTGAATATACGTTCATGGGCAAGGTAGAGGATACCGAGCGCAACCGGGAGATCAGTACCCTGTTTGACCAGTTGTTTGAGGAACTCTCCGAAATGGTGCAGCAGAATTACGACAACCTCATCCCCAGCCTGATGCAGATGCCGCCCATTGACCGGACCGTGCCGGTGACAGAGAACAAATCCACGGGAGCGCCCATCCGGATCGAAGTTGACGAATCCGTTGACGCATCGGTGGACCGGATTCTGCCCACTGCCGAGGTCACCGCGCTGATCGAGAAATTCGACGAGATCGCATTAGGGCACTGCTTCTGCCGGCATCACAAGGATATTTCCGGCCATCCCTGCCGGCAGAGCGATCTGCGGGAGACCTGCTTTACTTTCGGGAAATCGGCCCGCTACACGACCGAACAGGGGTTTGCCCGCATGGTTTCCAGGCAGGAGGCCCTGGACGTGCTCAAAAAGGCAGAAGCAGACGGCCTGGTACACAAGGCCTATCATCCCAATTTCGATATCAATAAGGCGGAAACCAGCATATGCAATTGCTGCAGATGCTGCTGCGGCAACTCGGTGGAGAACATGATCGCGCCGATCACCAATGCCACCAATTTTCTGGCCGTTATAGACACGGACTTGTGCACAGGCTGCGGCACGTGTGTTGAGCAGTGTCATACCGGTGCCGCTTACATCGGGGAGGCGGGCATTGCGCAAAGGGACCCGGAACTTTGTATCGGATGCGGTGTATGCGCCGCGTTCTGCCCGGAAAACGCTATTTTTCTGCATGAGGGCGAAACCCGAATCGTCCGGATTCCGCCGAAACGCAAAAGCCGCTGACCCGATTTTTCACGGTTGGCTGGTACTTTTACTCCGGCCGCGCATTGGTGGATCTGCAACATCCAGACAGGGTCTTTTTTCATTTCTGATGACATCCGGGTTCAGGGGGAGGTATGCGTGTCTCCGCAACTGGAGGGCCTGGTTATGGTTTCTGGTACAGCGGCAGCAGCGCAGAACCTGACGCGGCGCCGGAATCCTTTAACTCGGCCCTTCAGAACATCAGTAAACCGGTTTTTGTCGTGGATGCAGGCAAGACACCGGCAGTGGCCACCTGGGGACGGGCTGAGCTCTACCCGGAAGGCGGGGGCGGTGACCACGGATACCGGCTGCGCGGTTTTGTTCCCCCGCTGGATCCCCAGAATTTCGGAGATCCTGATTTTAAGAGCATGCTGGGGATCAGATATCCGTATGTTGCCGGCGCCATGGCCAACGGCATCACGTCCGTGGAGATGGTCACGACGGCCGCGCGTGCAGGCATGGTCGGATTCTTCGGGGCTGCCGGACTTGGGCCTTCCGAGCTTGAACGCGCCATTGACCGCCTTCAGCGCGAACTTTCCAATCTTGCCTTTGGCATGAACCTTATCCACTCACCCGATGCCCCGGAGTTGGAAAGCCGGGTCGTTGACCTGTATTTGCAGAAGGGCGTCCGACTGGTCAGCGCATCCGCGTATCTACGCCTTACACCGCATATCGTGCGGTACCGGGTAAAAGGGATTTACCGGGATGCAAACGACCAGATCGTGGTTCCGAACAAGATCGTGGCAAAGGTTTCCCGGACCGCGGTGGCCAGCCGGTTTCTCGGTCCGCCGCCCGGAAAAATTCTTGAAAAATTATTGCAGCAGGATTTGATCACCCGGGAAGAGGCCGCTCTAGGGGCACATATCCCCATGGCTGACGCGATCACTGCGGAGGCCGACTCCGGTGGGCATACGGACAACCAGCCGGCAATCGCCCTGCTGGCCACGATGATTGCCCTGCGCGATCGAATATGCGCACAATACGATTATCCGCAGTCCATTCCGGTGGGTCTTGCCGGGGGGATTGCCACCCCGGCAGCAACCGCCGCGGCTTTTTCCATGGGCGCCGGGTATGTGCTGACCGGGTCGGTGAACCAGTCGTGCGTGGAAGCCGGCGTATGCCGGACCGTGCGCCAGATGCTCGCCGAGGCGGGCCAGGGGGATGTGACCATGGCGCCGTCTGCGGATATGTTTGAAAAGGGCGGAAGGGTCCAGGTTCTCAAGCGCGGTACCATGTTTGCCATGCGTGCATCCCGGCTGTATGATTATTACATGCAGTACGGCAGTTTTGAGCAGATTCCGGAAGATGAACGCAGCAATATCGAAGAAAAATTTCTGCGCAGAAGTTTTGATGCGGAATGGGAGGAAACCCGGAAGTTTTTCCAGGAGCGCAATCCCGCCCAGGTGGCGCGTGCGGAAAAAGATCCGCGGCACAAAATGGCGCTGGTATTCCGCGCCTATCTCGGACGCTCTTCCATGTGGGCAATCAGCGGGGAGCCGGAGCGGAAAGTCGACTACCAGGTATGGTGCGGCCCCGCGATCGGCGCTTTTAACGAATGGGTCAAGGACTCTTTTCTCGAAAAAGCGGAGAACCGCGATTTTGCCACGATCGCGATGAATTTGCTGGTCGGGGCCGCCGTGCTCACCCGGGCAAACTGGCTGCAAACCCAGGGAATCTGTATGCTGCCCGAGGTTGTGCGTTTTTCGCCCATGCGGTTTGATGATTTGACGGCACTGGCGGGCAGCCCGGGAGCGGACACCGGAACCGGATTTGACCCCGGAAGAACCGGAAGTAATTCCTGGTAAATCTGTTGTCATCTCCCTTTTTTGATGTTACCTCTGAAAAATATACCCGGCAACTGCAGCATTCGGGATAAAACCGCACGCGGACGATTTCGCATCTTATGTATGATACATTTTTCGGCTTCCGGGAAAGGCCCTTCAAGTTGGTGCCCACGCCGGCTTACTTATACCTGAGCCGGAGTCATGAAGAGGCACTGGCCCACCTCAAGTACGCACTTGCGCAGGAAGAAGGATTTGTCGAGATTACCGGGGAAGTGGGCACCGGCAAGACCATGCTGTGCCGGGCTTTTCTCGAGGACCTGTCCCCTGAAGTGGAAACCGCCTATATTTTTAATCCCAGGCTGAATGCCAGGGGCCTTCTGCAGTCCATTAACGATGAATTCGGCATTCCCTCCGGTGGCAGCAGCACCAAGGAACTCATTGACGCGTTAAACACCTTCCTGATGAGAAAAAGGGCCGCAGGCAGGCAGGCCGTTCTCATTATTGACGAGGCCCAGAACCTGGACAGGGATGTCCTCGAACAACTGCGGCTGCTGTCCAACCTGGAAACCGTGCGTCACAAGCTGCTTCAGATTGTACTGGTCGGACAGCCGGAGCTGTCGGAAATGCTGGACACCCATGAACTCAGGCAGCTTGCCCAGCGCATTTCCCTGTCCTGCCGTATTTGCCCGTTAAATGCGGTAGAAACCGGCAGGTATATTTCCCATCGGATTCACGTGGCTTCCCGGGCACCGGGGACCGTATCCTTTACCCGGCCGGCCCTGCGGCGGGTTTATAAATTCAGCGGCGGCATTCCCCGCCTGATCAACATTGTCTGCGATCGGGCCTTGCTGCTGGCATACAACAACAATACGAAAAAAATCAGCGGCAGTACCGTCAGGCAGGCCATTGCCGAACTCTCCACCCGGCAGTTGGATGCGCCCGTTTCGGGCCGGAAAGCTTCCGCCGTGCCCGCATTGGTGCTGGCAGCCCTGGTTGTTGCTTTTGCAGGGATTGTTTTTTATCAGCTCGAGCGGGTAAACGTCCCCGGAATTCAGGCCGGGGTGCACAACGGGAGCAATGAAGAACCCATCGCACCTGCTAAGGCAAAATCCCGGCCGGAAGACAGCGAAACCGTATCCCTGGATCTGCCGGTTCGTGAGGCCGACGCCGAGATCAGTACACGGCACAAAGACCTTGAGGAATTGATCCGCACCATGGGCCCGGATTCCGGAATTTCGGCAATGTCATATTTGCTTTCCCTATGGCATGTGGATGTTCGGAGTCTTGCGCGGGATGCATTCATCGATGAACCGGAGGCCTTTTTTCAGCGGATGTCTGAAAAGTATGGCTTTGAGCTGTATACGATCGAGCAGGACCTGGACCTGCTCCGGAAGACCGATCTGCCGGCGATTCTGTCATTTGCCGGTTCAAAAATGCAGAAACGCGCGTTTTTGACAGTAGTTGCGGCCAACAATGACACCCTCACGTTTTACCATCCCAGAACCGAGGGGTTTTACCGGGTGCCGATCGAAGCAGTCGGCGCATTGTGGGCCGGGAAAGCCTATGTGTTATGGGAAAACCCGCGCGGTATCGATGGTGTGATCGGAGTGGAGGCCAGCGCCCTGTCCGTGGCCGAACTGCAGCTGCTACTCCGGGATATCGGCATGAGCCGCGTGAAAATCACCGGCAACTATGATGCCGCAACCCGGACTGCGGTCAGAAGAATTCAGGCCGAGCAGGGGCTTGTGGTTGACGGTAAAGTGGGGCCCCTGACCAAGATCATCCTGTACCGGCTGAATGCCCCTGCCGCTATGCCGCGGATTTCGCCTCGAAGTTCAAAGGATTCTTGATTTGAGCGCCATTCTGGATGCATTAAAGAAACTGGAAGCAGAAACCGCATCGCCCGGGACCGGAGGCGTCACAGAGGGATCTTTCACCAAATCTTCCCGGGCGCGGCCGGTGTTTGTGATCGCCGGGGGCGTGGTGATTTTTCTTGTTTTTGCCGCGGGTATATGGAAACTGGCTACCCTTTCAGTCAACCCCACGGTCACAGATACCCGGGCGGCCAAAACCCGGGTCCGGTTGGACTTGCCGGCACGGGACGATGGCCGGAGCCAACAGGCAAAGCAATCCCCGGGTATCGTCCTGGCGCAAGCGGATCCGGCTTCGGGGGATACAGACGCGGCAGAACCGGATGCCGGAAAACCCGAATCCGGAAGTTCCGATGAAAGCGGGAGCGCCGCTGAATCCGAATCTCAGGCCGGGGGTAAACAATCCGGCAAGAAAGCCCGGCAACAGATTGAGAAGCCGCCCGAAACCGGAGACTCTCAGGCCCGGTCAGCGCCGGATAAGACGGAAACCCGTCAAAACCCGGTTTCAAACGGATCTGCCCAACCCGATACCGCGCCCGAACCGGAAATCATGGAAGACGGCCCGCTGACGCTGCAGGCCATTTCCTGGGCAGATGCGCCGGAAAACCGGATCGCGGTGATTAACGGCAAAATATGCCGGCAGGGGGAGCGCATTGACGGCTACCGGATCCAGGCCATCAATCCCGATGACGTTCGGGTGACCGATGGCGAGAAGACCTGGCGGCTGAGCTTCGGAATCAGGTGACCCGTTGCACTGCAGTGCCTTGTGCTCCAGGCGCCTCTTTGAGCCTCAATTTCCTTGTAAGTCTTGAAAATGTTTATGCCCGGCAAACAATAAAAATATAAGCTTCTGATTTTACTTAATCACTTAATCACTTAAAACTTAACACTGCCGGTAAAAAAAGACTTTTTACCGGCTTATCATCCCTTGACTGTATATCCTTCTGCTTCCAGTTCTTCTTTCAGCATGTCCCGCCGGTCTCCCTGGATTTCGATCACGCCGTTTTTCACGGTGCCTCCGCTGCCGCATTTGGCTTTTAACCGCTTGGCCAGCTGCTTGAGCCCATCGCCTTCCAGCGGAACTCCGGTAATGATCGTAACACCCTTGCCCTTGCGGCCCTTGGTCTCCCGCCAAACCCGGACAATGCCGTCTGCGGCCGGCTGGGCCGGTTTTTGCCCGCATCCGCATTTTTTAAGGGATTTGCCGCACTTCGGGCACTTTCCGCTGTTTTCCGTGGAATATACAAGACGCGTGCTGTCATCTGTGTTGCGATTCATAAAGCCTCTTCATGTGCGGGGATGGATTTCAAGCCAGTTGCGGCTTTGTTTGAAAAGAAGATGATCTCAGATCGTCCGGCTTTTCCTGCGCCGGGCATAGGCGGCAACCTCGAGCCCTGCCACGCATCCTTCGCCCACGGACTTGGCCACCTGCCAGGGCGGCCCGCAGATGTCGCCTGCGGCATAAACACCGGGCAGATTGGTTTCCTGCTTTTTGTTTACAGCAATATACTGCATTGTATCGTCGAGAATAACCCCCAGGTTCCCTGCAAGCTCAACAGCGCCTTTGGCACCCAGTTCAATGAAAAGCCCGTTGACGGTAAGTTCGGTGTCATCATCGAGCAGTACCCCGGTAACAGTGTCGTCGCCCTTGATATTTGTGACCTTACGGCCTTCATGCACGATAACATCGCTGTCTTTCAGGCTTTGGGCAAGCTGTTTGCCGACATCCAGCTTATTACAGATCAAGTGGATTTCACTGGTATAAGATCCCATGGTCATGGCGCCGCTTACGGCCGCACTGCCCCCGCCCACGATTGCCACCGGTTCGTCTCTGTACAAGGGGCCGTCACAGTCTACACAATAACTCACGCCCTTGCCCACCAGGCCCTTTTCTCCGGACAGGCCCAGGGTCTTTCTGGAGACCCCCATGGCCAGAACCAGTGCATGCGTTTTTAATCGCTGATTGCTTTCCATTTCCACGATATAAACGTCTTCTTCCCGATCCAGCGACATGACGTCTTCTTCCAGGAAACCCGCACCGGATGCTTCTGCCTTGCTTCTGGCAAGTTGGAGCATTTCCGAACCGGATCCGCCTTCCAGGCAGCAGAAATTTTCAATATGTGCCCGAAAGGCGCTGCTTTTTGCAATTTCCCCGATCACCAGAACAGATACTTTCCGGCGAACCGCGTGCAGGGCTGCCTGCAGGCCTGCCGGTCCGGCGCCGAGGATAATAACATCATAAAATTCTTCCGTCATATCACAACCTCCATGCGCTTATACTTAAATACACTATAATTCAATTGTTTTGCTTTGCAAAGAATGCACCACTGATTATCCCCGCCGTTTCTGAAAAACCTGACGCCCGTTTCCAAGCAGGGTTTTTGCCAGGGAAAACCAGGCACCCTGATTCGGCCTGGGCCGTCTGCCCCGGCCCAGGTATCCGAGCTGCTGTTCATACCAGGTCAGCTCGAGCAGGGCCACCCGGTCAATGAGCCGGATGCCGGTATGGATGGGCTGGATCGGGCTGACATAATCCGCGCCGTCAAGGATGCGGCTCGGCAGTTCCGGATCAATCACCATGGGCCGGGCAAGCCCCACCATGTCAATGCCGTTTTTGTCAACTGCAGCAGCCATGCCTGCGGCCGTGCGAAAGCCGCCGGTGAGTGCAACCGGTGTATTTATCCGGGTGCGGATCTTTTCGGCGTAGGACAGAAAGTAGGCCTCGGAATCAGATTGCCCCACCTGCTGTGTGCGGCCGGTCATGGCCGGGCGCTCATAGGTGCCGCCCGATACCTCTATCAGATCAATGCCGGCTTCGGCCAGTGAGACTGCCACCTGTGCGGATTCTTCCTCTGTGAGGCCGCCCCGCATGAAATCCGAGGAATTGAGCTTGATGCTGATGGGAAAATCCGGGCCTACCCGCTCGCGGATTGCATGATAAATCCGCAGGACAAAACGCATCCGGTTCTCGGCTGATCCGCCCCATTCATCGGTTCTCTGGTTGGTCAGCGGGGAAAGGAACTGGCTGACCAGGTAGCCGTGTGCAGCGTGTATCTGCACCCCGGTAAAACCGGCCTTTTTGGCGATCATGGCGGTTTTTGCAAAACGCGCGACCAGGTTGCGGATTTCAGCAGCGGAAAGCGCCCGGGGCGGGTTGAAAAACCTTGCCATATCGGTTCGAAACGCCACTGCAGACGGGGAAACGGGCTGGTCTGACAAGGGCTTGGGCGCCTGTCTGCCCGGATGGTTCAGCTGCATCCAGATATGCGTCCGGTTTTGGCTTCCGGCTTCGGCCCAGGCCCTGAGCTTATTCATGTTGCGTTCATCTTCGATCACGACATTGCCGGGCTCGCCCAGATGCCGCCGGTCGATCATGACGTTTCCGGTCACCAGCAGGCCGGCACCGCCCCGGGCCCATGTCCGGTACAAGCGCACCAGCTTTTCCGTGGGCGCGTTGCGCCGGTCTCCAAGGGTTTCGCTGGTGGCGGACTTGCAGAAGCGGTTCTTGATGACCCCTCCGCATGGCAGATGCAGGGCAATTCCCAGGCGATCAGCCGGAGCGCTGCTTGGTTCTTGCATGATTCCTCCCGGTTTCTGAGTTCTAATATAAGCCTAAATTCGCGGGATTCAAAGAAGGTGCCGGCCCTGCCGGATCAAATCCGGTCCGGGATCTCTGCAAAAGGATGATTATATTGAATCCACGACAACAAAGCAGAGGAGATTGCCATGTATCTGGCCAGAAAGCGCATCCGGGGAAAAATCCGTTATGCGATCCGGCAGAGCGTAAAGACCGGGGACACGACCGTAAGCCGGGAACTTTTTGACCTGGGCGAAGACCCGGGGCAATACATCGTTTACCCGGGTTCCGGACCGGGATTTTATTTTGACGACCAACTCTGCGAGCAGCTTGCCGAGCAGGGATGCGAGCCGGATTATGACGAGCTGGAATCCGTGTTCTGGCAGTTTCTGGACCCGGAAACCCAGCGGGTGATCCGGGGATTTACGCGCAAGGCGCAGCCCCGGGCGGTGCAGGAGCAAATCGCCGTGCAGGTCAGGCGCTGCGATACCGAATCCTTTCATATTTTTGACATGCGCCGGGTGCACTACCTGCGTTTCGGGGAACTGGATCAATCCCGGATTCACGCGGTCCCCCGGAAAATATACCGGAGCCTGCTGGACAAGTCCCGGGACGAGATCGAGCAGCAGTTCATGGAACTGGAGCAGGTACTCGAAGCCCGGGAAAAGAAAAACTATGCATACGTGATTTTCGACGTGCCCGGGTACTTTACCGGGCCCCTTGCCCGGAAGTTTCCGGAGGCCCTGGACCGGGACAGGCTGGACGAATGCTTCCTTGAGGCACTCTGCCGGCTGAACGCGGATACCGGTTTCTGGGCGGGCCTGGGTGTGACAAAACGCCTGAACGATTACCTGATCCGGTATGCATGCTGGTTTTTTGATACGGATTTTGCAGGCAGCCGCTATCTCGAGGATCTCATGTGGCAGTTCAAAGCCCGGCATCATACCTACCGGCCGCCGGCGCCCAGATCCGCAATGCCCCTGGATGAGGCGGTTTCCGTGATGGGCATATCAAGAGACCAGCTTTCCGGGATGACGGTAAAAACCCTGACCCGAAAGTACCGCGAAAAGGCCAAGGCGCATCATCCGGACAAGGGAGGGCGCCATGAAACCTTTATTCGCCTGAACCGGGCTTTTGAACAGTTGCTGCGCACTGTCAGGGCACCATCGGAGAAGCCTTAGAGATATACCACACGCCGCGGTTAAACGTTCATGAACTTGCATTTGCGGCGGCCTTTATGGCTTTATTGATCTTTATCCTCCGGTTCCAGGAAACGGGCCAGGGCGGAAAAATCCGCATCCCCGTATCCGGCCTGCAGGGCTTGGCCGAAAAGTTCCCTTACCGCTGCGGCACCGGGCATGGGCACTTGCTGTTCATAAGCAGTCAGGGCTGCCAGGTACAGATCCTTGTGCATCCATTTGAGCGGAAAATCCGGCGCAAAGTCCCCGGAATCCATCTTGTCGCGTTTGCCCTCGATAAACCCCGGGACCACGGGGGAGCCAAGCAGGGTTGAAAAAAGCGTTTCCTTTGAAAAGCCAAGTGCTTGGCCGAGGTTTAAGACTTCTGAAAACATGGCCATGCCCGTGCCAAGCAGGAGGTTAAACAGCATTTTCATACCGCTGCCCGTGCCGGCTTCACCCGTATGCACGGTTTTTTTGCCCATGACATCAAACAGGGGGGCGCAGACATCCACATCCTGCCGGTTTCCGCCGACAAAAAAGATCAGCTCACCTTTTTCAGCGGGCACCCTGGAACCGGCCACGGGTGCGTCCAAAAACCGCACGCCGCGGCTTTGGGATTCCGCGGCCATTTGCCTGGCAAAGGACGGATTGACCGTGGAGGTATTAATCCAAAGAGAATTGTCGCGCATGTGCGGCAGGAATCCGTCCGGTTCCATTGCGGACTGGCTCACGGCATCCGGGTCAGCCACCATGGTAATGACAGTGTCGGCGTTGCGGGCCAGTTCCGCCGGTGAATCCGCCCATTTTGCGCCCTGGTGAATCAAAGCGTCTGCTTTGCTTTTGGTCCGGTTATACACAACCACTTCGTATCCGGCATTCACCAGGTTGGACGCCATCGGGCGCCCCATGATGCCAAGTCCGATAAATCCGATCCGCATGTCAGTTTCTCCTTTTGTTTTTTTGAACAGATGCGATTTTGGGCACAGCCGTGCCGGGTTTTGCCCGTTGTGTTGTAAAAATATTCAGTTAATAAAAATTATCAACGCATTCTGTGCTTGACAATTTTGCGGAGGCATTTTAATTGGTTCGTATACGAACAATATTTATGCCGGGTGCCGGAAAATGTCACAACTGCCTGAGGATTTACCCGAATGCATGGTTTTTCTGCTGGGCAAGGCCTACCAGAAAGCCCACAACAATTTTAAAACGCGCCTGAAGCCTTACGGGCTGACCAACATGCAGCACCTGGTGCTCGAGGCGCTATGGTACCAGAACGGAATGACGGCCACCGAGCTTTCCCGGCTGCTTATGCTGGACAAGGCCACGCTTTCCGGGGTTTTGGAACGGATGGTGGAGACCGGATGGATCGTCAAGGCGCCGGACCGCAATGATCGCCGGGTCCAGCGACTGTATACTTCCCAAAAGGCCGACAGCCAGAAAGATGTGCTGATCCGGGAGCGGCAGGAATCAAACCGGGAAATCCTGGAGCGTTTTTCAGGCGAGGAGCGGATTCTGCTCAAGCGCCTGCTGCG
>JAIPEJ010000099.1 GCA_021737225.1 Desulfobacteraceae bacterium
CAGCTGATTCGCACCCTGCAGTTTCTGGAAGGAAAAAAAGCGGAGAAACCGGATCGCAAACATGGAAACATTCCCCTGTGAGGCCGTTGATGTTTAAAAAGATTTTAATCGCCAACCGCGGAGAAATCGCCGTACGGATTTTGCGCACCTGTCAGCGGCTGGGTATTGCCGCAGTCGCTGTTTATTCGGACCCCGACACGCGCAGCCTGCATGCCCTGGAGGCGGACGAAGCCGTTTTTCTGGGCGGCAGCACAGCGGCGGAATCATACCTGGACATGGAAAAGCTGCTCCGCATTGCCGAAGAAAAGGGGTGTGAAGCCGTTCACCCCGGATACGGATTTCTTTCCGAAAATCCCCGGTTTGCGGAAATGGTTGAAAATGCCGGGCTGGCGTTCATCGGGCCGCCGTCTGAGGCCATCCGACTGCTGGGCGACAAGGTCTCATCGCGAAACCTTGCGGAAAAAGCCGGCGTGCCAATAATACCGGGGGGAACGGAGCCGCTGGCCGATTATGAGGCGGCCCGTGCGGCTGCGGAGGCTGCCGGCTACCCCCTGCTGCTCAAACCGGCTGCCGGCGGCGGCGGCAAGGGAATGCGGATTGTAAGTGAACCCGGAGAGTTGAAGTCCGCCTGGGAGGCAAGCCGGGCAGAGGCGCAGAAGGCTTTTGGCGACAACCGGATATTTATCGAGCGTTACATCACCCGGCCGCGGCATATTGAAATCCAGGTGATGGCCGATCGTTTCGGCAATGCGGTTTACCTGGGAGAACGCGAGTGCTCCATTCAGCGCCGGTACCAGAAAATCATCGAGGAATCCCCGTCGCCCAGGGTGGATTCTTCCCTGCGGGCCAAAATGGGAGAAGTGGCCTGCCGGCTGGCCCGCCAGAGCGGCTATGCCAATGCGGGCACTGTGGAATTCGTCATGGAGGACTCGGGCGCCTTTTTTTTCCTGGAAATGAACACCCGGCTGCAGGTGGAGCATCCGGTGACCGAAATGGTGACCGGCCTCGACCTGGTGGAACTGCAGTTCCGGATAGCCGCGGGCGAGCCGCTTTCCATCCGGCAGACGGACGTGGAGATCAACGGCTGGGCCATTGAGGCACGGATTTGTGCCGAAGACCCGGAAAAGGGATTTTTCCCTGCAACCGGGCTGGTCACCCGTTATGCCGAGCCCAGGGGGCAGCATGTGCGCGTGGACAGCGGCGTGCATGCAGGCAGCCTGATCAGCGTCTTTTATGATTCCCTGCTGGCCAAGGTCATCTGCCGGGGGAAAACCCGCGAGGAGGCGCGCCTGGAACTCATCAATGCCTTAAACGGCTATCACATAGAAGGCGTGGTCACCAACATTGATTTCGTAAACCGGATTTTAAACCTGAGCGCCTTTTCCGAGGGCCGCCTGAGCACCGATTTTATCCCGGAGCAATTCGACGGCGCAGAGGCCATAGAGCCGCCGCCTGAGGAACATCTGCAGCGGCTGGTAATGGCTGTCACTCTGGTCCGCCACTGCCGCAGCGCCCTGGTCCGGGAATCATTAAAGCCCATGGTTTCTGCGATCGGAAGCCGCATCCCGGCCAAGGATCAGCATGAATACATGGTCAAGTCCGGAGACGAAGTATTTCAGGTCCGGCTCCGCGGAAACGCCGCGGAGCGAAACTGGACGATTTCGGTCAATGACCGGGAATACGACGTAACCCATCCGCCGTTTGAATTTTACCGCCGTCGCCTGAAACTCACTGTCAACGGGAGCGTGCACCGGTTTATCATCCGTTTTGTCGGCAATTTCATGTCCGGCTCATACTGCGGTGTCAATCGGGTTTTTGAAATTTATACCCCCTGGGAATGGGAACTGGCCGTACACATGCCCAGTCCCATGAAACGGGTATCGGAAAATGTGATCCGGTGCCCCATGCCGGGCCAGGTGGTCGAGGTCCGGGTCAGCCCCGGAGAACGGGTATACAAGGGCCAGGAGGTGGTGATCCTGGAATCCATGAAAATGGAAAGCGGGGTGGCCTCACCCCGTGACGGCATCGTGGAAGAAGTCCGGGTGGCGGCCAACCAGGCCGTGGAATCCGGCGACATCCTTGTGAAATTCGCCAAGGAACCCGCCTGACCGGTTTATATAAAAGCGGCATCCCTTATCGGTTCTGCCCATTAAAAGTCGCGAAGCACGCGAAGAAGTCATGAAAAGACGTTTTTCTTCGGGTGCTTCGTTTTTTTTGTAAATCCCTTCCTGCCCGCGTGCTCCCGAGATCCGCGCCTGCTGTCTGCAGTTTTTCTGCCGGAATTTTCATGAATTTTTCAAAAAGGGGGTTGCATTTTTAAAAAATTATGAGCATATTCTCATTACATGGGAATCCCGTAGAAAGAATGCCGGCAATTCATGAAGGATGCCACTTTACCGAAAAGGGGAGAACATGAAAATCGCGGTTTCTTCAAAAGGAAAAACACTGGATGCCGAGCTTGACGCGCGATTCGGGCGGGCTGCCTGTTTCATCGTGCTGGATCCCAATCACCAGGCTTATGATGTGGTTGAAAATACCCAGAATCTAAATGCAGCGCAGGGGGCGGGGATCCAGGCTGCCAAGACGGTTGCCGGCAAGGGAGTCGGAGCCGTGCTTACAGGAAGCTGCGGGCCAAAGGCTTATGCCGTGCTGGAGCGGGCGGGGATTTCGGTGATAACCGGTGTATCCGGCAGTGTCCGGCAAGCCTTGGAGCAATACAAAAACGGAGAACTCCGCCCGGCCGGGGGACCCAACGTAAACGGACACTGGATGTAATTTTCATCAGAAACATCCGGTTTTTTCAGGGAACGTAACATAAACAGAAGATGCAGCATAATCCAACATGATAAGGAGATCGTTTATGAAATTCGCCATACCGCTGGCAAACGGCCAGCTTGCAGCACATTTCGGACATTGCCGGGAATTTGCCTTCATCGAAGTGGAGGACAACAAGATCGCAGGCAGGGAAATTCTCGTTCCGCCGCCCCATGAACCCGGGGTGCTGCCGCAGTGGCTGGCGCAACAACAAACTACCGTAGTGCTGGCCGGCGGAATCGGCAGGCGGGCAATCGACCTGCTGGACCAGGCCGGAGTCCGGGTGGTTGCCGGCGTGCCTGTGACAGACCCGGAATCCCTGGTGAACCAGTATATCCAGGACAACCTGGAAACCGGCGAGAACCTCTGTGCAGGCGGCCATGGCAGCCATGAATGCGGTGGGCATTGATCACAGGGATTTTGCCATGGAAGTCCGTGATTCATCTTAAAGGTGTTTGAAGACCATGATCATCAGCGTGGCAAGCGGAAAAGGCGGAACCGGCAAGACCACCGTGGCCACCAGTCTTGCATTGTCCATCAACAGCGCCCGGCTGGCGGACTGCGATGTGGAGGCACCGAATTCGCACTTGTTCCTCCGGCCGGTATTTGAGCCCGATGAGACCATAACGATGGTCGTTCCGCAGGTAAATGAAGAGAAATGCACCCTGTGCGGCGAGTGCGCAGCAATCTGCCGGTTCAACGCGATCGTGACCATTGCCGATACAGTGATGACGTTCCCCGAGCTTTGCCACGGGTGCGGGGGATGTCAGGCAGCTTGCCCGGCGGGTGCGATCGAGGAGGGCAGAAGAACCATTGGCACAATACAGCATGGCCGGTGCAACGGCCTGGACTTCGTCCACGGCCGGATTCGCATCGGTGAGGCCATGGCACCTCCCTTAATCCGGCAAATCCGTTCCCGCATCAACCCGGATGAGACTGCCGTCATCGACGCACCCCCGGGCACTTCCTGCCCGGTGATCGCCGCAATAAAGGATACGGATTTCGTGGTACTGGTCACCGAGCCCACCCCGTTTGGATTAAATGATCTGAAACTGGCGGTGGAAACGGTGAAAATCCTGGAAATTCCCAGCGGCCTGATTATCAACCGGTCCGATATCGGAGACAACAAGGTTGCCGAATATGCGGCCGCGGAAAAGATCCCGCTCCTAATGGAAATTCCCTATAACCGCCAGATCGCGGAAGCCTATTCCCGGGGAGAGCCTGTGGTGGAAGCCTTCCCGGAATGGCGGGAGCGCTTTGAAAAGCTATACGCAGATATCTGCAATCTTGTCGCCGGGGGGAAATCATGAAAGAACTGGTGGTTATCAGCGGAAAAGGCGGCAGCGGAAAGACGAGCATGGTGGCGGCATTGTCGCAGCTTGCAGACAAGCCTGTGCTCTGTGATGCGGATGTGGACGCAGCCGATCTGCATTTGATTTTGTCGCCGAATGTAAAGGAAAGCCATGAATTCACGGCCGGGCACACCGCCGCCATTGACCTGGATAAATGCACCCGGTGCGGCAAGTGCATTGAATTGTGCAGATTCAATGCGATCCGTCCGGATTTCGTGGTGGACCCGCTTGAATGCGAGGGCTGCGGGGTGTGTTATTATTTCTGCGAAGAAGGTGCTGTGGCGTTTCCGGAAAATCTTTCCGGTTACTGGTATATTTCTGACTGCAGATTCGGCCCGATGGTGTATGCCAAGCTCGGTATTGCCGAGGAGAATTCGGGCAAGCTGGTGACCGTGGTGCGCAAGGAGGCTGCGAAAATCGCGGAAGCCGACGGCCACGAGATGGTGATCACAGACGGGCCGCCCGGAGTGGGCTGCCCGGTGATTGCCGCCATCGGCGGTGCCTCCGGGGTGTTGATCGTCACGGAGCCCACGCTTTCGGGCCGCCATGATATGGAGCGGGTCGCGGAACTGGCGCGGCATTTTTCCGTGCCCGCCCTGCTGTGCATCAACAAGTATGACTTGAACGAATCCATATCCGAAGGGATTCGGAAGTTTGCCGAGCAGCACAAT
The DNA here is from genome assembly GCA_021737225.1 of Desulfobacteraceae bacterium. GTDB lineage: Bacteria > Desulfobacterota > Desulfobacteria > Desulfobacterales > Desulfosalsimonadaceae > Desulfosalsimonas. The sequence goes on from JAIPEJ010000099.1 coordinate 4,838, forward strand.
GTGCCCTGCGTGGGACAGGTGCCCTTTGACCCGGCCATGACCAAGTCCATGGTCCAGGCCCGGACCCTGTTTGAATACGATCCGAATGCCCCGGCTTGCGCAGCCGTGCGGGAGATCTGGGCCCGGCTCCGGGACCAAGTGGTATAGCACTTCCCCGCCGGCCCGCCCTGACCCAACCCCTCGACAGCTTTCAAGCCTAATTCCACAAAGTTTCAAAACTCCTGGGGTTCAAAGAGAAACCATCCGGATCGGAAAGCCTGAATCAGCCTGTGGGAGGCCGTCACGGTTGTCCCGTCAAGCGAAGCACGCGGCTCGGCGTTGAAGCTTGGGTGTTTTTCCAGGAATTTTCAGCATTGTAACGCTCTGCAAAGAGGAGACCCGAGTTTTCCCGGATTATAAAATGCTTGTTTCCGGGCTTTTCTTCCTGTAATACTCGTGTTTTCCATGTTTTTGCACCTGTGAGGTTTTGAAGAGGAACGCCATTGCCCCTGCCCCGGCAGCAGAAAGCCTATTTTTATGCCGGCGCCACGGTCCTGTTGTGGTCCACGGTGGCCTCGGCCTTCAAGTTGTCCCTGCGGCATTTCGACCCGCTGCAGCTTCTGCTGTGGGCGGATGTGACCGCCATTGCCTGCCTGGGGCTGGTGCTGGGCTTTCAGAAGAAGTTCGGTCTGCTTGTTCGGTATTCGCCGAAAAGCCTGCTGCAGGCCGCCGGGCTCGGCATCCTCAATCCGTTCTTATACTACGTTGTATTGTTTGCCGCATATGACATGCTGCCCGCCCAGGAAGCCCAGCCCCTGAATTATACCTGGGCCATTACTTTATCCCTGCTTGCCATCCCGCTGCTCCGGCAGCCCATCGGCGCCCGCGAAATCGCCGCCATTTTCATCAGTTACGCGGGCGTAGTCATCATTTCCACCCGCGGCGACCCCCTGGCGCTGGCTTTTTCCAACGGGCCGGGCGTGGCCCTGGCCCTGGGCAGCACCGTGATCTGGGCCCTGTACTGGATTTACAACACCCGGGATGAACATGACCCGGTTGCCGGGCTGTTTTTGAACTTCGCATTTGCCCTGCCGTTTATTTTCACTGCATGTGCGGTGTTTTCCGATCCCTGGCCGTCGTCTGCATACGGTTTTGCCGGGGCGGCCTACGTGGGGGTTTTTGAGATGGGCATTACTTTTATCTTCTGGCTCAAAGCCCTGCGGCTGACATCCAGCACTGTCCGGATCAGCACGCTGATCTTTTTTTCGCCGTTTTTGTCCCTGGTATTTATCAGTGCGCTGGTGGGCGAGGTGATCCGGGTTTCCACCATTGCCGGACTGATCCTGATCGTGGCCGGAAATCTGCTGCAGCAGACAGCCGCGCATAGACCTTGACTTTCGGGGCCGGGGTCGGATATGAACACATTTTTACCAGTAAGAACCTGATTTATTAAAACCATGTGAAAAGGAGATGCGGATATGAAAAAGCTGTTGTTGCTGATTGTTGCGGCCGGTTTTATTGCGGCCGGACCGCCGGCCGCCGCCCAGGATACCATCAAGATCGGGCTGATGTGCCCGCTGACCGGGTCCTGGGCTGCCGAAGGACAGGATATGAAGCAGATCGTGCAGCTGCTGGCCGGACAGGTCAACGACCGGGGCGGCCTCTTGGGCAAAAACGTGGATGTCGTTATCGGCGATGACGGCGCGGATCCGCGGACTGCGGCACTTGCCGCCCAGCGCCTGGCCACCCGTGATGTGTCGGCTGTTATCGGCACCTACGGGTCTTCTGTAACCGAGGCTTCTCAGAACATTTATGCTTCTGCCGGCATCATTCAGATTGCAAACGGGTCCACTGCGGTGCGCCTGACGGAAAAGGACCTGCCGTACTTTTTCCGCACATGCCCGCGCGATGACGAGCAGGCCCGGGTAGCGGTCAAGACGCTTATGGAAAACAATTATGAACAAATTGCCATTCTGCATGATAACACCACTTATGCCAAGGGCTTGGCAGATGAGACAAAAAAACTGCTGGATGACAAAAACGCAGAGGTGGTGTTTTTTAATGCACTGACCCCGGGCGAACAGGATTACACGACCATCCTGACCAAGCTCAAGTCCGATAATCCCGACGTGGTCTTTTTCACCGGCTATTACCCGGAAGCGGCCATGCTTCTTCGCCAGAAAAGGGACATGGGCTGGGATGTCCCATTTATTGGCGGGGATGCCAATAACAACCCGGACCTGGTCAAAATCGCCGGAAAAGAGGCAGCCGCGGGCTTCCGGTTTCTTTCGCCCCCGGTGCCCCAGGACCTGCCTTCAGCGCAGGCCCGGGATTTTCTCTCCTCGTATAAGGGAAAATACGGTTCCGCGCCGGGCTCCATCTGGGCCGTGCTGGCGGGCGACGCATTCCGCGTGATCGTCAAGGCCATCGAGGAGACCGGCAGCACGGACACTGACAAGCTCGCAGATTACCTGCACAATGACCTGGAGGCATTTCCGGGCCTCACCGGCCCGATTGCCTTTAACGAAAAGGGCGACCGGGTGGGCGATGTCTACCGGGTCTACAAGGTAAACGCCGAGGGCAACTTCGTGCTGCAGGAGTAGATATCCGTGGAGGTTTTTTTTACCCAGCTGACCAACGGGCTTGCAGTGGGCGGGATCTATGCGCTGATTGCCCTGGGCTATACCATGGTATACGGGGTGTTAAAGCTCATTAATTTCGCCCACGGCGACCTGTTTACCATCGGGGCGTACCTGGGTCTTTCCCTGCTGACTTCCCTGGCCCTTACCGATCACGTGGGTGCGGCCGCAGGGATCGTGATCCTGGCGGTCATGGTCATGGGCTTGGTGGGGGTGATCGGCATTCTGCTGGACCGGGCCGCATACAAGCCGCTTCGCACCTCTCCGCGGCTTTCCGCGGTGGTATCGGCACTGGGGGCATCCATTGTTTTTTCCAATACCGTGATGCTCGTATACGGCCCCAATCCGAAGGTTTATCCGCAGGGCATACTGCCCACCACTGTTTTTCATGTATTCGGCCTGCCAGTGCCGATCATGCGTTTTGTGATCCTGGGCGCCTCGGTGATCCTGATGATCGGGCTGTATGTCTTTATCCAGCGCACGAAGATCGGCACGGCCATTCGGGCCGCGGCAATTGATCAGGACGCAGCCCGCCTGATGGGGATCAACGTGGATCGGGTCATTATGCTGGTTTTTTTCATCGGACCGGCCCTGGGCGGGGCTGCGGGCGTGATGGTGGGGCTGTATTACGGGCAGATCAAGTTTACCATGGGCTGGATCTACGGGTTAAAGGCGTTTACCGCGGCCATTCTCGGCGGCATCGGCAACATACCGGGTGCCATGGTGGGCGGCCTGCTGCTGGGTGTGATTGAATCGCTGGGCGCGGCCTACATATCCATGGCCTGGAAAGATGCTATCGCCTTTTTCGTGCTCATCCTGATCCTGATTGTCCGGCCCACCGGACTGCTGGGCGAACGCGTGGCGGAGAAAGTATGAAGCCGGATGCGGACAATATCCGGAAAGGGGTTTATGCGGCCGTGGCCGTGCTGTGGATTCTGGCGCCTCTGTACCTGGACAAGTACTGGACCGACGTTTTAAACAATGTGGCCATATACGCGGTGCTGGGCCTGTCGCTCAACATTATCCTGGGATACGGCGGCATGTTTCACATGGGACATGCCGCATTTTTCGCCATCGGCGCCTACACCACCGCCATTGTCAACACCGCCTGGGGCGTGCCCGTGCTGTGGCTCATGCCTTTTGCCGGGATCGCCGCGGGCGTTTTTGCCCTGGCCGTGGCCCGGCCGATCATCCACCTGCGGGGCGATTACCTGCTGATCGTCACCATCGGCATGGTGGAGATCGTGCGCATCGCACTGATCAACAACGTGTTCGGCATTACCGGCGGGGCAAACGGAATTTTCGGCATCTCGCCGCCTACGGTTTTTGGCTGGAAAATCAACGGAATTGTGGCCCCCGGGCATTATTTTTATCTGCTAACGGTTTTTCTCGGCGCAACCATTATCCTGTTTTATCTCCTGGAGCACTCCCGCTTCGGCCGGGCGCTGAAGTTCACATGTTCCGACGAGGTGGCGGCCACGGGCAGCGGCATCAATGCTGCCGGATACAAGCTGGCCGCCTTTGTGATCGGCGCGGTATGGGCGGGCATGACCGGCACGCTCTACGCGGCCAAGATCGGGTTTATCTCCCCGGAATCCTTTTCCTTCTGGGAATCGGTCATCATGTTCATGATCGTGATCCTGGGCGGATCCGGCAGCATTCCGGGCGTGCTGCTGGGCGCGATTTTGATTATCGGCCTGCCAGAGGTGTTCCAGGGCCTCCAGCAGTACCGCCTGCTGATATTCGGGATCGTCCTGGTGGTCATGATGATTTTCCGGCCCCAGGGGATCCTGCCGCCCCGGCCCCGCAAGTATCCCGTTGACAAGTTTGAAAAGCAGGAGGTGTCCCTGTGAGCCTGCTGGGAGTGGAAAACGTGACCAAGCGTTTCGGAGGGCTGCTGGCGGTGGATCACGTGTCGTTTTCAGTGCCCGATGGCGCGGTTTTCGGCTTGATCGGGCCCAACGGAGCGGGCAAAACCACTGTGTTTAACCTGATTACCGGGAATTACGAGCTTGACGGCGGCAGCGTTTCTTTTGCAGGCGCAGATATCACCGGGAAGCCGACCCACCGGATTGTCGCCATGGGTATTGCCCGCACGTTTCAAACCATCCGCCTGTTTTCCGATATGTCGGTGCTGGAAAACGTGCTGGCCGGGCGGCACTGCCGGATGCGATCCGGCCCGGTATCGGCCATGCTGCGTCTTAAATGGCAGCGCAAAGAAGAACGCGAGGCAGTCG
>JAIPEJ010000100.1 GCA_021737225.1 Desulfobacteraceae bacterium
TTGATGAAGTTGACCAGTTTGAGCACTTCAGGGGTGTTTTCCACCTCTGCCAGCACCCGTTCCACGGCTTCGTTAACCGTCAGGCCGATGCGGAAGATGATCCGGTAGGCGCGCTTGAGCTGATCCACGGAGTTGTCGGAAAACTGATGGCGTTTGAGCCCCACCTTGTTTAAACCGTGCAGGCTGGCCCTGTCTCCGGCGGCGATCAAATAGGGGGGAATATCCTTGACCACAGCGGCTTTGCCCCCGATATAGGCGTAATCCCCGATTCGGACAAACTGATGGATGGCCACCAGCCCGCCGATGGTCACATAATCGCCTATCGTGATGTGCCCGGCCAGCGTGGCGTTATTGGCCATGATCACCCCCCGGCCGGTGATACAGTCGTGGGCCACGTGCGTATAGGCCATCAGGAAGTTGTCCTCCCCGATCCGGGTGACACCGCCGCCGAATTCCGTGCCCCGGTTCAGGGTGGCAAACTCCCGGATAATTGAATTCTGCCCGATTTTCAGGTACGTCACCTCTCCCTTGAACTTCACGGCCTGGGGCACGGCACCGATGGAGGCATACTGGAATATCTGGCAGTCAGGTCCGATATCCACGTACGAATCAATGCTCACATGCGAGCCGATCCGGGTGCCGGAGGCTATGGAGACATGGGGCTTGATAATCGAGAAAGGGCCGATCTCCACATTTTCATCGATCTCGGCCTTTGGATCAACAATGGCAGTTGGATGTATTGTCATGGATTTTTCTCACACGTCCTTGTCTTCGTCGGTTGGCCGGCCGCCTTCTTCCAGACGGGCCAGGCGTTTTTCCAGATCCGTGATCTGCTTTTTCATCTCCGGCAGCCGGGAAATTGTCTGCTGAACCCGAAGCCATTGGCGATGCGGCATCTCCGGGGTGCCGGAAACCGTTTTGCCGGCCTCCACACTCCGGGCCACGCCTGCCTGCGGCCCCACCACGGCCCCGTCCCCGATGGAAATATGGCCGCCGATGCCCGCCTGACCCGCCAGGATCACGTTTTTCCCCACTTGGGTACTGCCCGCAATCCCCACCTGGGCCACGATGATCGTGTGCTGACCGATTGTGACGTTATGGGCGATATGTACCAGGTTATCGGTTTTCACGCCTTCGCGGATCCATGTCCGGCCGAACGTGGCCCGGTCAACGGTGTTGCCCGCACCGAGTTCCACGTCATCATCGATCTGGACCATACCCACCTGGGGAATCTTAAAATGCCGGCCCGCATCGGGTGTAAATCCGAAACCCTCGGCCCCGATCACCGTGTTCGCGCCGATGATCACCCGGGCGCCGATCCGGCTTTTTTCCGCAATCGTGACATTGGGCATGACTTCCGTGTCATCGCCGATATGAACACCGCTGCCGATATGGACATGGGGATGAATCACCACCCGATCCCCTAGAATAACATGATCGCCGATAAAGGCAAAAGGGGCGATCGCCGCGTTTTCTCCGCACCGGAAATCATCCCCGATGGCTGCCATGGAGCTGATTCCGCAAAAAGATGGCCTGCGCGGATAGAAATAATGCATGGCCCGGGCAAAGCTCAGCCTTGGCTGATCCGAGAAAATCAGGCTGGTCTCAGCTGCTTCTGAAAAATGCCTGGGCACAATCACAGCTCCGGCACTGCTGGCCGGAACCCGCTTGAGCAGATCGGCATTGTCTGCAAAAGTCACTGCGCTGCCATCGGCCTGGTCAAACGGCATTGCGCTTGCAACGGTTTTGTCCGGATCGCCCTTAAGGTCGGCCGGATCTGCGGCAATGACCCGGAGCAGATCTGATAGCCGGATTTCCTTCATAAAAGTACTCGCCCTTTTAAACGAAATCCCCTGCAGAGCGGATCAGTTGCCCGAGCCCTCACCGCCGATGGATCCGTCAAACTGTTCATTGTATTTCTTGATCACCTTGTCGGTGATCTCGATGGAATCGGGATAATAGACTGCGGCGTTTTTTTCGACAATCAGCAGATAGCCCTCTTTTTTGCCGATTCCCTCGGCAATGGCGAGAATCTCCTCCTGCATTTTGCCTACGAGTTCTGATTGCATCTCCCGGAACTCGCTTTCGTATTCCTTTTTCTTGGACTGGAAATCATATCTCTTGATCTCCATTTCCCGCTGCTTTTCCTGGCGTTTTTCCTTGCTCATGACCATGGAATCCCTGGAAAGCTGCTTTTGAAGACCCTCGATCTGCTTGCCGAGTTCCTGCAGCTCGGATTCCATCTTCCGCCCCTGTTTCTGAATCCGCTCCTGGACCTGCTGGCCGGCCTCGGATTCCTGGATCACCTTCTGGAAATCAACCACCCCGATCTTGGCCACGTCCGCAGCAGACGCCGGGCCGGCAAAAGCCATGGTACACGCCAGGATCGCACCGAAAATCTTCATTGCCTTCATTTGTATCCCTCCGATAATTGACAAGCCTGTAAAAAGTCCTTTTTACAGGCAGTGTTAAGTTTTAAGTGATTAAGTGGTTAAGTAAAAACAAAAGCTTATATTTTTTCAAGACTTCCAGGGAAAACCTTTTTTTGCGCTCCTGCAAAATTGCACTTCGTTGCCCTGACGGCGGTGCGGAAAAGCGGATTTCCGAGCGGAAATCGAGGCTCGGAGAGGCTCCTGGAGCGAGGAAACTCCTTTTTCGCAACGCCGATCAGCCAAGATGCTTGCCGATTTCCTTTTTAATCAAAACGCCCCGCCGATGGCAAATTCCCATCTTCCGGAATCCTCGATGTATTCGCCCTGAGCGTTTTTCTTCCGGTCAAGTATATAGCCGCGCTCCAGACGAATCGGGCCCATGGGCGAATACCAGCGGATACCGAATCCCGCGCTTTCCCGCATCTCACCCAGATCCACCCGGGTACCTTCCTTGTACACATTACCTGTATCATAAAACAGCAGGCCTCTTAAACCGGCTTTTTCGATCAGGGGGAATATGAACTCCGCGTTGAACTGGACGAATTTTTCCCCGCCGATCCTGTTGCCGTCATCGTCGCGGACGCTGACATCGCGCCAGTCAAATCCGCGCAGGGAATTGATCCCGCCCAGGTAGAACTTTTCATAATCCGGAAGGTACTTGTCGCCGGCTTCCTTTACATATCCGCCCTCGGCATGCAGAAATCCCACCGTGCTCCAGAAAAGCGGGAAATATTTACCCAGCTCCGCAGTGGTTTTGGCATATCCCACGTCACCGCCGAGACCGGCATACTGGAGGCTGAGCACGTGCCTGGAGCCTTCTGTCGGGCTGATGGCCCGGTCGCGCGAGTCATAGACGATACTTGTTGTCAGGCTGCTTTCTGTAAACCGCCCCTTTTGGATCATGTATTCATAGGCCGGACTGATATCACTGACCTCGCTGACGTCAAGGGCATAGGTGACATACCCCCGGGTATAGTCAAACAGCGGATACCCGAAACGAAGCTTTCCGCCCTTGCTGTCGCGCTCGTAATCGTCATAGTCGCGCTGCCAGTTATAGGCCTCCACCGTGGCAGACAGCGGGATGTCAAAAAGCCACGGCTCGGTGAAAAGAAACCGGAACTGCCGGGACTCGCTGCCGGTCTGGGCCCGCAGCTCGATCTTCTGGCCCCGCCCCAGGAAATTGCGCTCGGAAAGCGAGCCCATCACGTAGAGTTTTTCCACCGCGCTGTAGCCGGCGCCGAAGCTGAAACTGCCCGTGGCCTTTTCCGTGACATCGATGTTTAATATCATCCGGTCATCGGATTCACCCTGCCGGGTCTTGACATTGACGTCCTCGAAAAAGTCCAGCCTGTGCAGATTGCGCACGGAACGCTTCAGGCGGCTGGCACTGTATTTTTCCTGCTCGTGCACCTTGAGTTCCCGCCGGATCACCTTGTCCCGGGTCTTGGTGTTGCCCTCGATCACGATCTTTTCAAAATAAATCGGCTGATTCTTTTTCAGTTGAAACGTCACGTCGATTACGTCCGCATCCTCGTGCTTGTCTATACCAGGGCGGACATCTGCGCGGGCATATCCCTGGTCGGCATACAGATCGCTGAGTGTGATCACGTCATTTCGCAGCACCTTCCGGCTGTAATACGCCTGCTTGCCAATGGAGACTTTCTGTTGCAGCTCATCGGCAGGCCGGATGAGTTCGCCTTTAAATGAAACCTCGCCGACTTTATATCGCGGGCCTTCATGGATCTTGATGGTCACATAGATCCAGTCGCCTTTGTATTCGACCTCGGGTTCGGCCACCCGGGCATCTGCGTAGCCGTTATTCTGATAGTGAGCCTCCAGGCGCATGACATCCTGTTCAAGTCGCTGGGCATCGAGTTCGCCCGAGGAAGTCAGCCAGGAGAAAAAACCTTTCTCCGAGGTTTTCATGATCTTTTTGAGCTCTTTGTCCGAATACGCCCGGTTGCCTTCCAGCCGGATCTCCCGGATACGGACCTTTTTGCCCTCTTCAACGGTAAATATCAGGTCCGCCCGGTTATGATCGAGTTCCTCGATCTCGTAGTCCACCTCGACGTTATGATAGTTGAGCTCCTTGTACATCGTCTCAATGGCCCGGATATTGCGCTTGATCCGGGAAATGTTGAGAATGGCGCCCGAAGAGATGTCAATATTTTCCTTGACCTCCTTGTCATCATAAACACTGTTTCCTGTCACCTCGATGGTGCGAAGGGTGGGCTTTTCCTCAACCGTGAAAATCACGATCCGGCCGGCTTGGGTTTTGTCGGCAGCCACCCGCACATCATCAAAATAGCCCATCTGGTATATGGCTTCCAGGTCTTGCGAAAGACGATCCCTGTCAAAGGCCTCACCTGCACGGGTTGTAATGACCCGCAGGATGGCGGCATCCTCGATGCGCTGATTGCCCTGTATTTTTACTTCCTTCACTTGGCTTTCCGCCCCTGCCGCTGCACAAAGTGCAAAAAAGAGGCTGATTGCCGCTATCGTCGAAAATCCAATCCGCATTCCGATTCCCTCACTGGTCCCGGCTTATTCGAGCTGCTTTAGCCTGCCGTCGACAATGTGCATTCTGCGCTGCATCATATCGGCAAGTTTCATGTTGTGCGTCACTGTTACCATGGCCATACCCATTTCCCGGTTTAATTCCACCAAAAACTCGTGAATCTGGGCGCTGTTTCGCTGATCCAGGTTTCCGGTGGGCTCGTCGGCCAGCAGAATATCGGGGCCCCGCACCAGCGCACGCGCAAGGGCTACGCGCTGCTGCTCTCCCCCGGAAAGATCGCTGACCCGGTGACCCATCCGGTCTTTTAACCCCACCCGTACCAGGATGGCCTCGGCATCTTCCCTTACCCCGGATTTCTTCATTCCCGCAATCAGGCCCGGCATCATCACGTTTTCCAGGCTGGTAAACCCGGCAAGCAGGTAATGGAACTGAAACACGAAACCAATTGCGGCATTTCGAAACGAGGCAATCCGGGCGCCGCTCATTTCGAAAACGTTGGTTCCCTTGTACATGACCGTGCCGCTGTCCGGCGGATCCAGGGTCCCCAGGATATGAAGCAGCGTGGACTTCCCCACGCCGGACTCTCCGACCACTGCCATGGTTTCGCCGTAACCGATTCCCACGGAAAGATCGTTTAAAACCTCTATGGTCGTGTCTTTATCCGTAAACCGCCTGGAAATCCCGGATGCCTGAAGCAGGGGCGCACGCTCAGGGGTCTGATCCGCGGTTTCCGATTGTTTTTCCGCAAATGCATTATTCATATCGCAGCGCCTCCACCGGATTTAACCGGGATGCTTTCCGGGCCGGATACAGGGTGGCCAGAAAACAGATCACCAGCGCGGCGGCCACGATCACTGCGATATCGACCCCGTTGACTTCAACCGGCAGGGTGGTGAAATAATATACGTCCCCGGGCAGTTCCACAAACTGATAATGCTTGAGCAGAAAACAGCCGGCAAGCCCCAGTACAGTGCCGGCCGCGGTCCCGATCCCGCCGATGACAAGCCCCTCAAAGACGAATATTTTCCGGATGCTGCGCGTGGTGGCCCCCATGGCCTTTAATATGGCGATATCCCGGGTTTTGCTCATCACCATCATGATCAGGGTGCTGGCAATGTTGAAGGCCGCCACCAGGATGATCAGCGTCAGGATCACGAACATGGCGGTTTTTTCCAGCTCCAGGGCGGAAAAGAAATTCCGGTTCATTTCCATCCAGTCCATGGTCCAGTACGGAAAGCCCAAGTCTTTTGAAATGCTTTTGCCGATACTGTCTGCCCGGTACATGTCCGATATCCGGATCCCGATGCCCGTGGCCGCATCCCCGATTTTGAGCAGCTGCTGGGCGGAATCCATGCGGATATAGGCCAGAGACGCATCATATTCGTAAAAACCCGAAGTAAACACCCCGCTGACATGGAAGCGCTTCATGCCGGGCATATGTCCGCCCGGCGTCATCATGCCCCGCGGGGAAATCAGGTAAAGGGTGTCGCCTTTTTTGACCCCGAGATTCTGCGCCAGGTTCTTGCCCGGAATGATGCTCGGCATTCTGAGGTCATTGCCCGGGATTTCGGCCGGTGCCAGTTTTTCCGCCAGCTCTGACTCTGAAAACCCCATGACATCGGTGCCTTCATATTGCGGGGCAATGCCGCGCATCACCGCCCCGGACATCCCGGAGCCGGACCGGAGCATTCCCTGGGTTTCGACAAACGGCACCGCGGATTCCACTTGTGCGCGCTGTTTGAGTTTCCCGAGCACATTCGGGTAGTCGGAAATAGCGCCTTCGTAATTGCGAACCACGATATGCGGCTCCACGCCCAGGATCTTGTCCTTGAAATAGGATTCAGCGCCGGTCATCACCGCGATCACGATAATCAGCGCCATAACCCCCACCGTTACCCCGGCAATGGACAGCACGGTAATAAAGGAAATAAAGCCGGTTTTCTGCCTGGATTTTAAATACCGGCTGCCGATGAAATATTCAAAAGCCATTTATTCAATATGCCCAATGTGGTTTCAGATGTCTTGTCTTCTGCAGGCACCCGCGACAAAAGTGCTATTTTTTTTCCGCGGGTTTCAAGTGGGGAAATAAAATGACATCCCGGATGGAATCCGAATCTGTCAGCAACATGGCCAGCCGGTCAATGCCCACGCCCTCACCGGCTGTCGGCGGCATGCCGTATTCCAGTGCCCGGATGTAATCGGCATCCATCTGCACTTCTTCATTTTCCGAATCCCGGTTTTCCACCTGCCGCAGAAACCGCGCCTCCTGGTCCACCGGGTCGTTTAACTCGGAAAATCCGTTGGCAATCTCCCGGCCCGCAATAAAAAGCTCGAATCGTTCGGTGATTTGCGGATCCTGGCTGCTGCGCCGTGACAGCGGAGAGACCTCCACCGGGTACCCGGTGATAAATGTCGGCTGCATGAGCTGCGGCTCCACCAGGTGTTCAAAAACCTTGGTGGTGAGCTTGCCCAGGCTGATATCCGCGTCCGCGGTTCGGTCCACTGGAACCCCCCTGGCGATTGCAAACTCCATGAGCCCGGCCTTGTCCTTTAATAGCGCCGGGTCCATGCCGCCCACGGAAACCAGGGATTCAAAAAGCGTCATGCGCTGCCACCTGCTGTCAAAGTCAATTTCTTCGCCCTGGTATGACACCCGCGCTGAGCCGGTTACCGCCCCGGCCACATGGCGAAACATCTCCTCGGTTAAATCCATGAGGTCCGCGTACGTGGCATATGCCTGGTAAAACTCCAGCATGGTAAACTCCGGGTTGTGCTGAGTGGAAATGCCCTCGTTTCGAAAATTGCGGTTGATTTCAAACACCCGCTCAAATCCGCCGACCACCAGGCGCTTCAAGTAAAGCTCAGGGGCGATCCGCAGGTACAAGTCCATATCCAGGGCGTTGTGATGGGTTTTAAAGGGCCGGGCGTCTGCACCACCGGCAATCGGCTGCATCATGGGGGTTTCCACTTCCAGGTAGTCACGGGCCAACAGAAAATCGCGAATCCCGGAAATCAGCCTGCTGCGCTTAACAAAGACATCCCTGACCTCCGGATTCATCACCAGATCCAGGTATCTCTGCCGATACCGCTTTTCCGGGTCCTTTAACCCGTGAAACTTTTCCGGCAAAGGGCGGTAAGCCTTGGCCAGCAGCCGGAAGGCATCAACGGCCAGCGTCCATTCCCCGGTCCGTGTGACAAACATCGTGCCCTGCAGCCCCACAAAATCGCCGATATCGAGTCTCTTGAAAAACGCGTAGGCTTCTTCGCCCACCCGGTCCTGGCGGATATAGGCCTGCATTTGCCCGCTGCGGTCCCGGAACCGGATAAAAGCCGACTTACCAAAGCGGTTGACCGCCATCATCCGCCCTGCCGCACGAATCCCGAGGTGACCGCCGGTGACCTGCTCGTCTGCCTGATCGATGGCATCCCGGATATCGGCCACCGCGTGGGTCACTGCAAAATCATTGGGGAACAGATCCACGCCTTCGGCCTTGAGCGCCTCGATCTTTTCCCTGCGTTTTGTAATCACGTCTTTTGACTGCGTCATCCATGTTCCCCTGCATATGCGCACGAAACCGCTTTTGTACAAAAAAACCCGGGCCGTGCGCGCATGTTTTCCCGGTCTGCGGTGAAAATGCAATTTTTTTTAAATGGTTCAGGGGCTTGCTATCCCATTTGCAAATCGGTGTCAAGCCTTTTAGGAAGGATGGCGACGGAGCCGAATCGTTACCGTGGTGCCCCCGCCCGGGATGCTGTCGATATCCACCAGCCCGCCATGCGCCCCGACCACCTGCTGTACGATGGAAAGCCCGAGCCCGGTTCCCCCGGACTTTGTGGAAAAAAACGGATCAAACACGGTGGACAGGGTCTGTTCGTCCATGCCGGGCCCGTTGTCCGTGATGCTGATGCATGCATGATTCTTTCTGCCCGGATACACTTTCACCTCGATTTCGCCGTGGTCTTCAAGGGCCTCTGCCGCATTGTACAGCAAATTCCACAACACCTGCCTTAAATGCTCCGGATCGATTGTCACGTGCAGGCCTGGTGCCAGATCGGTTTTTACTTCAATATCGGACTGATAACGGGGATCTGATGCAAAGAGCCCCACCACTTCGGATACGACATCATCGAGCCGGATCACCTCCGCATTTCCGGGTCCCGGCTTGGCAAAGCGCAGAAAATCGGTTACCAGTGTGCTCAGCCGGTCTGCCTCCCGCATGACGATCTGCATCAGGCGTTCCTGCTCCGGATCGTAATCGAGCTGGTCCTGCATCATTTGGATCGAACCGGTCAGCGAGGCCAGCGGATTCTTGATCTCATGGGCCAGTCCCGCTGCCATCTCGCCGACGGCAGCCAGCCGCTCCATGCGCTTCATCTGGTCTTCCATGGCCCAGAGATCCCGCTTTGCCGTACGCTCCTGCTCGGAGAGAAATCCGCTCAGAATTGCCACGGCGTAGCAGGCCACAATTGTTAAAAGGAGCTTGTAGATGATGTAGGGCCAGTCATGACCGGCGGCCAGAAAACCGGCCTCATAGCCCAGGGGATGAATGATGCCGTAATATTCCAGGTCGATCATCAGGCCGTACTGAATGCAGCAAAGCGTGGCAATCACCATCCCGCCGCTACGGTAGGTCACCATGGTGGCATACACAATCACTACCAGGTACATGAAGGCAAAGATGCTGGAAAAACTGCCTGTGACAAATATGA
>JAIPEJ010000101.1 GCA_021737225.1 Desulfobacteraceae bacterium
CCTTCAATGGACCGGATAATGGTCGGCGCATGCGGCAGGGTGAAGTGATGGGCATCGGAGGTCCAGCCCACGCCCAGGACCTCGGCTTTCGGTCGCAGGCCATGGGCCTTTATGGCCTCTTCTGCGGCCAGCACCAGGACGCCGCAGCCTTCGGATAAAACCATGCCCCTGCGGTCGATGCTAAATGGCCGGGAAGCCTGGGATGGATCCTCATATGCGCGGTCATCCGGGTTGACCTTGATTGTGGCGTTCATGTTGGCAAAACCGTGGATAATCTCGGGCATGATGCAGGTGTCCACGCCCCCGGCCAGCACGAAATCGCAGTCCCCGTCCCGGATCATCCGTGCGCCCAGCCCGATGGCGTGGTTGCCCGAGGCACACGCCCCTTGGGGAGAAAAAACCGGGCCGGTAAAGCCGAGCATCATGCCGGCTTTGCTCGCCGGCAGATTGGCGCACAGGTTGGGCAGCAGATACGGGCTGACCCGCAGGGCGCCCCGGTTGAGATAGGTGTCCATGGCGGTGCGGAAGGCATCCGTGCCGTTTAAGGCAGACCCCACCATGCATGCGGTTCTGGGACCGGTATCGGCATTTATTTCCAGGCCGCTGTTTTGCAGGGCTTCCCGGCAGACCGCCATGGTCAGGATCACAAAATCCGCATTCCAGTTATAGGCTTCCTTGGCATCGGCAAATTCGCATGCCGCAGGATCCCAGTCCGGAATTTCACCCACCACGTTGCTCTGGCTCTTGACCTGGCACCGCGTCACCCGGCGGAAACCCGACCGGCCGGCAGCCGCGGCCTTCCAACTTTGCTCAAAGGTCTTTGCCAGGGGCGTGGCAGCGCCGTATCCAATGACAAAAACCCGTCTGTTTCGGGGTGCTTTCATATAATTCCGGGGCTTTCTCTATGTGCGCTGTTTAAATACGATGCATGCATTGCATCCGCCGAAACCAAAGGCGTTTTTCAAAACAAATCCCTGATCCAGGGCCTGCGGCTCCGTCACAATTTCTTCCATGGGCATTTCCGGGTCCGGTACGTAATTGATGGTCGGAACCAGCACACCGGCCTTCATGCCCTCCATGGCGAACACGGATTCAATGGCGCTCGAAGCACCCATGGCATGGCCGGTCATGGACTTGTTGGCCGTAGTGGGCGGCAGCTTTTTGCCGAACACCGCGCGCAAGGCATCATGTTCCACCCGGTCGCCCGCCTGGGTGGAGGCGGCATGGGCGTTGACCGCATCAATATCCTGCGGGGAGATTCCGGCATCCGCGATGCTTTCGGCAATACAGCGCCGCACCGTGGGCTCGTAAGGGGCCACAAAGTGATGAGCGTCCCCGGTCATGGACCACCCCCGAAGGCCGATGCGCCAGTCAAGACCGTGGGTTTCGGCAAATTCCCGGGTGGCCAGAATCACCGCGCCGGCCCCCTCGGATACCACAAATCCCCGCCTGCCCGCGGCAAACGGCCGGCTGGCGGCCTCCGGGGCCTCTTCCCGGCCGGGCTTGTGCCGGTATGCCCCGTTCATGGTGGCAAAACCGGCCACAATCGGTTCGACCAGGGCGAAATCCACGGCGCCGCAGATTGCCACGTCCGCCCTGCCGGCTGCAAGCAGCATCGCGCCGTTAATCATTGAGGTGGCACCCGTGGCGCAGGCGGTGATGGTCGAGAAATTCGGCCCGGTTGCACCGGTGAGCATGGCGACCTTTCCGGTGACCATGTTGATGCAGGAATTGGGATTGGTAAAGGGATGCGGCATTTTGCCCGTCTCCCGCATCCGCCGGTCCGCGGTGAGCACCGCGTCCTGGCCGCCCACCGCGGAGCTGAAGGTCACGGCCACGCGCGGGGCAAGTTTTTCGGTAATTTCAATGCCGCTTTGCACCAGGGCCCGATGCACCACCAGCAGGGCGTGCCTGAAAATCGGAGACTTCCAGTTGGCCATTTCCCGGGGCTTTAAAAACGGGTACGGGCCGGCATCGAATTCCGGGACTTGACCGGCAACGCGGACCGGAAAATTTGCACCTGCGGCAAACCGCGTCAGCGGGCCGATTCCGCTTTTCCCGCAATTTAATGCCTCCCATTGTGCGGCCCGATCCGTGCCAAGCGGCGAGATGATGTCATATCCGAGGATAACGCTTTGACGGTTTTCCATGAATGCGCCCGCGGTCTACCAGGGAAGAAATTGATAAAGCTTGGCAAACATTTCATATACTTCGATCCAGTTCTGCAGGTCCTCGGAAGAACGCATGTGGGCCCGCTTGTTGACCATGATCCAGCTCATGTGCGCCGCACCGTCCTTGCACGTGGAACAATCCCGGGTGGCGGATGTACAGCACCTGTGCATGGTTTCAAGGTCTGAGGCCCAGCGGATGAAATGGATCAGGCGCCGGGGTTTTGGATCCCGGCTGTCCAGGGGCTCGGTTACCGAGGGACACTCCCGCCAGCCAAACTGCCGGTCCAGCATTTTGCCGGTGGTAATCACCTGGTGATAATACTTGGAAGAAATCACGGTATCCGGATAGGTATCGAGCATTTCATCCATTTCCGCGCGCAGATCGTCGAGTTCGCCCTGGCGCCAGGAAAAACCGTCCACTGCCTCGTCGTTGGACAGCAGCTGCATGTGCACCTTCAGGCCGGCATCCCGGATTTTGCGGATCACCTGCCCGGTTCTGCCGATCTGGTTCGGCGTGATGGTATACAGGTAATAGGTATGGGGATCACCTTCATAATTGTTGCTGGAAATACGGAAAGTGTTTTGGCCCCGAAGGCGCTTTTCATCTTCCTCATCGCCCCACAGGGAAATGCCCACCATCATGTCGGGAAACCGGTCGCGCGGGACCTTGATCAAGCCGTTGGTGGCACAGTAGGTCGGCATCCTGCTGTAGAACGCCTCAACCCGGTCAAAGCAGAGCGTGGGCTCGCCCCCGATCAGGATGGCCAGGTTGACCCCGCGCTGTTTTTCCTTGTCCACAAAAGCCGCCCACTTGTCCGGATCGGTTTCTTCCCGGGCGACCTTGTCTTCTCCGGAAGAGAAAAAAAAGCACCCCTTGCATCGCAGGTTACACCGATTGGTCACGTCATAGATGGAGCTGCGGATATTGAGCTGCGAAATTCTCTTGTATCGCTGGTACCAGTGGCTGTCGAGAAGGGAACTTACGGTTTTCATGCTGTTTGCTCCAGGTGCGTCTTACTTTTCAAAAACATCGTGGCCGGGCGGGGCCACCAGGTGGGAACACAGATCCGGGCTTTTTTCATATTCCCGAACCCATACCGCCAGGTAGACATCCACGTAATCCAGCCAGGCCTTAAACAATTGCGGGTTCTTTGCGTGGCGAAACATCCTGGATGTCACCACGGCGCTTCCTGCGGCGTAATGCCGGCAGTCCGCGCAGTCGGTATCAGGCACGCAGCAGGCTGCACTGCGATCCCAGGACAAGTCCGTACGGTACTGCCGAAAAGACCGGCCCAGTCCGATCTCGGTTGACGGGTTGGCCCTGGGATAAGGGCAGGAAAACAGGTCATGGAGGCCCAGCCGGTGGGTGTGGGCCACGATATTGTACGGGGAAAAACAGACCTGTTCCGGGTACTGTGCGCATATGCGCTGCATGGTTTGCCGGGTTTTTTCCAGCGAGGCCGCATCGTGACGGAGTCCGCCCGCATATCCAACGGGCGCGGAAAACATGTTGAAAGTCAGCCGGCAGTTGTTTTTCGCCAGCAGCTCGGCGACTTCTTCGGCTTCATCGATGTTGCCCGGGGTAAACGTATAAACGAAAACCGCCCGCGGGTCATCCCGGTAATTGTCGATCTGCCTTTCGAGCATGTTTTTGGCGCCCCTGAGGCGATGGCTGGTTTCATCGTTTCCCCATACAGAGATATGAATCTGGTAGTCCACGGCACTGTCAATGCGTTTAATCCCGTTGGTGGCAATGCATCCCAGGGGGATTTCCTCAAAGGAGACCCGGCACAACTCGGGTACCAGGGAGGGTTCGGCGCCTGCGAGCACCACGTAGGTAATCCCCCGCTGTTTTTCGTGGGCCATGAGCCGGCGCCACTGCTCCGGATTCCGGTTTTCCGTGACCGCGGCCTTGTCGCCCTGATAGTAGTAACACCCCTCGCAGTCGATATTGCATCGGTGGGTCATGTCATAGGTGGACTCCCGCAGGAAAAAGTATTTTCGGAC
Organism: Desulfobacteraceae bacterium; assembly: GCA_021737225.1. GTDB lineage: Bacteria > Desulfobacterota > Desulfobacteria > Desulfobacterales > Desulfosalsimonadaceae > Desulfosalsimonas. Next base: position 4,179 of record JAIPEJ010000101.1, read on the forward strand.
TTTTTCCCATTTCTCCCGTATTCCGTCAACTGCGGTAATATCGGAGAATTTCCAGGCCTGTGCTTCCGGTATCGCGGGGGCTTCAGTCCCCTGCTGATTGAATTTCGCCACGATTGCCCCTTGTGTTTGATTTCAGTAATAAACTAGCTTTTCACGGGTGCATGCGCGAGTACGTATTCAGCGATCAGCCGGAGGGATTTGAGCTTCGGGTAATCATCCTCGTCAATGCTGATGCCGTATTCGTCCTGAAGTACCAGCGCCACGGTGGCAAGATCCATACTGTCAACCCCGACTTCATCGATTAAGTCCAGGTCCGGGTCAAAGGTCTGCGGGGTTACATCCTCGAGTTTCAACTCGTCGATGATAATTCTGGCCACCCCTTCGATGGTATCCTGAAGTGTCAATTCCTGCTGCATGGTTTTTTCGTTCTCCCTGTTTGGTTGACTATTTGGTCCCTAATTTGAGCGATTTTCAAGTTTGCCGCAGATACAAGGAAGATGCAGACAAGCTATAGTGGACTATGCGAGACTGCATCTGAGGCAGTAGATGCGGCAAAATTGGAAATCCCGGAGGGTTTCAAATTTTAACACCTGAAAATGACTTAATTCCTTAAAAAAATACAAAATATTGATCCATGTAAAAATTTGAAACGCTCAATTTAGGTGGTCGAATCCGTAGCAATCCGCCCCTTACAGGCCATTTCCCCATCAACGGACATTTGAAATGAAAAAATCCCCGCTTTGCCGTCCACAGGAGTGGCGGCAACATGGATGGCTTCACCAGGCCTTATAATGCGCCTGTATTTCACGCGTTTGACCGCGCCGGGATCTTGTTTCCGCCCTGTTGCTTGCCGAATCATATCAAAAACGATTGCCAGTTGGGCAATTGCCGGCAATATGGGGTTGCCCGGAAAATGGCCGGAAAACCACGGAGAGTCTGCGGGCACAACGGCCCTGGCGCGAATGTTTCCCTCGGCATCGGTTTTCAGATTTTCCAGGCAATGCCAGTTGTTTTGCATTTACCCTGCCTGAGCACTGTTTTTAAAACTCGTACTACATTCAACCCCTGTTTTTCAATCCCGTATCAGCAGTCATGCATAAAGGGAATTACCGCATTTGTCAACTTTGATAAAAAACAAAAAGCATGGCGTTCATCAAATGATAAAATTCTTTGAAAAAAACCCGGCGGTTCCCGGATTTTCGCAGGTCGGGCCGGCGGGGAAGTTTGCGCATATGCCGTCCGCTGGCGCGCCCGATGCATCTGCGCAAACCACCCCGCCGTCCCGACCCGGCCAACCCCTCGGCAGTTTTCCCCATCGAATTCCGAAGAGCTTCAAAATCCCCGGGTCAAAGACAAACCCTCTGGATCGGGAAGTCTGCATCAGCCTGTGGTAAGCTGACTGGGTTTTCTCTGGCGGAGACTGTCGTAAGGGGCGTATGAAACTTGACAAGAAGTGCCGGTACCTATAATATACTTTAATTTTTCCGCCGGTTCGGGAGGCTTGCCAAAACCTGCCCGGATTACCCCGCAGACAAGGATGGACAGGATATGACAAAAACCCCGCAAAAGGGCGGGCACACGCTCGTAATCGACGGTTCGGAAATTTCCCTGCAGCAGATCGTCCGGGTAGCCCGGGGCGAGGCGGTCGTTGAAATCGATACGGGCGCCGAATTCACTGCTCACATGGAACAGTCCCGGGCCGTGCTCACCCGTGCCCTGGAACAGGAATTGCCCGTATACGGGGTAACCACGGGATTCGGCAAATGCTGCGGCAAGCGGATGATTTCCGAGGTGGCCGAACAAAACGGCATGAACCTGATCCGCTTTCACGGCTGCGGCACGGGCGCGCCCTTTGGTGCGGAAGAAACCCGGGCGGCCATGGTATGCCGGCTTGCCTGCTTTGCCAGGGGGTACTCGGGCGTTTCAATGGCGCTGATGCAAAAGATTGCCGAACTGTTAAACGCACACATCACGCCGGTTGTGCCGTCCGAAGGCTCCGTGGGCGCATCCGGGGACCTCACGCCCATGTCTTACGTGGCAGCCGTGCTTATGGGAGAACGTCAGGTGTTTTACCGCGGTCGGCAAATACCGGCTGCAGAAGCACTTGCTGAGGCGGACATTGCGCCCCACCGGTTTTCCCCCAAGGAACCGCTTGCCATCATGAACGGCACGGCCATGATGACCGGCGTTGCCGCCATTGTCCTGGACCGGGCGGCAAAAATCGCAAATGCCGCCGCTTGCGCCACCGCGCTGTGCATCCATGCCATCGGCGGCAATTCCCATCATTATCATCCGGCCATATCCAGGGCAAAGCCGCATCCCGGCCAGAAGGATGCAGCCGCCCGGATCGCCGAATTGCTTTCCGCTGAAGCGCCGCCGGAAAGCTTTGCCACAAATGGGCCGGAGACCCTGCAGGATCCGTATTCCGTGCGCTGCGCTCCCCAGGTTATAGGGGTTCTCACAGACGCGCTTGAATGGGTGCGCCAATGGATGAGCATCGAGGCAAACAGCGCAAACGACAACCCGTTATTCGATCCCGAATCCGGCAGCGTGCTCATGGGCGGCAATTTTTACGGCGGACATGTGGCATTTGCAATGGACGGACTCAAAAGCGCCCTTGCATCCGTGGCGGACATGGCCGACCGGCAGGTGGCGCTCATGGTGGATGCCAATGTCAACCGGGGGCTGCCCGCGGACCTGGTCGGCGTGGAAGATGCCGAAAAACCGTTTCATCACGGTTTCAAGGCCATGTCCATAAGCGCTTCGGCTCTTGCTGCAGAAGCACTCAAGCAAACCACGCCCGCGGCTTCTTTTTCCCGGTCCACGGAGTCACACAACCAGGACAAGGTGAGCATGGGCACGATTGCGGCCCGCGATGCAAAACGCATTTGCGAACTGACGGAAAAAACCGCTGCCATCTGCCTGCTTGCCGGCCTTCAGGCCTGCGAACTCCGCGGAAACTTGGAACAGCGGACAAAACTGGCGGAACTCGTCAACATCCTCCGCGAAATCGCGCCGCCGACCATTGCCGATCGCCCCATGGATACGGATATCGACAGTCTTTCATCTGCAATTGCAGACTCCGGAATTTTTGCATCCGCCCCTTGCTGATACCCGTATATTTTTTGTCAAACCAACCAGACAGGCCGAAAATCAAATGAAACAAACCGATCCGGACAAAACCTGTGAACGCAAATTCGCGGTGCCGTTTCACGATCTGGATCCCATGGAGGTGATGTGGCACGGCAATTATTTCAAATACTTCGACATCACCCGGGACGCGCTGTTTCGCAAGCTCGGCGTGGACCTCTACCGGGTATACAGGGACACACAGTATATCTTCCCCATTATCCGGACCAGCATCAAGCACGTCCTGCCCCTGCGCTTCAGAGACGAGTTCACCTGCCGGGCAACGTTGAAGGAGGTTAACTACAAAATCACGATCGCATTTGAGATCCGGCTTGTCGAAGACAACCGGGTCAGTGCCAGGGGCAAAAGCGAGCAGGCGGCAATCAAAATACCGGAAATGGAGACCATGCTCCGGATACCCGATGACATCCGCGAGGGGCTTGGGTTTTAAGAATGAATCCATACGGAAGTACTGCAGAAGCCTTTATCACCGGATATGAACGGCTGGGCGCCTGGTCCGGCGTACTCGACGAAATCAATGTCTTCCCGGTGGCAGACGGGGACACGGGCCGCAATCTCATGATCAGCCTGGCTCCGCTGCGGGAAATCCAGGGCCGGGATCCGGCTGAGACCCGACGCCGGCTCCTGTTTGCAGCCAGGGGCAACTCGGGCAATATTGCAGCCCGATTCGTGGTCGAACTGCTCAGCGCCGAATCCATTCATCAACTGCCGGAGGCGGCAAGGACCGGCTCCCAAAATGCCCGCAGCGCGGTTCACGACCCCAGGCCCGGAACCATGCTCACGGTGCTGGAACGGTTTGCAGATGCGCTGGCGGACCCGGAAAACCGGGAGGACAGCGAAAACTTCCCGGAATCAGTGATCGATCAAATCCAGGCCGCGGTACACGAATCTTCGGAGATGCTGCCGGAATTAAAAGAAGCCGGGGTCGTGGATTCCGGTGCGCTTGGCATATTTCTTTTTCTGGAAGGATTTTTGAAATGCTTTTCCAGCCGGGCAGATACTTTCCGCTCGATTTCAGATATTTTCGGCGACAGCCTGAAAATCGCCGCAGGTTTCGGCCGGTCAGCGGACAAGGGCTATTGCGTGGATTTCGTGGTACGCATGGACGAAAATACCGGCCGGCCGGAGGACCGGATCGCAGATACGGACGACAGCGCCCTGGTCTATACGTACCAGGATTACGCAAAGGTCCATTTGCACACAAACGATGCAGCGGAGCTGAAGCAACGGATCCAAAGCATGGGGCACATCGTTCAGTGGAACCAGGACGATCTTGCCCGGCAGACCGCGGATTTCCGCATGCCCGCAGCCGGGGGGCCGATTCACATGGTCACGGACGCGGCAGGCTCGCTTACCCGGCACCAGGCGCGCCGCCTGGGGATCACGCTGCTGGAAAGCTACGTCACCCTCGGCGAAACCTGTACGCCGGAAACCTGCGTGGACCCGGAAACGCTTTATCAGGCCATGCGCGACCGGGTCCCGGCTTCCACTTCCCAGGCCTCGGTATTTGAACGCCACCAACACTATGCGCGGCTGCTGGCCCAGCATCAAAACGTACTTTACCTGTGCGTGGGCTCCGTATACACAGGAAATTACCAAGTGGCAACGGAATGGAAAAAGCAACACGACCCGGAAGACCACCTTACGATCATCGATACCGGCGCGGCATCGGGGCGGCTTGCCGCGGCAGTCATTGCAACCGCCAGGTACGCCGCCCGCGCGGAAACAGCCGGCCAGGTGATCGCGTTTGCCCAAGCGGCATCGGAGAAAAGCGGGGAATATATCTTTCTCGATGAGCTCAAATACCTGGCCGCAGGCGGGCGAATGTCGAAAACCGGGGCGTTTTTCGGAGACATGATGCACGTAAAGCCGGTTATCACGCCCACGCCGCAGGGGGCGGAAAAAGTCGGCATTGTCAGAAACACCCGGGCCCAGATCCGTTTTGCGCTTGAGCGGCTCAGCCGGGACCTGCGCGACGAACCCGAATCCATGATACTGCTCGAATACACGGACAACCGCAAATGGGTGGAAGACCGTGCCGCGGCAGAGATCCGGCGAGTTTTTCCAAAGGCTGAAATACTCTTGCAGCCGCTTTCACTGACCTCGGGCGTACATATCGGCCCCGGGGCCTGGGCCGTGGCCTATTACGGGCCCCAGCCGGAACAGGGAGATGCAGGCTGAATGGA
>JAIPEJ010000102.1 GCA_021737225.1 Desulfobacteraceae bacterium
ACAGCTCCTTTCCGGTTTAAGGTTCCCCGGCAAGGCGGGTGCAATGGGGAGGAAAAAACTTGACATGCTATATAAGGATAGCATATTTTTGAATGTAGTCCTATGGGGCAAAAATTTGAATTCAGGAGGTTCATGGTTTCGCCCCAGGTTCCTGCCCGGTAGGTAGTTGCAGCTGCCTGCCGGGTTTCGTTTTTATGTCCTTACTTTATGAAATAATATCACGGTTTTGATAATTCCTTTATTTAAATTAGGCATTTATGTTTATACCCCTATATATTGTGTTTAATTAATTTTCACATTCATTAGCTTGCGCTTCAATCCAATCCGCAATCTGCTGAATTTCCGGTGCCAAATATCGCAGATCAGATGTTTCAGTATAGGCGGAGATCGTTATATCTCCGGATAGCTTGTGATTCATCAATAGCTTGGTTTTCCACAGTTCAATGCCGCACTCTCCGGCCACAGCCCGGAAGGTCCGTCTCAGATCATGCGGCCTAACTTTCACGGTGGCGGCATCCGTCAATCTTGATATTACCTGCCTGGCATCGGTGACATGACCCGTCTTAGAATAACTGTAAAAAACAAATTTGTTTAACCGGGGCCTACCCTCAAGGATCTGCCGCGCCTGTGAGGACAGAGGAAAAATAACAGGTCGCCGGTTTTTCGGATCCGGCAAGTGCCAGCATCCGCTTTCAAGATCCACCTGGTCCCAGGTCAAAGTTGAAGCCTCGGTCCACCTGGCACCTGTCAGGAGTAAAAACGCCACTATATCAACCGCCGCCTGGCTTGCTTTCGTCTGCGGTGTTGCGCGTATTTTTTGAATTTCGCCCCAGGTGTGGCCGATCCTGTCAGTGGGGATCTTGCTTGCCCTGGCCTGGACCGGGTTCCACACCTTTGAATCGGACAGGACAGAGACGGGATTTTCGAGGAACACCTTCTCATCTTCTGCCCGATAAGCAGCTGCGGCATAGTTTAGAAGCGCCCGTAATATCCGAAAAGCCTGGTTCGCCTGTGCGGGGCTTCGCTTTGAAAGCTCCCTGAACCGGGTAAGAACTTTATCCCTGGTTATATTCGCCGCCGGCTTCTCGGCCCAGTCGGAAAAACTACCATTGATATGCTTTCGTATATCACGGATGCTTGACTGCTTTAGGTGCCGCCGATCATTTATATATGCTTCGGAAATTTGATTTAAGGTAGCAGAGAGGGCTTTCCTGCGCTTTTTCTCTTTGGTGGGATCAACGCCTTGGCTCATGGAATAAAGATGGCCCTGCGCCGATTCTCTGGCCTTGTGTGGTGCCCAGGTTCCATGCTTTCCGATAGTTACGCGCCGGGTTTTGCCGTTTACCCGTCCTTGTGCTATATAGGTTTTAGCGGTAGGCGTGAGGCGGATTCCAAAACCTTTAAGGTCGTCGTCCCAGACAAGTTTCTGGCCATCTTTGGGAAGGGTTAGGGCATCAACAAATGTTTTGGTTAGTTTGGGCATGAAAAGTCCCTGTAAGCGCATTGTAAGCATAAAAAATCAATCCAAGGATAAACCCATTGGATTCCATATAACCCGAAAGTGCAGGCGTGTCAATAGAAATCAATGCTTACAAAAACAGGGAAATTTTGAGAAAAAGGACTTTCGAAGGACTTAAAATCCCTTGGGGCATAGTCCCCGTACGAGTTCGATTCTCGTCCCAGGCACCAATACAACCAGGGGTCACTGACCTTGACTCATTTTTTTCTTTTCGCCCGGATAAATTCCGTTGAACTATATTAGATTCGATTGCTCCCCGAACTCCGAGTTTTTTGAGTAAAGTAATTCATGATGGCAAAGTAAAAAGTCTTAAAAATGTTATGCCCGCCAAGCAATAAAAAGATAATATTCTGATTTTACATAAACACTTAATCACTTAAAACTTAACACTGCCTGTAAAAAGACTTTTTACAGGCTTATCATTCATGGGCAAAAAATAGAAAGGAGGTTCGCAGTGGGGATTCTATCCTGGATCGCAATGGGCTTAATCGTTGGGTTGCTTGCAAAACTCGTCATGCCCGGCAAAGACCCGGGAGGGATTATTATTACCATCCTGCTGGGTATTGCGGGTGCTTTTTTAGGCGGGTTTATCGGGTCTTTTCTGGGGGTCGGGGAAGTTACCGGGTTTAATGTGGAAAGTCTTCTGCTGGCTGTCGGCGGGGCGGTCATCCTGTTGGTTCTGTATCGGTTTATAAAAAAATAGCAGGCTTTGAAGCCTGCCACAGGGTTGAATAGGGGTCGCCCGCAAAAGGTCTCCGCAATGCGTGACGCCGCTGTACACGCGGTTTTACCCGGAAAGCCAGATATAAAATGATGTTGTTCACAGACGGCAGTGTCAGCACACAGACCGGCATTGGTTTTGGCGCATTTGTGGCTGTGGATAAAACAGACGAGTCCCTGGATGATATTGCAGGCAGAATCCAGGTGAAACGTTTTGACTGCACGAGTTCCACCAGGCTGGAACTGGAGACTTTGTTGTGGGCATTGAGCGAAATCCGTGCACCAGAAGTTGATGTATATACGGATTCCCAGAATATCCAGAGTTTATTGGAAAGACGGGCTGTTCTTGAAAAACGTAATTACCATACCAAATCAGGAAAGCTTCATCAGCATGCGGAGTTATATAAAGCCTTCTTCGCCCGGGTGGATCGCATTGATTTCAGAGTGATAAAAGTCAGCGGCCATTGCCCGAATTCTATGATGAGCCGGACAGACAGGATATTTTCACTGGTTGATAAAGCTTCCAGGAACGCACTGCGGGCTTACTGCGCACGGAGCAATCATTTTGCCGGGCGGTGAAGCCGGATGTACTATACTGTGGGATCTTCGCCTACCCGGAGGATGAGCTTGCCAAAGTTTCGGCCTTCCAGGAGTCCCTGGAAAGCGGAAACGGCATTTTCCAGGCCGTCAATCACGTCTTCCTTGTATACGACCTTTCCCTCGCGGATCCATGCGGACATTTCTTTCAGGAAATCCGGCATCAGGTGCACGTAGTCGAAATTGATAAACCCGTGCACCTTTACCCGCCGGGTGAGCACGACTCCCATGAAGGCGGGCAGTTGGTCCGGGCCCGGGGGCAGGGCGGTGTCATTGTAATGGGCGATCAGCCCGCAGACCGGCATGCGGGAAAAGTCGTTCAAGTTGGGCAGCACTGCGCTTAACACCCTGCCGCCCACGTTTTCGAAATACACGTCAATGCCGTCGGGGCAGGCCTTTGCCAGGGCCTCGGGGAAATCTTCGGATCTGTGCTTGACAGCCGCGTCAAATCCCAGTTCCTCTTTGATAAAGGCGCATTTGGCATCCGTGCCCGCTACGCCGACCACCCGGCAGCCATTGACCTTGGCGATCTGGCCGACCACCTGGCCCACTGCGCCGCTGGCTGCTGAGACCACGACCGTCTCCCCGGATGCCGGGCGGCCCAGTTCCAGAAGGCCGACATACGCCGTGAATCCGGGCATGCCCATCACGCCGAGATGCGTTGTGATAGGCGCCTGTGCGGGATCAATTTTGCGCACCATGGTGCCGTCGGAAAGGGCGTGGGTCTGCCAACCGGTGTAGGCGGATACGATATCCCCGGGCTGATAACCCTCCAGCCGGCTTTCGACCACCTCGCAGACCGTGCCACCCTCCATGGGCGCCCCTACCGCCACGGGCTGTACGTAAGACCTGGCGGAGCTCATTCGTCCGCGCATATAGGGGTCCAGGGACAGGTAAATGGTGCGCAGCATCATCTGACCGTTTTCCGGCGACGGGATGTCCATGGATTCGAGCTTGAGATGCTGCTCAGTGGGCATGCCTTCCGGTCGTTTTGCCAGTATGATGCGTTTGCCTTTGTGCTCAGCCAATTGGAACCTCCTTTTGGGAGTTTTCGCAATAAGACAGGGTTATCGGATTTCTGTTATTAATACTAATCCGGGTTTGCATGGCTGTCGAAAATGTTCTGCCCGAAGCGATTCCAGCCGGGCGGAAGAAAGGCGGGTAAGGTGTAAAGAGCAGATCCGGCTTCAGGAGCCTGAGGCATTGTTCTTTCTTTTTTGGATTTTTTCTTTTTGTGTCCGGGCGCGTTGAGACCAGGTGGGGTGGTTTCGAAGGTACATGATGGCCAGCTGGTTAAACCGGGCTGCCAGCTGGAAATTGTCTTTTTCAAGCCAGGCCTGGGCAAGATAAAAATATCCCGGCCCGTTTCCGGTATTGACGCTCACGGCCCGTTCAAGCACGCGTATGGCCCCGTCATAATCATTTTTCTGAAGAAGCCGGTACCCCTGTGTGGTCAGGTTGTGGGACGCCGCCATTCTGGAATCATTGGTTGTGTCCGAATCGCCGGGCGTGCCGACAATCTCCGGGGCGGGCAGGCCCGTGTCCGGTGTTTTGGCGGGTCCGGGCCGCTTGCCGGCACAGCCGGAAAATGCGATCATCGCGGCGATCAGCAAAAAACCCCAAACCCGCTTGGGGGGCAATCTAGTTGAAAAGGTTTTTGACGCCGTCAACGGCCTTTTTAAATACGCTGTCTTTTCCGTGAACCGGACATTTTTTTTGCGGCTGGTTGCTTTCAAGGAAAAACTCCTCGTATGTTTCCGGGCATTTCAGGAAAACGGGCAATTCCCCGCTTTGCCGGCACACTTTCTTTTCTACCACACCCGGCGGAATTGTAAACGAATTGTGTGATATTTGGCCGGGAACGGATTTGACCAGCTCGGCAAATATGGGCAGCGCGGCCCCGGAACCGGTGGTCCCCACCGGGTCCCCGTTGTCAAACCCCACCCAGACCAGGGCCAGGAAGTCCTGTGTGTAGCCGATAAACCAGGTGTCCCGGAAATCGTTGGTGGTGCCTGTTTTCCCGGCCAGCGGAAAGGTGATGCCCTGCCGGGTCAGGGCGCCGGCGGTTCCGTCGGTAACAACGGATTCCAGCATCGAGGTGATGAGAAAGGCCTTTGCCGGGGAGATCACGGAGTGGATGTCCATGTGGCGCTGGACCAGGACATTGCCGTTTTCATCCACCACATCCCGGACCGAAAGGGGAAAGGGCTGGATGCCGTCTGCGGCAAAGGCGCAATAGGCCCGGGCCAGTTCCAGGGGGATGACCTCAAAGGCACCCAGAGCAATGGACGGGTAGGGCCGCATCGGCGTGGAAAAATTGAAATTTTCCGCCTGCTCGACCACTTTCTCCGGCCCCCCGCGAACCACCATGTCCACCGCCGCCCGGTTGCATGAAAGTCTCAGCATGTCCCGGACCGAAAGCTTTTCTCCGGGAAATTCCCCGAAATTTTTCGGTGTCCAGGGTTTGCCGTTGACCTGGTAGGTGGTCTTTTCGTTGGACAAGGGATCGGACGGTTTGAATGTATCCAGCAAAGCGGCCACGGCAATGGGCTTAAAACAGCTTCCCGGCTGGCGGCGAGCCTGGGTGATCCGGTTGAACTGGCTGTTTGCATAGTTCCGTCCCCCCACCATGGCCAGGATGTTTCCTGTCCGGGGGTGCATCACAACCACGGCCCCCTGAAGCTTTTTCTCCGGATCGTCGCGCCTGAGGTCGGGAATGGATTTTTCCAGGCGGGCCAGTCCGTTTTTAAGGGCGTTTTCAGCCGCGGCCTGCACCTCGGTGTCCAGGGTGGTGTAAATGGAAAATCCCATGCTCGAAAGGATGTCTTCCGGGTAGAGGCTGTCGAGCTGCTGGGATACGTAATCCATAAAATACGGGGCCCGGCGGCTGTATTTTTCAAAGCCCGCGGTTTTGATGGGGTCCTCCAGGGCCATGCTCAGTTGCTGTTCGGTGATAAACTGTTGTTCATGCATGGCACGGAGCACCTGGTCCCGCCGGTCTTTGCATTCTTCGGGATGGGTGTACGGCGAAAGCACATTGGGACTTTTGATGATTCCGGCGATCATGGCGGATTCGGCCAGGGTGAGGTTTTCAACTTTTTTGCCGAAATAGAAATAGGCGGCTTCCCCCACGCCGTGAATGGCGGCCGATCCCTTCTGGCCCATGTAGATTTCATTGAGATAGATCTCCAGGATTTCGTCCTTGCTGTAGTTTGCCTCGATGGCCAGGGTGATGAAAAGCTCATGGAATTTCCTCCTGAAGGTTCGCTCCGGGGTGAGAAAATAGTTTTTGGCCAGCTGTTGGGTCAGGGTGGATCCGCCCTGGCGTATGGACAGGTGGCGGAGGTTGGTATACATGGCCCGGAGGATGCCGATCGGGTCAACCCCGAAATGGGAATAAAACCGGTTGTCTTCTGCCGCAATCACGGCGTCTGCAAGATGCTCCGGAATGGTTTCGATGGAAACCACTCGCCTGAGTTCCCGCTCCTTTCCGAAAAATTCCATGAGGACTTCGGGGCCCAGTTCCACCAGGGGCAGGCGTTTATCAGCCCCGGTTCGTCGGATTTCGCGGATTTGCCCCTGGCCGATTTCAAGGACGGCGGAAAATCCCGGGCGGTCCTTGTCCGGGATTTGCAAATCCTTGAAAAAAACTTCCAGTCCGGTGTCCACCGGATGGTATTCCCCTTTTTCTTCGGGACTTCGAGGTTTGGCCTGGTAACCGAGTTTTTTTAATTTCTTCTCAAGTGCTAAGCGGCTCACCTGTTTGCCGGGAAAAAGCAGGGTGGTATCGGAGTAGATGGTCGAAGGGATTTCCCATCTCCGCCCGGAAAAGCGTTCTTCAATATGGCCGGACAAATACCAGCAATAGCCAAAGCAAAACACCAGCACAACGAGCATGACCAGGCCGAGGCCCAGGATCCATTTGAGTAACTTGCGAAACATTGGCGTATCAATCAGTTAGAATAAATAATGGCTGGCTGCAGTTCAAGCCGATGGTTGTTTACGCCAGCAGACAGGTCCGTGTTTTACAACATTTTGTGCATATGCTGCAAGCCTTCCTTTTGTTTTTCTACAACAACGGCATCCCGGAAAACCGCTTGCACGCATTTGCGCCCCGTGGTAGAAAATGTCTGCCAATAATGAACCTGACAGCAGGGATGAAGGGAAAAATATGAACGTATGTATCGTGGGAACCGGCTACGTGGGCCTGGTAACGGCCGCATGCCTGGCTGAAACCGGAAATCATGCCATTTGCGTGGATATCAACGATCATGTGGTCGATCGGCTCAGAAAAGGAGACGTACATATTTATGAGCCGGGCCTGGAAGAACTGGTGCAGCGCAACCTCAAGGAAGAGCGCCTGGTTTTTACCACCTCGCTGGAAGAGGGGCTCCGGGATGCCACCCTGGTGTTTTCGTGCGTGGGCACACCTTCCATGGCGGACGGATCATGCGATCTCTCCGCGGTTTTCCGGGTGGCTGAGCAGGTCGGGCAGATGATGACCGGCTACCGGATCGTGGTCAACAAGTCCACCGTGCCGGTTGGCACCGCCGACCGGGTGCGCGAAATCATTGCCGGCGAACTGGAAAAGCGCGGGGCGGAAATCCCCTTTGACGTGGTCTCCAACCCGGAGTTCTTGAAGGAAGGCGATGCGGTCAGCGACTTTATGAAGCCGGACCGGATCATTATCGGCACGGACAGCAACGCGGTGGCCCGGCTCATGGAGGAACTCTACGAACCGTTTGCCAGAAGCCGGGACAAGCTGATTCTCATGAGCCCGAAAAGCGCGGAGATGACCAAGTACGCGGCAAACTGCATGCTGGCCACCAAGATTTCATTTATCAACGAGATCGCCAACATCTGCGAGCGCGTGGGCGCGGATGTCCGGGATGTGCGTGCCGGCATCGGATCCGACCACCGCATCGGCTATCACTTTATTTACCCGGGCGTGGGCTACGGCGGCTCTTGCTTTCCCAAGGACGTCAAGGCCCTGATCCACACTTCCCGGCAGGGCGGCTACAGCGCGGAGCTGCTCAATGCGGTGGAGGGCGTGAACAACCGGCAGAAAATGGTGGTGGCGGAAAAGGTGCAGGCCTATTTCGAACCGCAGGGCGGTGTGGCAGACCGGGTACTGGCCGTGTGGGGGCTTTCGTTTAAGGCAAACACGGATGATATCCGCCACTCGGCGGCCATGGAAATCATTGCTTCACTGAGCGCGGCGGGCATGTACGTGCGGGCCTTTGACCCGGCTGCGGGCGGCAACGCACGGGCCGTGTTTGCGGAAAACGACCGGGTGGAGATCGCAGACGGGCAGTACGGCATCCTGGACGGCGCAGACGCGCTGGCCGTGCTCACGGACTGGCATCAATTCCGGACCCCGGATTTTGCCGGAATTGCCCGGCGCTTGAAACGGCCGGTGATTTTTGACGGGCGGAACCTGTATAAATCCGATCTCATTAAAAGACACGGCCTGGCCTGCATCCAGGTCGGCCGGCCGGAAATTTCGGGGCAGGTGGAAACAGGATGATATCGGAAATGGAACTATCAGACGAGCAGAAAGCAGCAGTGGAGCACATCGGGCCGGCCCTGGTGGTGGCGGGCGCCGGATCCGGCAAGACCCGCACCCTGACCGCCAAGGTGGCCCGCCTGATCGAGCTGGGCTATGTGCCGGAGCGCATCCTGGCCATTACGTTTACAAACAAGGCCGCAGACGAGATGAAGCGCCGGCTCACCGACCTCACCGGCCTGGGCATGGAGCGGTTTCCATGGGTGCGTACTTACCACTCGGCGTGTTTCCGGATATTAAAGGAGCACTGCCGCCTGCTCGGCTATGAGCCGCCGCTGCAGATCTATTCTGACTACCAGCAGCAGAAGCTTATCAAGGATATCATGATCCGGTTCGACATGGACCGGAAGAAGTTCTACGCGGTGCGCTCGGCCATATCCAGCGCCAAGAACTCCGGGGACCCGGAGGGCTATATCGACGCCCATCCCCGGATCGGGCCGTTCCGGCTTTTTGATATCTACCAGGCTTACGAGGCGGAGCTCAAGTCCCGAAACGCGGTGGACTTTGACAATATCCTGCTAAAGGCCCGGGACCTGCTCCGGGATCACGAAGCCGTGCGCACGGATTACCGGGCGTATTTTTCCTACATCCTGGTTGACGAGTATCAGGACACCAACAACCTGCAGGCTGAGCTGACCCGGCTTTTGCTGGGCAACGGCAACCTTTTCTGCGTGGGTGACGACTGGCAGGCCATCTACGGATTCCGGGGCAGCAACGTGGACCATTTCCTGGGATTCCAGCGGAGCTATGAAAATGCGAGTATATTCCGGCTGGAGCAGAACTACCGTTCGGCCGACGAGATCGTGAAACCCGCCAACTGGCTGATCAAATATAACCGGGACCGGATGGACAAGTCGTGCTTTTCCGCGCATAAAGGCGGCGCAGTGGAAGTGCACGAGTTTTTCAGCGACGAGGAGGAAGCCGGGTGGGTGGCGGACAAGATCGCGATGCTGAACCGTTCCGGGATCCCCT
>JAIPEJ010000103.1 GCA_021737225.1 Desulfobacteraceae bacterium
GAACCGCCGATCACGGTGAAATCCTGGCTGAACACGCACACCTCGCGGCCCTCCACGGTGCCGTGGCCGGCCACCACGCCGTCGCCCGGATAGGTGCGCTCATCTCCGATGGCGCTGCCCCGGCCGGTCTTGAGCATGTCGAACTCCTCAAACGAGCCTTCGTCGAGCAGCAGTTCGATGCGCTCCCGGGCCGTGAGCTTGCCCTTGAGATGCTGCACCTCGATGCGTTTTTCCCCCCCGCACTGAAGCGCCTCTTCGCGCAGGGCCTCCAGCGTGGCGATATTTTCCTGAAGCGCGATATCCATGGCACACACCCCGCAAAATAGATAACTTGTTTATTTTATTTAATTTTACTTATCAAGCCGGGATATACTATCAAAAGATTTCCCCAAACGCTACGATTAATATGCTTCCTGTTGCCACGCCGTGCAACATTTGACAGCGCCGGCCCAGTCCTGCGAAAAGCCTCGACAACCTCCGCACGAGGAAACCGCCCCGAGTTCTACTGACATTGATACCCCTATATCCGGGCGAACACACAGGTTCGCCTTTACGCCGGGGCTTTCTAAAGATTTCCCTGCAATTCAGCTGAAGAAACTGCCGAGGGGTTGGGTCAGGGCGGGACGGCGGGGTGGTTTGCGCAGATGCATCGGGCGCGAAAGCGGACGGCATATGCGCAAACTTCCCCGCCGGCCCGACCCTGCGAAAATTCTTGAAGATTGAAGATTTTTTACAGAACTTGACAAAATCGAAAGCCTCTGCGGAAATCCTGGAAGCCCGCTTTACTTTGCCGGGCCCTGCGGATTTGCCGACCTTTGTGGCAACCCACTTGATTTTACCCGCAAAGTTGGTTAGTTTTTGGAAACTGTCCAATTCATATCATCGGCCCGGACCGGATGCAGCAACACCCGATTTTGCACAAGGATACTCCTGATGATCACCTTACTTGACTACGGCGCCGGCAATGTGCGCAGCGTGGTAAACGCCATAGAAAAGCTGGGCCGGCAGGTCCATGTCGCCGGCAGCGCAGATGAGATCCGCCGGGCGGAAAAACTGGTTTTTCCCGGCGTCGGCAGCTTCGGCAGCATGATGCAGGTACTGCGGGAAAAGGGCTACGTGGACGCCCTGCGCGAATACCTCCGGGCGGATAAGCCGTTTTTGGGAATCTGCCTGGGCCTGCAGGCGCTTTTCGAAAAAAGCGAGGAAGCCCCCGGAATTGCCGGACTCGGATTTATTCCCGGCACGGTCAAACGGTTTGACACGGATCTGTCCGTGCCCCACATCGGATGGAACGGCATCCGCGTGAAAAAATCCACGGCCCTGTTCAACGACCTGGCCGGGGAAGAAAAGTTCTACTTCGTGCATTCCTATCATGTCGTACCCCGGGATCCGGAGGTCGTGCTGACCACCACCGACTACGGCACGGAATTTGTCAGCAGCATCCGGATCGGCAATATCACGGCCACCCAGTTTCACCCGGAAAAAAGCGGAGCCGCCGGCCTGGCCGTGTTGCGCAATTTTCTCGAACCGGGTCCCGAGCCGGGCGCACGGATCCGTTCGACCGGCAAGACACGATTGGCCAAGCGGATCGTGGCATGCCTGGACGTTCGCGCCAATGACGCCGGCGACCTGGTGGTCACCAAGGGCGACCGCTACGACGTGCGCGAAAACGGCGAGGTGCGCAACCTGGGCAAACCCGTGGAACTGGCCCGGGACTATTACGAACAGGGCGCAGATGAGGTCACCTTTCTCAATATTACGGGCTTCCGGGACTTCCCGCTGGCGGATCTGCCCATGCTCGAAGTGCTGCGGCAGACCTCGAGGCACGTGTTTGTGCCCCTGACCATCGGCGGCGGAATCCGCAGCTACTCCGACGCAAACGGCCGTACCTGGTCCGCACTGGAGGTGGCCGCCGAGTACTTCCGCTCCGGGGCGGATAAAATCTCCGTGGGCAGTGATGCGGTGGCCATTGTGGAGCAGTACCTGAAAACCGGGCAGAAAACCGGGCAAAGCGCAATCGAACAGATTTCCGAAATTTACGGCAACCAGGCGGTCGTCATTTCCATTGATCCGCGCCGGGTTTACGTCACCCGGCCGGAAGAAACGCCGTTTCCCGTGATTCATACAGAGGTGCCCGGACCGGAAAACGAAAAATACTGCTGGTTTCAGTGCACGGTCAAGGGCGGACGCGAAGGCCGGCCCGTGGACGTGCTCACCCTGGCCAGGGCCTGCGAAGAACTCGGCGCCGGCGAAATCCTGCTCAACTCCATTGACCGCGACGGCACCAACGCGGGCTTTGACATCGAGCTGATCAACACGGTGGCCGAAGCGGTTTCTATACCGGTGATCGCCTCCTCCGGAGCCGGAAATGCGCGGCATTTCCTGGAAGTATTCACCCGGACCGGCGCAGAAGCCGCCCTGGCAGCCGGAATTTTTCATCGCCGGGAAATTCCCGTGGGCGCGGTCAAAAAATACCTGTCCGACAAAGTCGAAATCCGAAGGGAGGGAACATGAAAAACGCATGGTTTGCCGCCGGTATCCTGATTTTTACCCTGTTTGCCGCCGCCGCGGCATGCGCCGGGCAGTCGATTTCCTCGGAAATTACGGATGTGACGCTGTTTTTCGACAAGGCCCGTGTCAGCCGGCAGGCCTCGGCGAGCGTGGCGCCCGGCAGCCACAGCCTGGTAATCCCTCTGGATGCGTTTTCCATTGAAGAAAAATCCGTAACCGCCGAAGTCGCCGGCCAGGGAGAAATCCTCGGCGTCCGGATGACAAAGGTGCCCACCCGGCAATCGCCCCAAGAAAAAATCCGGGAACTCCAGACCCGTCTCCGGGAACTGCAGGACCAAAAACAGGAGATCCGGGACCGGAAAACCGCCCTTGAACGGCAGGAAAAATTTCTCGACGGCGTGGTCGATTTTTCCGGAACCCAGGTCCCAAAGGAAATCAAAACCCAAATGCCCGCCCCCGGGGATCTGGATGCCACCCTGGATTTTCTGGGCAAACGGTTTGCCAAAATTTTCGATGAAAAGCGTATTGCCGAAAACAAGCTCGTAGATCTGAAAAAGGAAATTGATCAGGTCAGGCGCGAGCTGGACATGCTCCGCGGCCGGGCGGACAAGACCGACATTGGGATCGAAATCCTGTTTCGCACAGAAAAGGCGCAGGAACTGGCTATCACGGCCGGATACACGGTCCACAATGCCGGGTGGTCGCCGGTATACCGGGCGGTTGCCAGGGATGCCGCCTCGGATGTTGATCTTTCCATGATGGGGCAAATCCGGCAGAAAACCGGCGAGGACTGGGAAAATGTAAATCTTTCCGTCTCCACCGCGCCGCCGGTCCACGGCGGGCGCCTGCCCGAACTTGCCCCGTGGCACATCGACACCCCTCAGCCACGGGCCCGGAAATCCGGGGCCGACGGCGCTGCGGCAATGAAAGAGCTGGCTGCCAGGCCCCCAGCAAAAAAATCCGCCCCTATGGCGGAAGCGAAACGGCGCCGGACGCCCATTTCTTTTGAATATGATCTTCCCGAACCGGTCTCCGTGGCATCCAGGGAGGAAAAAACCCTGCTGCCCTTGTTTACCAAATCCATTGCCGGCGAGTTTTACCACTATGCCGCACCCAGGCGTGATCCCCGGGCCTACCTGGTATACAGTGCCAAGACAGACAGCGAACTGCTGGCCGGGCCGGTGAACATCTTTTTTGCGGACAGATACGTGGGCGAGATGTTTCTGGCGGAAAAGCAGGCGGGCGAGGCATTTGTGCTGGGCCTGGGCGCAGACCGCGCCGTTGCGATCAAGCACGAAAAGGTCCGGGACCATCGCAAGGAGACCGCCTTTTTCGGGCAGATCGAGCGCGATGCCATTGTCCGGGAAATCAAGTACCGCATCACTGCAGAAAACCTCAGGGACCGGGAAATCAAACTCCGTGTCACAGACCACATCCCGGTGTCCAAAACCGACCGCATCAAGGTCGAGGATGTCACTTTCTCGCCCGGGCCGGAAAAGCGGGATGTCGAGGGGAAGCCCGGCGTGATGCAGTGGCGCTTCGCGCTTACACCCGGACAAACCGAAAAAATTTCCATTTCGTTTACGGTTGCATATCCCAAGGATATGCCGGCGCCGGTGTTTTAAGGAGGGAGAATTGGACACTGCTGCACAGCCCCGCGATTATCTTTCATCCATCGGTCCCCGGCAGCGCAGCGGCGAGCCTGCCGGGATATATTCGGTGTGTTCCGCGCACCCGATGGTGCTGGAGGCCGCATTTGCTCAGGCCGAAGCGGACAAAAGCCCGCTGCTCGTCGAGTCCACCTGCAACCAGGTCAACCAGTTCGGTGGATATTCCGGCATGAAGCCCGCGGATTTTGCCGCATACATTTACCGCATGGCCGAACAGATGCAGTTTGATCGCCGGGGACTCATGCTCGGCGGAGACCATCTGGGCCCTTACGTCTGGCGAAGCGAACCGACGGAATCAGCCATGGAAAAGGCCGAAACCCTGGTATCAGAGTGCGTTTTTGCCGGCTACGGCAAAATCCACCTGGATGCCAGCATGCCGCTGGGCGATGACAATGGCCGCGCCATTTCCACACAGACTTCCGCAGAACGCGCCGCCAGGCTGTGCCGTGCCGCGGAACAGGCTGCTGCGGAAACGGATTCTAAAAAAGAGCCCCCGCTTTATGTGATCGGCGCCGAAGTCCCCACTCCCGGCGGATCTCTGGCTACGCGCGCCGATGTACCCGTTAGCAACCCGGAAGAAGTGGCTGATTTTATCCATACCTGCCGGGAGGTTTTTTCCGAATCCGGTCTGGATTCGGCATGGAGCCGGGTGATTGCCGTGGTGGTCCAGCCGGGGATCGATTTCGGACAACACTGGGTGGCGCCGTATGATCGCCAATCCGCCGGCGCGCTGTCTGAATTTCACAGCCAGCTGCCGGAGGCGGCCACCTACGAAATCCATGCCACGGACTTTCAGACCCCGCAGGGGCTTTCGCATATGGTTGCGGATCATTTCCCCCTGCTCAAAGTGGGCCCCTGCCTCACCTTTGCATTCCGGGAGGCGATTTTTGCCCTGGACCGGATTGAACAGGAATGGCTCGGGGACCGCAAAAGCATTTCCCCCGCAAACATCCGGCAGGTATTGTGCGATGTCATGGACGCGGATCCGGGCTACTGGCACTCCCACCACCGGGCGGAATCGGCGTCTGACTGGCACGTGCTTTTCAGTTATCTCGACCGCGTGCGCTATTACTGGGCCCTGCCGGAACTGAAAAACGCCCTGTCCCGGCTTGTTGAAAATCTCGGTCGCGAGCCTGTTCCGCCGACCCTGCTCAGCCAGTACCTGCCTGAACAGTACCGTGATGTTGCCGCGGATAAACTCGCTGCAGACCCGGCATCCCTGATCCGCCATAAAATCCGGGCCGCGCTTTTGCCATATGCGGCCGCCTGCCGCATGACAGAATGAGCACGCAAAAAAATAATTTACTTTGACGTAAACTGTGGTTAATGTAAGAATTCGTTCAAGAAGTCGGGACGGATAAACAATCAACCTAAAATACAAGCAGACATCATGCGAGACGATATTACGAAAATCCGATGGCACGGCCGGGGCGGCCAGGGGGCGATCACAGCGGCCAAAATCGTGGCAAACGCGGCTTTTTCCTCAGGCTACGGCGGGGTGGTGATGGCGCCCACATTCGGCACGGAGCGAAGAGGCGCGCCTGTGCTGACCTCGCTTAAAATCTCGAAGCACAAGATCTATGACCTTTCCCCGATTACCGAGCCGGACGTGGTCATTGTTCTCGACCACCTGCTGGTCGAAGAGGTGGACGTGGCATCCGGGCTCAAACCCGGCGGCCTGATCATTATCAACACGCCCAGGCCCCCGGAAGCCTTCGCCTTTGCCGGCATGAAGGTGGCCACCGCGGATGTTACCACCCTGGCGGGTAAGGCGGGCCTGCCCACGGGCATTGTCAACACCGGCATCATCGGCGCCTTTGCCAGGACCGCCGATCTGCTGGACATGGACACCCTGGCCGGGGCCATTGAATCCGAATTCGCGGGCAAATCCCCGGAAAAAAACACCGCGGCCGCCCGCGCGACATACGAGCATACCCTGGTTGGAGAAACCGATGAAAAACGACAACAATAAAAACCCGGACAGCAAAAAATACGCCTGCCATGTCTCCCATAGCGAGCCCGGTCCGGGCGACGGCGGAAGGACCGGCTCCTGGCGGGTACTTCGGCCGGTCATTGATCTGGACAAATGCATCCCGGCCAAACGAAACAAACCGGCCTGCTTTTCCTGCTGGCTGTATTGTCCAGACGGGGTGATTACCAAGACGGTTCCCCCGACCATTGACTATGAATACTGCAAGGGCTGCGAAATATGTGCCGAGGAATGCCCGGCAGATGCCATTACCATGGTGGAGGAGACCCTGATGATCATGGAGGAAAAATAGCGCATGCATATCATCGAATCCGGCAACGTGGCCGCAGCCAGCGGCGTCCAGCTTTCCGGGGCCCAGGTGATCGCCGCGTATCCGATCACGCCGCAGACGCCCCTGACGGAAAAGCTCTCCGAACTGGTGGATGCCGGCGAGCTCAATGCCCAATACATTCCGGTCGAAAGCGAACACAGTGCCATGTCGGTCTGTATTGCGGCCTCCAGCGCAGGGACGCGCGCCTTTACCGCGACCAGCGCCAACGGACTACTATACATGAACGAACAGCTTCACTGGGCCGCCGGCGCCAGGCTTCCGATTGTCATGTGCGTGGTCAACCGCGGCATCGGCGCGCCCTGGACCGTGTGGAACGATCACCAGGACGCCATATCCCAGCGGGATACCGGATGGATTCAGCTTTTCTGCTGTGATCACCAGCAGATTATCGACACGGTGATCCAGGCCTTCCGCCTGGCCGAAACCGTGCGCATCCCGGTAATGGTCTGCTATGACGGCTATATCCTGTCGCACACTTACATGCCGTTTGACATTCCCGAACCTGCGGCAGTCAGCCGGTTCCTTCCGGAATTTGCACCCGACTGGGCGCTGGATCCGGCCTGCCCGGCAAACCTGAATACCGTGACCCTGCCGGATATCCGGCCCGACGTGCGCGGGGAAACCGCGCCGGGATACATGGAAATCCGGCAGAACCTGCATGGCGACATGCGCCGGGCCATAGACGTGGTTGCGGATACGGACGCGGCATTCGCACAAACCTTCGGCCGCGGCGGCAACCCGTTTATCGAGCCCTACCGCTGCGAAGACGCCGAGTATGTGGCAGTGGCCATGGGATCGCTTTCCTATCAGCTCCGGGACGTAATCGACGTGCTAAGACAGGAGGGGCTTGCCATCGGGGTTGCCGGCCTGCGCCTGTACCGGCCTTTTCCGAACCGGGCCGTGGCCGAGGCGCTGTCCGCGAAAAAGGGGGTTATCGTATTTGAAAAAGCGGTGAGCTATGGATACGAGGGCCCGCTGTACGCCGATATCAAGGCGGCCCTGTACGATTGCGCGCATCGGCCGGCCGTGCATAACTACATCCTCGGCCTGGGCGGCCGGGAGATCAAAACAGACGATCTCTTTGACTCGCTGAGAACGTGTTGCGGCGCAGACGCCCCAGAAGCCCGGGAGCCGGCCTTTGTGGGACTCAAGATATAACCGCCCGGCTGCAGACTGCAGCCGTATCATAAGACATCAAGGATTCAGGATTTATCATGGCCACGAATAAAACCACCATACTCAACCTGCCGGAAGAAGAACTCGTGCACCCGGGCAACCGGGCCTGTTCCGGCTGCGGGTTAAGCATCGTCTACAGAACCGGATTAAAAGCGCTCGGCCGGGAGACCATCCTGGTGGTTCCGCCAAGCTGCCTGACCGTGCTCCAGGGGCTCTATCCCATCGCCGCCACCCAGCTGCCGTGCTTAAACGTCACGTTTGCCTCCACTGCCGCTGCTGCAACCGGTGTGCTGGGCGCCTTGCGGGCCCGGGGCAAAACCGGTGTCCAGGTCGCAGCCTGGGCAGGAGACGGCGGTACCAGTGATATCGGCATCCAGGCGCTTTCCGGGGCCTGTGAGCGGGGCGAGGACTTTATTTTTATCTGCTATGACAACGAGGCATACATGAACACCGGGGTGCAGCGCTCCGGCACCACGCCGCAGCACGTGCTGACCACCACCACCCCGATTTCCGGCAAGCAACAGCAGAAAAAGGACATGCCCGCCATTATGGCGGCTCACGGCATCGATTACGTGGCCACCGCTTCTGCGGCCTACCCCCTGGATTTATACGACAAGATCATAAAAGCCAAGACCATTTCCGGGCCCAAGTACATCCACGTGCACACACCGTGTCCGGCCGGATGGGGATTTTCCGCGCGATATACCGTCAAAATCGGGCGCCTGGCAGTAGAAACCGGGTTGTTTGATCTCTATGAGCAGGAAAACGGCAACTTCCGCCTGACCGGGGCTTCGCAGAAACTGCTCGGCAAAAAACGCAAGCCCGTGGATGAATATTTCGCCACCCAGACCCGGTTCAAGGGCCTGGATACGGAAAAAACCCGGGCCATCCAGGAGGAAGTGGATCAGAAATGGGCGGCCCATGAAAAGGTGGCCGCGGGCATCTGCTGATACCCCGGGATTTACCCTTCGTAGAGCACGGCCAGGATCCGGGCCTTGCCCGTTTTGGCGGCCACCAGGTGCGGCGTAGTTGACAGGTAATACACGCTGTCACCCGGATCGAGTTCGAATTCATCCTGGTCAATTTGTGCCAGCACCGTTCCCTCCAGCACGTAAATGAATTCCTCGCCGTCATGCACCGATGTTTCCCGGTCCGGGTTTTCCTCCAGATCCACAATCAGGGCTTCCATGTGCCGGCCCTGTACTTCGGGTGCCAGGCTCTGGTATGTATACAGGCTCCTGCCCCTGGTCGAGGTTGACCGGGCCACTGGTTTACGTTCATGCTTGCGGGTCACCGCGTACACCCGGGATCCCGCGCCTGAGACCAGGCGGGAAAAGGCGCTGTCCAGGGCCTTGGACAGCTTCACCAGGGTGCCGAGCTGGGGCTGGATCTCGTTTGCCTCGATCCGGGACAGGGTTTCCACGTTAAACCCGGTCAGATTGGCCATTTCATCATTGGAAATGCCCTTTTTCTCCCGGATGGTGCGTATCCGGTCGCCTATGGCCTCGATCTCCGCCGCCTTGCTCCGGTCGGAGAGATCCCCGGTGAGCACTTCATATCGATCCTCTGGCGCCCGGGACTCTTCATCGTGAATCATATTCATCGCTCCTTTGGCAGGTCTGCCGCATTGAATCAAATTTCATCATTCTTCAGTGCTTTATTTTCCTTTTTTACCAAAACCC
>JAIPEJ010000104.1 GCA_021737225.1 Desulfobacteraceae bacterium
AGGTCTGCCCTTGACTCTTTTGGAACCCAAAAAGAGTCAAGGGCAGACCTGACCCCTATGCACGGTCTCCACTCGTTTTTCGAATTCCCGGCTGTGGGCTTTTAAGGCGTCAACTGCGCTGATGTTTTCAAATGATGCTTTCTGTCGCGGGTGCTGGCAGGCCGCGGTCAGGAGAAACAGCAATGCAAGGATTCCGGCATACCGAAGAGCGTTTTTCATCGTGGCCGCCTTTCTTTTTGCCGTCCTGTTGCCGTGTTTGTTCGATTCGCTTATGTTTTTTCCATGTTGGAAGCCATAAATCGAAAAAAGGCTTTCCGGAACGGGTTTTGACCGTGTGATTTTTCCTTATTATATCAATCCAGTAAAACAATAAAAGGTTTTCTGACCAGGCTGTTGATTAATATGCAATCCGGCTTGCCAAAGTTCCGTTGAAAGGCTGTTGGATTGCAGGACAGGGCGGATTGTGTTAAGAACGGATCGGGAAAAAACGCATCAAACCGGATTAAAAAGGATCTTCTCATGCTCAGGGCCGGATACGCAATACTTATGGCGGGGATGCTCATTGCGGCAACTCTGTCAGGCTGCAACAGCCGGATCAACCAGGAGAACTA
Organism: Desulfobacteraceae bacterium; assembly: GCA_021737225.1. GTDB lineage: Bacteria > Desulfobacterota > Desulfobacteria > Desulfobacterales > Desulfosalsimonadaceae > Desulfosalsimonas. The sequence goes on from JAIPEJ010000104.1 coordinate 612, forward strand.
CGATCGCCTGGAGGTCGGAATGGAATACGGGCAGGTCGTGGAACTTCTCGGAGAGCCGGATAACTGTGATTCCGCAATGATGGCAAACAGCTGCACCTGGGAAAATGAAGAAAAACAAATCAACGTCAAATTCGTTGACGGCCGGGTTGTCCTGTTTTCCGGCAACGGCCTCTGAGGCCCCCTGGTACACTTTTTATTTGCCATTAACAGCGTATAATGCTGGTTCTAATCGATGGTTCCAGAGGAATCCTTATTCATCACCCTGACAATTTAACTTGTATACCGCATAGCCGATGTTATATTATTGTATAATACGTTTAAATGGTCATAGCGCTCCTAATGATTTCGTTAGTGCTAAGATCATTAGGAGCATCTCTTCAGGGTTGAACAATGGATAGACAGCGCGTCTTTGAACTGCTAAGTCACAGTAAACCCGAATTGCAGGCCCGATTCGGGGTAACTATGCTGGCATTATTCGGCTCCACCGCACGTGACAATGCAACCAGTATCAGTGATGTTGATATACTGGTCGCCTTTGACGGTCCAGCCACCTCCAGGCGCTATTTTGGTGTACAGTTCTACTTGGAGGACCTTCTCGGCTGCCCGGTCGATCTGGTGACCGAAAAGGCCCTGCGAACGGAATTGCGTCCTTATATCGAACGGGAGCGGGTCAATGTCTGATACCAGCAAACACGAATGGCGTTTTTACCTCAACGATATGATCGATTTTGCTGAAAAAGTCATGGCCTACACTGAAGGCCTTGACCAAGCGGGTTTCGAAGCGAGCGGAATGACATATGACGCCACTTTGCGCAACTTGGAGTTAATCGGCGAAGCCGCAACCCACATTCCCGAAGATGTTCGCGTTGCCCATCCTGAGATCCCTTGGAGAATGATTATCGCCACGCGCAATCAGCTCATTCACGGATATCTGGGAATTGACAACGACACCCTCTGGAGCATAATTCAGGACGATGTGCCCGAACTGCTGCCGATGTTGAAATCGCTGAAGACTGACTCCCCCCATTCTTGAATCTCATTTGCCGCTATTTTTATGCCCGCGACCGGAAAGAAATAAAAGGTACAGAATGCAGGCCTAATCTGATAGTGTGACAGACTTGCCCCCTATGCCGTAAAAGCCTGCTTACGGCATCAGCACGGTACTGCCCGTGGTCTTGCGGGCCTCCAGGTCCTGATGGGCCCGGGCGGCGTCCTCCAGGTCGTAGGTCTGGGCAATCGAGATGGTGACTGCGCCCTTTTCCACCATATCGAACAGATCCCGGGCATGGGCCAGCAGATCCTGGCGCCGCGCGGTGTAGGCCATCAGGCTGGGCCGGGTGAGAAACAGCGAGCCTTTTGCAGACAGGAGCCCGACATCGAGCGGGGGCACGGAACCCGAGGACTGGCCGAAGGAAACCATGGTTCCCATGGGTCTTAAGCAATCCAGGGATTTCATGAACGTGTCCTTGCCTACACCGTCGTATACCACGTCCACGCCTTCTCCGTTGGTGACCTCCCGGACGCGTTCTGTAAAATCTGTTTCCTTGTATAAAATCGGGTGGCTGCAGCCATTGTTGCGGGCGATTTCGGCCTTTTCCGGCGAGCCGACCGTGCCGATGACCTGCGCACCAAGAGCGGCGGCCCATTGGCACAGGATTATCCCGACACCACCCGCGGCTGCGTGAACCAGGATCCGGTCGCCGTCTTTTACGGGATAGCATCCCGTGAGCAGGTACCGGGCGGTCATTCCCTGGAGCATCATTGCCGCAGCCTGCTTTGCGGAGATGCCGTCCGGAAGCGGAACCAGCCGGTGGGCCGGCATGCAGCGCACCTGCGCATAGGCGCCCGGGGGCACCCCGGCATAGGCCACCCGGTCGCCCGGCTTGAATTCGGCAACATCGGTTCCCACGGACTCGACCACTCCGGCGCCTTCCATTCCGAGAACTGCCGGAAGCGCGGGCAGGGGGTAAAGCCCGTTGCGATGATAGACATCGATGAAATTCAGACCGACCGCCTCATGGCGGAGGCGAACCTCTTCCGGCCCCGGATCGCCCGGATCATGTTCTTCCCACCGCATGACCCCCGGGCCGCCGGTTTCGTATATTCTGATCGCTTTTGACATCACAACCCTCCGTAAACGGGTGAATGGAAAAAATTGTGCTTCCCTGTATAATTATATATGATCAGGCGGCAGGGAAATGTCAACTTGACGGAAAAAAGGAGGCATCATGGAAAATGAGGCGGTCATCAGAAAAGAGCTGGTGGCATTGCTCCGCGGCGGCAATGCGCATATGACGTTTGAAGAACTGGCAGCGGATTTCCCGCTTGACCGGATCAACGACAAGGCACCGAATATGCCGTATGCGCCCTGGCACATTCTCGAACATATGCGCCGCGCCCAGCATGACATCCTGTGGTTCATCCGGGATCCGGAGTATATGTCTCCGCCGTGGCCTGAGGGGTTTTTCCCGGCGCCGTCCGAAAAAACCGATAAAGCCGGATGGGAAAAAATCGTGCAGGATTTTCTGGCTGATAGACAAGCGCTTGAAGAAATGGCCAAAGATCGGCAGACGGACTTGTTCGGGCCCATTGCCCATGCAAAAACCTACACCATCTTTCGGGAGATCGTGCTTGCGGCGGATCACAATGCCTATCACACCGGGGAAATGGTTTTTATGCGGCAGGTGATGCAGGCCTGGCCGCCGGGTGAGGAGATCTATGATGCAGCCGGTTGAGAACCAGACAATAATGATCACCGGGGCCACGGACGGACTGGGTAAAAAAGTCGCACTGGATTTGGCCGCCCGCAAGGCCGGTGTTATCATCCACGGCCGCAATCCCCGAAAGGGGGCGGCCGTGGTCAAAGAAATCCGGGAGGCCACAGGAAATCCGAAGATCACCAATTACAATGCGGATTTCTCCGCCCTTGATGAAGTCAGAATGCTTGCCGGAAAGATCCGGGCGGATCAGGACCGCCTGGACGTATTGATCAACAATGCCGGGATCGGGCCGGGGCCGGACGGGTCGGTTCGGGAGGAAAGCAAAGACGGTTATGAGCTTCGTTTTGCAGTCAACTATCTGGCCGCCTTTCTGCTGACCCACCTGCTGCTTTCTCTGCTGCGGGATTCGGCACCCTCGCGCATCGTGAACGTGGCCTCTGCGGGGCAGCAATCCATTGACTTTGACGACGTAATGCTCGAAAGTGGATATGATGGCTTGCGCGCATACCGGCAGAGCAAGCTTGCCCTGATCCTGTTTACGTTCGATCTTGCAGCGCAGTTAAAAGACAGCGGGATCATGGCCAATTGTCTGCATCCGGCCACGCTGATGCCCACCAACATGGTCCTGGAGACCGATTATTTCTCCGGTTCCATAGATGCAGTATCGCAGGGGGCTGAAGCAGTGGAATACCTGGCCGAATCCGCAGCGCTCGACGCCGTGACAGAGGTCAAGCCTGCCCTTGACTCTTTTGGAGCCCAAACCCCTATGCCAGTGGCACCAGGCCAATAAATCCTGATTGAATGAGCTTTTCCGCGGCCACGGTAAGGGGTTTTCCGGAAACGGATTATTTCATGGTTTCTGATAGGGGCTTGCCAGCCTTGGCTATATTGATCCCGGGATGTTCATTGATAACGATGGTAATGGTTTCCGGCTTGGCATCTGCTGTTCTTACTATTGCCTCGGTCACTTCCCGGAATAGATTCTTTTTTTGTTCATCAGTCCGGCCTTCTATCATGTCAATTGTTACTATCGGCATAACATCCCCTCCATTATATGAATTTTAATTCAATTTAATATATCTTATCAGGTTAAACAATAAAAACAATCTGGTTACCGGTATGCTTATGCAAGCGCTTAACAAAATGCACCATGCTTGCACTATGCACACGCAAAAAATCTTTGCCGATAGGCGGACTTGATGTCTATGCCAACTATCTATACCGCACTTAAGTTCAATAGGTGACGGTTCTAATTGAAAAACTCCAGGTATACCGGTGATGCTTTTCGAACAAATTCGTTCCTGAAGCCGGCGTAACTCCGGGAGCGGAGGCACGGTAATTGTAGTTTCAACTGACAGGGACAGGGGTCAGGTCTGCCCCTGTCAGTTGATATGTTAGTGGCCTGTCTGGTGGCGGCGCCCACATGAGATTGCATTCGCCGCACGACATTCCTATGTTAAGTCATGACCCAAAAAGCCCTTCTGATATTGATGATTTTGATCCTCCCGACCGGGTCGGCGGCCGGGATTATATCGGCCCGTCACGACCTGGAAGTCGAATTATCGACTCAAAACAAAACGCTCATCGGCCGAGACACCATTACCATTGAATTCACAGAGCAGTCACAGCTTCTGTTTCGTTTAGCTGCGGACGCCGACATCCGTAAGCTTACCCTAAACGGCGAGGCGGCTGATTACAGCTTCAAGGGCGGGCGTCTTGCCGTTGACATGCCTGAAGACGATAAAGGCAGGAAGGCAACCCTTGCCATTGAATATGCAGCCCGTTTCGACGACCCATACGAACCCGAACCCTACGCCATGGACAATCCGGGACAAGGCGTTGTCGGGACCATGACGGAAAAAGCGGTTTTCCTGCTGGGCGGCAGCGGTTGGTATCCCTTGAGCCGGGCGGAAACCGCATCCATTCGGCTGACAGTCAGGGGGGCGGCGGGTATGTTCGCCGTAACCGGGGGCCGGGCGATAGCCCATGAAACCATCGGCGGCCAAAGCGTCTCGCGCTGGGACATCGATCGGGCCTCAGACCCGCAGGCCCTGTTTGCCGGCCATTATGAGATTTCACACGCATCCGCAGGCCATGTGCGGGTTTCGACATATTTTTTACCCCGGACTGCGCCCCTTTCGGACCGCTATCTTTCTGCAGCTAGGCGGCACCTGCAATTTTTTGAGGATTTGCACGGCGACTACCTGTTCCCGAAGTTTGCGGCGGTGGAAAATTTTTTCCCCACCGGATACGGCTTTCCATCCTTTACCCTGCTCGGGACCCGGGTGCTGCAGCTGCCGTTCATACCGGAAACGAGCCTCAGGCACGAAATCGCTCACTGCTGGTGGGGAAATGGCGTGCTGGTGGACTATGAAACGGGCAATTGGAGCGAAGGACTGACCACTTATGTGTCAGAGCATCTGTCAGAGGAGCGCGAATCCCGAAAAGCCGCTCGTGTCTATCGTATGCGGGCCCTGACCGACTACGCCCTGCTCGCTGCCGGAGCCGGGGACTTTGCACTCCGCGAGTTCCGCTCGCGAAACAGCCCCGCCTCCCGGGCGGTGGGCTACGGCAAGGCCATGTACGTCTTTCACATGGCCAGAAGAAAAATCGGGGATGACAATTTCTGGGCCGCGCTTCGTCGCCTGTACAAGGATTTCAGCTTCAGGCGGGCGAAGTGGGCGGATTTCCAGAGCGCATTCGTCTCCGCTTCGAACTGGCCAAAGGATGCGGCCGATACATTTTTTTCCCAATGGATCGAACGCGAGGGCGCGCCCGGGCTTTTCATTTCGAAAACCGAGACGTCCGGCCTGTGCGGGAAATGGAAAACCACTGCGGTCATCTCCCAGAAAAAGCCGTATTACGACCTGGATGTCCCGGTCAGGGTGACAACGGGCAAGGGCGAAACCACCCGAATTTTGCGGCTGCAGGGACCGACTGCGGAAATCGATATTCAAACCGATGGAAAACCGCAAGTCCTGACCGTGGACCCTGAAGCCCACGTGTTCAGGCTTCTTTCGGGCGAGGAGATTCCGCCCACGGTTAACAGCATCAAGGGATCGGATGATTTGGCCGCTGTTTTCTCGGCCGGCGTGGACGATGATCTGGTGGGTGTATTTCGCGGGCTGCTGCGCGGCCTGAACCATCCCCATCTTCGGATTATCGATGAAAAAGATCTGGCCCCCGGCGATTTGGCAGGGCGCGACGTGATTTTCTTCGGGTATCCGGCAACCGAGTCGGGCAGGGCCGCGAGCGGTCCGATGCCGGCGGGCGTTGAGATCTCGGCGGAAAGATTCGCCGCCGCAGGCCGGGTCGACAGCCGGCAGGCGGACAGCGGGTTTATTGCCTTTAAGGATCCGGCGCATCCGGCGCGGATCAAGGCCTTTTTCGTTTTTGACAAGGGGTTGTCCTCTCATGTCGTGGCGCGTACCGGGCGCAAGATCACCCACTACGGCAATTACGGCCTCCTGGCGTTCAGGAAAACCGAAAACTTGTCCAAGGACGCTTTACAGCCCGAAGCCTCGCCATTACGCGTTCAATTGGGGGAAAAACAATGATAAGCAAATTTGTTTTGGCGCTCTCGATGTTCTCTTTGATGGCAACTACCGCATGCGGTTCAAATGATTCCTTGTCCGGGGGTAAAAAGTTGCTCAGCCGCCGAACAGGCAAATTTTCAGGCGATCCCACTGCCCATTTTTTACCCATTGGAGTTTTTCCTTGAAATGCGTGTCGGAAATGTAGAGATTCCCGGATTTTAGGCGTTCGGGGAATTTGTGGGCCTGGCTGGGCCCCCCGTTGTACATGGCATACAGGCAGGCGGCCAGACCGTCCCGGTCCAGGGCTTTGATCGTATCTTTTTTGGGCAGGACATACCGGGTGAGGTAGTGCCCCATGATTTCAACTCCGGCCTCTGCATTGTAACCCACGTGCCAGCGCAGGTGCTGCAGGCTGTAGAGCCCTCGCCAGACCCGCTCGTGTATCTGCATGAGCCCCACTGAAGTGTTGTTGTAGGACTTGAGAAAGGTGATTTTCTGATTTTTCACAATAAACTGGCGAAAGCAGCTCTCCTGCCAGGCGGTGGCGTAGACCAGGTTTTCGAACAGGCCCTGGTATTTTCCGGGAATTTTACCCTTTTGCAGGTTTTTTTGTACCGCTGTTTTCAAAACGGCCTTTACCCGGTTGCGGTGGGTGTCCAGGTTGTCCCTGGAAACCAGCCACTTCCGCATTTCCTGAAGATTCGGCAGGTCCCCGGGGGTGGCCGCCCGGCAAGGATTTGGCGAGAATACGCCGCTGATCCACGAGACCAGGGACCGGGCCGGGGAAAAACCAGCGCCTGGCTTTTGATGAGAGCTCGATGCATCCTTTCCCCGGATCGGCCCGGAGGTTTCAATGGGCGGGCCCAGACCCAAAAGCTCCCTTAGCACCGGGTTGACCGCGGGCGTGTATTCCAGCATCAGCTGGTTATTCGAAGACAGCATCCGGGCCAGCCGGATCAGGCCGTCCCTGCTGATGTCGATGTTCAGGGCGGGGCCCAGCTGATCGAGTGCTGCAAGCGCGTCTGAGGCGGTGAAGTAAGCCAGGTAGGCCCAGGGATCGGCTGCCGGGTCGGATTGGTTAAAATGCGCCCGCAAAATCGGGGCCAGCTGTTTCCAGGCCCGGAGAAACTGTTGTCTGACAAAATCCCGGCCGTGGGTCTTGCGGGAGATGGCGTCAACAAACCGGTAACGTGTCTCCAGCAGGACATCGAGCAGGGTTTGCCGCTCCTGCGGGCTCAGGGGATCGCCTGCCACTGCCAGCATGGTGGTGACGAGAAAAGCGTCCCAGGTCTCCCAGGTTTTGGTAAAAGATGCCAGTTCTTCAGGGGAAAGTGCTTCAGAAGGCGCTTGCCGGGGCGCTTCTGGGGGCATTGCCATCTCGCCGGAAAGCCTTATTGTCAGGCCTTGCGGGTTGATGGAAACGTCATCCGGCTTCAGGCTGTCCAGAAACTGCCGGATCCGGGATTGGGCGGCCTCCGGGGCCATGGATAAAAGAAGGGGGTTGAGTTCTTTAACCGGGGGCTCGAGGTCCAGGCAGAGCGCATTGAGCTGGTCGAATACCCGGCCTTCAAAAAATTGCCACAATTTCGCCATAACCGTGGCCGGCTGCTTTTCCGGAGTCAACAATTCAGAGTCCTGCCAGTCTAATCTCAGCCGCCAGTTTGTTCGGTCAAGCCTGGGTTTGGCGTAAACCCGGGTATATCCCTCCCATTGCACCGGGAACAGGCACCTGTTGCCAACCGATTGTCCGCCTGTCATTTTTACCGTCATTTCCAGTCGAATCCGACTGTTGTCCAGGGCCAGTCGGGGGTCGGCCAGCCGGATCCGCCGGCAGTTATCCGCCGGGTCTCTTAGAACCAGGCAAGGGCCCGGTTCCGTGAACAAATCCGCCAGCATCAGGGATTGCAGCAATGGATAGTCGATTCGAATCGGGAGGGTGACCGGTTCGGCACATGCCCGGTGGGGCATGAAAAACAGGCAGGGCAGGATCAGCGCCAGCCAGCCAATGCGGAGAAGGTATTTTTTCATCATATTACTGCCGCGGCATAGCCTCAGTCAATGTATGTATAGCAATAACCCCATTCTTGCATGAAGCGGCGGATGGCCTGTATCAATTCTCCGGCAAGTGCGTCCGTGCGAAGTTCATCAGCAGCACCCGCAGCATGCATCCGATTCCGCATGAGTCCATCGTCATGCATGCTTAAAGCAATAATTTTGGCATCGGGCTGCCTTTGGCGAATCAAGAGTGAAGTTCATATAATAAACTCAACTTTCGGGGAAGCTAAACAAGCTTTAAACTTCCGATATTAGATTCAATTTATTGTCATCAAGACCAAAAAATGTGATCGCAGCTCCCATTACGGCATCCATAACGCTCTGTATAATTTTCTCGGAGATTGCT
>JAIPEJ010000105.1 GCA_021737225.1 Desulfobacteraceae bacterium
CTATTGCAAAACGGCTGCGGATCTGGGCGTGAAAATCGCGCTTTCCACCGACGCCCACAGCATGGACAATCTCGGCTTGATTCGAAACGGCATCATCGCCGCCCGCCGGGGCTGGCTGACCCGGGATGACATCATCAACACGCGCCCGCTGTCCGAACTCCGCAAGCTGCTCCGGCGGGGGCAGTAGCCTCATCCGGGTTTTCCGGGTGACAGCGGGTGTTATTCTTCCGCCGTGATATCCACCTTTTTCCAGCCGCCCTCGGGATGGACACGCAGGTCTGTACGCTGTAAGCGGCTGTAGTATGGACTGTCCGAAAGATAGATCGCTGCCAGCGGGTTGTGACCCAGCACCCGGTCCTTGACGGCGAGCACCGTGCAGGGGGCATTGCAGTACTTGAAAAAAAGCGTGTCATGCCCCACGCAGAGCCCCAGCAAAATTGCCAGGTCAACGTTTTGGTGGTTCAGGAGCCGGGCCTGTACGATCGGGTTGCACATGGACTCCATGGCCTCCGGCCCCCGGATTTTTTCCCCGCCTGTCAGGCCGAGAGACTCCTTGGGGCTACGGCCGACCTTGCAGCACACGGAAGCCATGTTAAACCCCTTGGATTCGAAGATTTTGGAAAGCTTTCGGGCCTCCCTGCGAAGACCGATGCAGAAAGCCAGGCCCAGGGTCTGGTAGCCGCATTTGCCGGCAAATTGAATGACTTCTTCAATCCTTGGTATGCGGGTCTTGAGTCCCTCCTCGTCGATTTCATAGCACTGGGCCTCCTGTATGGAGGCCTGTCTGGCAAACTCCTTGATATTGGGCTTGTAGTAATGGGTGGCGCCTTCCCGGATGATCTCCTCGTGATTTTGCATGGGACACGTGGGTGGCGCCTTTTCAATCGGGGGCAGCGGGTCGTTGATGCCGGCGTCCGGATAGCAGGTACTGCCGTCGCAATAAGCGCACTGGCTGAGCTGATTTTTATCATTCATATGTGAGAACTCCTTGGATTCTCAGGTATTTTTTCGACTCGAGTTGACATCCGCGTCTAGATGTGAGATGCATTGTTTTTCAAAAATGCATTCAAAAAGGCAGACTTTTTATTGTACCGTAACTTTCAGCAGTTTTAAATGAAAATTTTCCGGATGGAATTTTGTTGTTTTGTACAGGGGGACAGGAAACACCATGTCGTATCAGGAGATTTCGTTTGACTCCGGCGATCTGAATTGCGTGGGCTGGTTTTTCAAAGCTTCAGGTAAGTCTTGCGGCCCATGCGTGATTCTGGCGCACGGCTTCTGCGGCGTCAAAGAGGCGCGCCTGGATGCCTATGCAAGGCAATTCGCGGATGCGGGATATCATGCACTGGTTTTTGATTACCGGCATTTCGGGGGCAGCCCGGGCAGCCCGAGGCAGTTGCTGGATATCAAAAAGCAGCAGCAGGACTGGCACGCCGCAATAACCTATGCCCGATCCCTGCCGGAAGTGGACCCGGACCGGATCGTTCTTTGGGGAACGTCGTTTTCCGGTGGCCACGTGGTCGAGGCGGCGGTTAAGGACGGCGGCATTGCCGCGGTAATTTCCCAGGCCCCTCATATGAACGGAATTGCCACAGCCATGGCCGCTGGCCCGGTTCAGGGCATCCGGCTCGGCCTGGCCGCGGTTTACGACTTGATTCGTTCATGGACCGGTTTCAGCCCGTTTTATATACCGGCTTTCGGCAAACCCGGGCAACTGGCAGCCATGACAGCTCCGGGGGAGTTCGAAGCCTCCCGCAAGCTTTTTCCCGAAGATATGCCGGTAGATGAATTCGATGAATCAGTTGCCGCCCAGGTGTTCCTTGCGGTCCCCTTTTTCAATCCCGGCCGCCTGGCTTCGGGGCTCTATGTCCCATGGCTGGTACAAGTGGCAGAGGCTGATCAGACCACGCCGCCGGCAGCCGCGATCAAGGCGGCCCGAAATGCTCCCCGGGCGGAGCTGATCACATATCCGCTTGGGCATTTTGACGTGTATGTGGCGCCCCATTTTACGCAAACCATCAGCGATCAGCTCGAATTTTTAAATCGGCACCTTGGATGATCCGGCCGGCACGCTAATCCATTTCGTTTTTTACAAAAAGGCCCATTGCGTCCATGACCGGCCCGGTCATGGCGCCCTCGGCAAGGATCAGTTCCAGGATTTCCTCGTCTTCAACCATTTCATCGACCATTTCCCTGTTTGTTGTCAGTTTTGCCAGCAGCTCAGTGTCTTCACGGGGCTGGATGTCGGCTTTAAAGTACGGGGTTTTCACATACTCCCCCATAATGGCGGCAGTAATTTCTTTCAGGCCCTCCTCGGAAAAGCCGCCGTTGAGGGTGGTTTCCACGAGTTTGACGTCTGCCAGCACTGTTTCAATGATATGCGGATCATTGAAACGGGTGCGCAGGATCGATTCTGCAATAGCCTCGCTTACAGGCATGTTCACCGGGTTGAAGGGATTGGCATTTTTGTATTGCTCTTTTTTTACAAACTCCTTCAGGTTTTTCAGCGATTCATGCGGAACGCTTTCCAGTGACGGGTTAACCGTCATGGCCGGCAGATTGCCGCCGGCTTCCAGAAAAATCGAATAGGTGATCTCGGTTTTCTTCATTTCCTTGAAGCTCATGATATATCGCTGTAACATGGCCGGCACCCGGACCAGGCCGTCTTTTTCACCGACCTCCGGATCGTCCATGATCCGGGTGGTGGTAATGGTGCCCGGCAGATCGCCTCTGACCTCGGTCTTGGCAGTTGCCACGGCATCCCGGTCGCTGGTGGGCCAGGGAAAATTCAGTATCAGGTAAACATTCATATCATTAGGCGAATATCGTTTGAGAACTTCTGCCTCCTTTACCTTTGCCATCCATTCGGGATAATTGGGTACATCCCGAAGGACTGCCCCGATTTGCGCCATGGTTGCATCAATGGTAGTGGTTGCTTTAAAGGCGTGATATTTCGAGTCTTCCACGACCCGGGAGTAGCTTTTAATGCCGTCTTCTTCTTCCTCGAGCTTCCAGTCTTTACCAGCGGCAGCCGCCGCCTGGAAGCATGCTGCCAGCATTATTCCGCAAAAAGCGATGATCGCAGCAGTGGTGGTCTTCCGTATCATTTCCCTTCCTCCTTATAAAAGGCATCGTGCAGTTCACTTGTGAATATTTTTTTTCACGCGCAAGGCCGCCCGGACCTGATATGACTGTTTTGTATATAACTTATTGTTATTATTGTTTAATTTCGTTTTTCTGTCGCAGGGCAGGAGGTCGGGTATCAAAAAAGGGGAAATATTTTTTATAAAACCGCAGGCGGATAAAGGAGTAAAAAGCAGTTTCATTTGTATTAAAATTTTCCCCGGCGGATCAAGCAGAAATTGACTTTTACAATTCTGTCAAAACTGTTTTTTCGCAAAATGCCCGAGGCATGTGCTTGCGGCGTTTTGCAGGCCTGTGCCCATGCCGGGACCCGGCGCAGGCGCATTTCCTTGCAGCAGGCTGCAGCGAGTCAGCCGGCTTCAGTATGGATTGGGGTATTTCATTTCCGGTATCTGGGTAAGCCGTTTGTAAAAATACCCTGGATCAAAGCTGGTCTGAATCCGGATGGCATCCTTGGGACAGGCCGCCCCGCAATCAAAGCAGGCAACACATAATGTGATTTCCGGATTTGCGGTGTCAAATTCCGGGGGACCACATTTGCCGATTGTTTTTTCCCCCTGGAAAAGTTCCGTTTTCGTGGCCCTGCTGCTGCGAAGGCTGCCGCCCGGGCAAACCAAAACGCAGATGCCGCACTCGCTGCACTTATCCGGATCAAATTCCAGGCGCCCGTAGCGCATCTGTTCGGGATTGTCATATGAAGGAAGGATAAACCGGTCCCTGAGGGTAAATGTCGCCATGTTATGCTCCTTGCTGCTCTACTCGCGGGGGATCGGCAAGACCCTTGTCAAACCAGCTCACCATCTGGACCTCCCTGGGAACCTGACGGTCCGCCCGGGGTTTCTGCCAGCCCACCGCGATGCAGTCATTTAGTTGATACGGGTATTTCACGCCGAATCTTTTCCGCCACTTGCGGTAATACATTAGAAGCTTGACCAGGCCGATCCAGCAGGTTCCCGCGCCCAGGCTGTGAGCGGCAAGCACCATGTTCTGCCCGCATACGCCCACGTCTGTGGGCGGAGCCGACACGCCCCGCCTGTCCTCAAGGATCAGGATCAGGGTCGGAGCCCCGTGGAAGACCGGTGTTTTGTCCTGTGCAATTTGGGACATCAGGCCGAAGGGCACGGGATGAAATTCATTGTAGCGAAACCGTATGAAAAGCTTTGACAGGGGCCGCACCAGCATCCTGCGCAAAGTGCCGCCACGGGTGTAGTCCAGAAAGAACATGAGCAGCTTGATAAACCTCCTGGCGTCTTTTTCCATTTCCGCAAGCATTTCCGGGCTCTTTACCACGATAAACTTCCAGGGCTGCGCGTTTCCCGCTGAAGGGGCAAATCTTGCCGCCTCCAGGATCCGCCGGATCATGGCATCCGGCAGGGGCTGTTTTCGAAACCCGCGGATGCTTCTGCGCTCCATGATCACTTTTTCCACCGGGTTCCACGGCATGCCCTCGGCATAGTGCCCCAGGGGGGAAAGTGTTACCTGGTTTTTCGTCATCGCTGCGCTCCTTGCATGGATTGGCTGCGGTTGGTTTTTCAGATCATATGCCGAGAAATCTTTTAAACAGCCCGGTCCTGTAGATAAAGCCAATGCCCTTGAAATACAGTTCAGGAAAAAAGCGCTTCAGGCGCCAGGCCAGTCTTGCATCATGCTGGGTCAGGATATAAAAGCGGTTCCGGTTGATGGATTTGACCACGTGACGGGCGATTTTTTCCGGAGTGTATCGGGATTTGTTGAAAAAGGCATTGGCCATTTCCCGCTGCTGTGCATCCGGCGATGTAAACTGGTCCATGAGGTTTGTTTTGAAAAAGGTCGGGCAAATCACCGAGACCCCGATATGAAAGGGGATTAGTTCGGTACGCAGCGTTTCGGTCAGGGAAATGGCGGCGGCCTTGGTAACATTGTAGCATGCCATCTCCGGAAGGGAAGCAATGCCCGCGGCAGATGCCATGTTGACAATATAGCCGCCGCCCTGGTCTTTGAACATGGGAATAAAGGCCCGGCATCCGTAAATAATGCTTTTTGTATTCAGCGCCAGGATCCATTCCCAGGTTTCCAGGGGGGTATTTTCCACAAGCCCGGCAGCGGCCACCCCGGCGTTGTTGACCAGGATATCGAGTCCGCCCCATTGCTCTTGAATTCGTTTGGCCGCGGCTTCCAGGTCTTCGGGCCGGGTCACGTCGCAGGGGATCTCAATCGGCTGACCGCCGGCTTTTTTTACCATCTCTGCGGTTTGGCTTGCGCGTTCCGGGTTGATTTCGGCAATGGCGACTTGCCATCCCATTTCTGCAAAGACCAGGGCCAGGGCCCGGCCGAAGCCGGAGCCCGCACCGGTGATCAGAATTCTTTTTTCAGGGAATTTCTTGAGTTTGATGTTTTTCTCCTTCCGGTAATAAGAGTCCACAAGCCACGCCCTCCGCTGCAGAGGACCGCCGGGGGTTATGTTTTGCCGGATGCCGACAGAAATTCCTTTACGAGCTTTTCGTCCTGCGCAGAAAGATTCCAGGATTTTCGAACAATGTCATTATATTCGGTCAGCGCCTTTTTGTACCCGTCGGCAATCATGTCCGCGCTTTCCGGGTTGTCAACCATCCGGGAGCGAAACAGCGCCCGCTTGAACTCAACATGCTTTTTGCGTTCTTCCACATCGATCTGCCGGACAAACAACTGCACCAGTTTTTTGCGCAGCGGGCGGGTGGAATTCGACAGGAGCACAAAAAGAAGGTTGTCTGTAATTTCCGCCATGACTTCCTGCTGCAGCAGTTCGGATTCCACCACGGCATGTTCGTCGTGGATGTTTTCCAGTTCGCTGTTTAAGATGTCAATGCACCTTTTGATGTCCCGGGGCGAGATCCGCCGCAGGGCCACCCGGATCATCATGGGCATGAACTCCACCCAGAAGGCCATTACCTCGTCGATAATGTAGGCGTCGATGATGACTTCGTCTTCTTCGGCTTCCTGCTGAAGGAAAAGCAGCCGGAGAAAATCCAGTCCGGCGTTTTTCAGGTAGTCCTTGACATAAATGCCGTCACCGTGCCGGATTTCCAGGACATTCATGGATTCGAGCTGCTTGAGCGCGATTCTCAGAGAAGTACGATCCACGCCCATCTGCCCGGCAAGCTCCCGTTCCGTGGGTAGCTTGTCCCCCGCGCTGAGCCTGTTTTGAAAAATTTCCCGCATCAGCTTGTTGGTAACTTTCTTGTATCCCTGTTTCATTGCGAGATCCTTATATTCGGCAATTTTGTGCATATTCCCCGAAGAGGGGATATTGATTTTAAAATATTGGTAAAACCAATATACCACAAGCCGGAACAGCGTCAATCTTTTTTTGTATCTGCATGGTCGGATTGCATTGCAGCGCCAGGCTTGCAAGCCGGGCTCACAAATTTCCCCTTGACTTTTTACAGCTACCGGTTTATTGGTTAAACCAATTTGCGGAATTCGCTCTAGACTTTTGTTTTGTTTCGGATTTCGTATTTCTTGACCGGGAAGCCATGGTTTCCGGTCAAGCGCAATTTGGAGGTTATATGAGAGACGTTTACATCGTGGGTGCGCACACGATCAGGTTTGGCAAGTACCTGGATAAAAGTATCAAGGACCTGGCAGCCCGGACAGTCCGGGGTGTTTTAAAGGACACCGGGCTGTCCGGGCGGGATATTCAGGCCCTGTGGTTTGCCAACTCCGGCTGGGAACACGGCAGCGGCCAGACATCCATCCGGGGGCAGGTGGCGCTTCGCCCCCTGGGAATCGATGCCATACCCATCACCAATGTGGAAAACGCCTGCGCGGGCGGATCCACTGCTTTTCATCACGCCTGGCTCGGGGTTGCCAGCGGGTTGTATGACACGACCATGGCCGTGGGGGCGGAAAAGCTCTACCAGGAAAACAAGGCGGCCATTTTTGCAGGATTTCTCGGGGGCATTGACATTGAAAACTGCGCGGAAATCGCCGAAGGGCTTTCCGTGTTCCGGCTGACTTTCGACGAACAGAAGGATCTGGCAAGATTCCGGGAAAAATATCCGGCCCGCCGGAATCCCGGAACCAAAAAAAAGCGGCGCCCGGTCAAAAACCGGATCCGGGATCTGCGGGACAATTTCGTGGTGGCCATCAATCTGGGGGAAAAACTCGGGTATGACACGGTCAAAAGGCTGCGCAAGCTTTCTGCCGCAGGAGATCATTCACCGTTTATGGATATATACGGGTATGCCGCCCGGCAGCACATGAAAAATTACGGCAGCACCGTGGAACAACTCGCCGCGATTGCTTCCAAAAGCCATTTTAACAGCACGTTAAACCCCAATGCCCAGTACAGTTTCGAGGCACCTGTGGAGAAGGTGTTGACCGACCGGATCGTGAGCTTCCCTCTGACCCGGGCGATGTGCGCCCCCATCGGAGACGGTTCAGCCGCTGCCGTACTTTGTTCCGAAGATCGTGTCAAAAGGCTGGGCCTTATGGATCGGGCGGTGAAGGTTCGGACCTCAGTTCTGGGGTCCGGCAAGGCGCACAGCCCCGGCTCTGAATCGCCGGAAATCGGCGAACGCCTTGCAAAACAGGCTTATGCGCTCTCCGGGCTGGGGCCCGAAGACATTCATTTGGCAGAAGTCCATGATGCCACCGCATTCGGGGAAATGATCCAGGCCGAAAACCTGGGATTTTGTGAAAAGGGCGGGGGCGGTGTGCTGGCGGAAAAGGGCGAGACCGGGATTGACGGCAAAATCCCGATTAACACCAGCGGCGGGCTGGTTTCCCGGGGGCATCCCATCGGTGCCTCCGGCCTGGCACAGATTCACGAACTGGTAACACAGCTCCGGGGGGAAGCCGGCAGGCGCCAGGTCAGGGACGCAAAAATCGCCATGGCAGAAAACGGCGGCGGCGCTTTGGGTTCTGAAGAAGCTGCCATGTGTATGCATATTCTCGAAAAACCGTGTTAAAATCTCTTACAATGACATGGCGAGGTAGAGGTTGATTAAGATGAATGACCGGATGAAACGCAACCTGCAGAAGCTCAGGCTTGTCAAGAATGCCGCAATCGGCGTTTGCGCATTTGCAGGCTGGGAGATCAGCCGGGGGCGGCTTGGAAAAGATATTTGGGCCGCCCTGACCAGGCGGCCCCATGATATCGCCTGGTCCGATCTGCTGGCCGAATGTGCGGCAAAAGCGCCGAACCATGTCTTTCTCCGGTACAACGAGGAGGCATTTTCTTACCGGCAGATGGATCAAAACGCAAACAGGACCGCCCGGCTTCTGCTGGCAGCCGGCGGCGCCAGGGGCAGGGGCGTGGGCATATTCATGCGCAATTCACCCCGGTTCCTGGATATATTTTTCGGGGCCCAGAGGGCGGGCATGTACGCCGTGACCATCAATCCCGAACTCCGGGGCGAGGGGCTGGCATATATCATCAATCACAGCGATATTGATCTGCTTGCCGTGGATGCCGAGCTTCTCGATGCGTTTGACGCGGTCAGGCAACAGCTCCCACGTGTCACGCCGGAAAAGGTGATCGTGGATGACATCGAGGCCGAAGCTGCCGGATACGCGATTGCCCAGGGCATGCAAGTACTTTCCAACGCCGCCGGCATGTCGCCCCAGAGTCCGGATATCGGCTATAACCCGGAGGATATGTGCCTGATCATTTATACTTCCGGTACCACCGGACCGCCCAAGGGGGTGGTCTACAGGCGCAACACCACGGGGGTTAACCAGCTTCGCCTGCTCGGGCATTTTCTGCTGAGAAAAGACGATGTGTATTATACCTATTTGTCGCTTTCCCACGGAAACGCCCTGTTTGTTTCCACCACCACCACCATGGCCGCCAGGTGCACAGTGGCGCTGTCGCGTAAATTTTCCGCCAGTCGTTTCTGGGAAAATGTTCGGTTTTATGATGCCACCGTGTTTAACACCATCGGCTCAATCATTCCCATTTTGATGAAGCAGCCGGAAAAATCCGATGACCGGCACAACAACGTGCGCATCGTGTTTTCCGCCGCATGCCCGGCTGACATGTGGGAGGCCTTTGAGCAGCGCTTCGGTGTTACGATCTACGAGGGCTACGGCGCAATAGACGGCGGGGGCAGGGGGATCATGAACCTGGGCAC
>JAIPEJ010000106.1 GCA_021737225.1 Desulfobacteraceae bacterium
TCTTCCTTGTAAAGCAGCATCCCGGGCGAACGGGCGCCGTAGATCACGTGGATGTCCTTGAACTTTTTCCGGTTTTCCGGATCCAGCATGTAGATGATCGATGAACGCAGCGTGGTGAAGGCAAATCCGCCGCCGATGATGACCACGTTTTTGCCTTCCAGGGTTTCCCAGGGGTACCAGTTGCCAAGCGGCCCCCGGATGCCCATGATGTCGCCTTCCTTCATGGAATGCAGGTAGGATGTGACCTTGCCCGTCTTAAACACCGTGAACTTGACAAAGCCCTTTTCCGTGGGCGAGGAGGCAATACCGATGGGAATTTCCCCGAGGCCGGGGATGGACAGTTCGGCAAACTGGCCGGCCCGGTATGTAAACTTTTCCTCATCCTCGGGATTGAGAAAAACGAACTTGAAAGTCTTCAGACTTTTGTCCTCGGTTTCGGTCTTGATTTCATCAATGCGAACCGGGTATGGAATATATGGATTCTCCACTTCTGACCTCCCCTTTGCTAACTCGCTGTTACTTCGCAGGTGCAGGATTCGGGATCATAGCTGTTCATCATATTGCAGATCCTGCGGATATCGATATTGACCGGGCACATGCGGACGCATCTTCCGCACCCGGTGCACTGGATGCCGTTTTCGTATTTGTCGACATAGTATTTCAGCTTGTGCATGAAGCGCTGGCGAAGCCGGTCCAGCTTGGTGCCGCGCGGATTGTGCCCGGAGGCGTGCATGGTAAAAAGCGGATACATGCAGCTGTCCCAGTTCCGGATGCGGTAGCCCTGGTTGCCGTGTATCTCGTCCTGGACGTCAAAGCACCAGCAGGTGGGGCAGACATAGGTGCAAGTGCCGCAGTTGATGCAGGCAAAGGCCTCCTTTTCCCAGATGGTATCTGCCTCGTAGAGATCCAGAAGGGATTGGCCGGCCAGGTTTTCCGTATTGACCCTGGACTGAATCCGGGACTCAGCATCGGCTTTTTTCTTTTCGATCGCCTCGGTGGCATCATCACCGGCATCGTCATTCCAGCCGGCTGCTGAGACCAGGCTTTGGCCCTTTTCCGTAAGCACCTTTGCCAGGTAATGATCCCCGTTGTCCACCAGCAGGAGATCCAGGCTTTCATCGCTGTACGGACCCGAACCCGCACTTGTGCAGAAGCAGGTGGGACATGGGTTGTTACAGGCGAGCCCGACCAGGGTTGTCGTCTCATAAGCCCGGAGCCAGTAGGGGTCCTTGTAGTCCTCGGTGTCAAAGTTGCGCCGGACCAGCGGGAATGAGTCGGCATCGCACGGCCGGATTCCGACAACCGCCTTTGATTTGTATTCCTTTTCCGGTTCCTTGAAAATCTTGTAGTCCGGGTCGTTTGCATCCATGGAGCATTTGAGGATCACCTCGGACTGCGGATATATTACGAACTTCGGGGAAATCCGGCTGTTGGAATAGTCCATGTCCGGTTCCCGGCCGGGCTCCAGGGTTTTAAACGTGTGATAGAATTTTTCCTTGACCGGTCCGATCAGCGCATAACTCTCGCGGAGTTTTTCAAGTCCGGCAGCCCAGTCTGTCTTGTCAATTTTGATGACTTTCATGATTATTGCCCTTGTCCACTGTTATGTGTTGTTGCGCAGCATCGCTTACTTGATAAAGTCTTCCGGGTCCTTCGGGCTGTAAGTATCCAGGGGCGGGCGTTGTTCGGCGCTCAGCCCCGCTTCCCAGCCGAAGAGTTCCAGGCAGTCCTTTTCGAGCTTTTTGGTAAAATCCCGTACATTGATGCCCACCGGGCAGGCGCGCACACAGGCTCCGCAGTCCGTACATCGGCCGGCGCAATGATAAGCCCTCAAAAAGTGAAACGTGCGCACATCAGTGGCATCCATGCTTTTTCCCACCCACTGGGGATTGGATTCATCCACAAAGCACAGCGGGCAGTAGCACAGGGGGCATGCATTGCGGCAGGCGTAACAGCGGATGCAGTCAGAAAGCAGATCGTCGAAATGGTTCCATTTTTCATCCGGGTCCATGGCCTCGATTTCCTTGACCCGGGCGTAGGGATCAATCTCGTCCGTGCTTTGCTCGGGGACCTCTTCTGCGGCCAGTTCGTCATAAATCACCGGGTTGCGGTGCATGCACAGGCTGCAGTTTTCCTGCAGCACATCGGCCTTGTTGACGGTTTCAGAGAAATTTTCGCCCTTTATGGTGATGGTTCCCTTTTCCTCGTCTTCCTCAACAGAGGTGATATCCCCGTCTGCCATGGCAGCAAGCTTGTGCCGGTCCACCATTGCCTTGCAGGGAATACCGATAATGTAGAGCTGTTCCCGCTTGATCTTGCCCTCAACAAGGTGAACCGCGATGTTCCTGGAATTGCAGCCGGTTGCAAGAATGCCGATACGTTCCGTGCGGTCTGTGATGTAGTTGGCCAGGTTTAAGCCGCAGCTGCTGTCCCAGACAAAGGCATCGACTTCCGCCTCGTTTTGCGCAATATAAGGCTGA
The DNA here is from genome assembly GCA_021737225.1 of Desulfobacteraceae bacterium. GTDB lineage: Bacteria > Desulfobacterota > Desulfobacteria > Desulfobacterales > Desulfosalsimonadaceae > Desulfosalsimonas. The sequence goes on from JAIPEJ010000106.1 coordinate 2,481, forward strand.
TGCATCAGGGGCACCGATCCCTTGCGATAGCCGACAACCATGTCCACTTTATCTTCCTTGAGCAGGCGCTTTGAGATCTCCTTGATCTTGTCTGTGTATGAATTCATGGCTATGCAACCTTCGGTTTTGTTTTGGCGAATTTCTTTTCCTTGTTTTCCAGGGATTTTGCCGCCTCTGTGACCTTGGTGGCCACGTCCACGAACTTGGTGGATTCAGCAGAGGATATCCAGGAAAAGTGCAGTCGTTCCGGTTCAATCCCCATGTGTTCCATGAGGTTTTTCATCAGGGCGAATTTCCTGCGGGCGTAGTAATTACCTTCCAGGTAATGGCATTCACCCGGATGTCACCCGGACACCCATACCGCGTCAGCCCCCCGGCGAAGGCCGGCCAGGATGAATTTCGGGCTCATGCGGCCGGTGCAGGGAATGCGGATGACACGGATGTTGGTGGGGTATTCCATTCGGCTCACACCGGCAAGGTCCGCGGCGCCGTAGCTGCACCAGTTGCAAAGAAAGCTCAATATTTTCGGTTCGTTTTCAGACATCACGTTGACTCCTTGTCCATGGGGTTCTCCGTTTTTATCCGGTCAACGCGGGCAGCGTTGTGCGGAGAATGTCATCTTTATGTTTAAATTGCCGCATCGAGTTCGAAAATCTGCGAAAAAATCTGGTCCGTGTCAAAACCCTTCAGGTGAATTGCACCCGAGCGGCAGGAAGCCACGCACAGGCCGCATCCCTTGCACAGGGCCGGGTTGATTTCGGCCTTTCCGGCAAAACGGCCTTCCTCGGCAAAAGAGGGGGCGGAATACGGGCAGATCGAAACGCAGACCCCGCATGCGGCGCAAAGCTGCTGATCCACCTGGGCGATGGTGCCGCTGGAAAAGACCTTTTCCTGTGCCAGCAGGGTCACGGCCCGGGATACCGCCGCCTTGGCCTGGGCGATGGATTCGTCTATGGGCTTGGGATAATGGGCCAGACCGCACAGGTAGACGCCGTCCGTGGAAAATTCCGACGGTCCCAGCTTGGCGTGCTTTTCAATGAAAAAACCGTCTTCGTTCATCGGGACCTTGAAGAAGTTGGCCAGCTTTTCATCGCCATAGGGAATTACGGCCGTGGCCAGGTTGACCAGATCGACTTCCAGCTCTACCGGCATCTGGAGCACATGGTCGGTCACCCCGATGGTGATCTTATCTCCCCCGGTCTTTACCACCGGCTTGTTGTCCAGGTCGTACCGGATGAAAATCACGCCTGCCTGGCGTGCGTCCCGGTACAGGTATTCCTTTTCCCCGTAGGTGCGCACGTCGCGGTAGAGTACATAGACGTTCATGTCCGGGTTGCGCTTTTTGAGTGCCAGTGCGTTTTCCACCGAGTGGGTGCAGCACACCCTGGAGCAGTACATCCGGCCCGGTTCCCGGGAACCCACGCACTGGATGAATGCCGCGCTGTTAAGATTATTGAGCGCCGGATCGTCGTCCATGAGCTTTTTGTCCAGCTCCAGGCTGGTCATGATCCGCTCGTCTTTTCCATAGCCGTATTCATCCGGCTTATAGGCCTCGGCACCCGTGGCGATGACCGCCACGCCGTGCTCCACGGTCTGCTCACTGCCGTTTGACGAAAGCACGGACTCGAAGTTGCCCACAAAGCCTTCAACATTGGTTAACTCGGTGTTGAGATGGACATGGATCCTGTTGCTGGAATCCACGGCCTGGATCATTTCGTTTAGTTTTTCGCCTACGGATTCGCCCTTGGCCGTATGGAAAATGTTGCGGGCCTGTCCGCCGAGCTGGCCGGATTTTTCCACCAAGTGGGTTTCATAGCCCTGGTCGGCAAAGCTTTTGGCCGCGGCCATGCCTGCAATGCCGCCGCCAACGACCATGGCGGACGGATGGACCTGGAGCTCGGTTTCTTTGAGGGCCTCCTGCAGGGCCACCTTGGAGACGGCCATGCGCACCAGGTCCTTGGCTTTTTCCGTGGCCAGTTCCGGGTTGTTTTTGTGTACCCAGGAGTCCTGGTTTCTGATGTTTGTCATTTCAAAAAGGTACTTGTTTAACCCCGCATCCGTGAGTGTCTCCTGAAACAGGGGCTCATGGGTCTTGGGCGTACAAGCGGCCACCACAATGCGGTTTAAGCCTTTTTCCCGGATCAATTCCGCCATGTTGTCCTGGGCGTCCTGGGAACAGGCAAAAAGCTTGTCCGAGGCAAATTCCACGTAAGGCAGGTTGGATGCGTATTCCACTACCTTTGGCACATCGACCACGCCTGCGATATTAACACCGCACTGGCAGATAAAAACGCCGATTTTGGGACGTTCTCCCGAGACGTCGGTTTCCGGCGGAAGCTCTCTTTCCTTGACCTGCGTGTTTCTTTGCTCTGCCAGCAGTTCGCCGGCCGCAGCAGAGGCCGCGCTGGAATCCACCACTGATTGCGGGATGTCCTTGGGGCCCTGGAAGGCGCCGCAGGCGTAAATCCCGGGCCTGGAAGTTTCCACCGGGGTAAATGTGCCGGTTTTTGCAAAATGTCCTTCGGTCAGATCAATGTCGAGCTTTTCAGCGAGCTTGATGAGTTCCGGCGAAGTCTGCAGCCCCACCGAAAGTACGATCATGTTGAAGATTTCGGTTTTCAGCTCCCCTTGTTCGGTGACATATCGAAGTTCCAGGTCGTCGGAGTCCGGGATCGGTGTGACCGTGTGTACCCGGCTTCGGATGAAATTGACCCCGGAGCGGTTTTCCGCGGCGTCATAGAACCGCTCGAACTCCTTGCCGTGGGTCCGCATGTCCATGTAGAAAATCGAGCAGTCCAGGTCTTCGCCCACGTGCTCCTTGGCGATGACTGCTTCCTTGATGGCGTACATGCAGCAAACCGAAGAACAGTAAGCGTTGTCGCAGCGGTTTAAGTCCCTTGAGCCCACGCACTGGAACCAGGCGATTCTCTTGGGTTCCGCATTGTCCGACGGGCGGACGACGTGGCCGGTGGTCGGCCCGGAAGCCGAGAGGATCCGTTCGAACTCCATGGAGGTGATGACATTGGGATGGCTGGAATACTGGTAGTTTTCCAGCCCCGCCGGAGAAAAGGGCTCAAATCCGGGCGCCAGGATCACGGAACCGACATTGAGGTTCACGGTTTTTGGCTTTTGTTCAAAGTCTACCGCATCCACCGGGCACTTTTTCTGGCATACGCCGCACTTGCCTTTTTGCAGGTAGATGCAGGTTTCCGGATCAATGCTGTATTTCAGCGGCACGGCCTGCGGGTACTCCACATAGATGGCTTTTCGCTTGACAAGCCCGGCATTGTACGTGTCAATTACCTTCTTGGGGCATTTTTCCGCACATGCCCCGCAGGCGATGCATTTTTCTTCGTCCACGTAGCGCGGGTGCCTGAGCACTTCCACCTCGAAGTTGCCCGCCTGGCCCGTAATGTTTTGAACTTCCGAAAGAGTGACGATTTCAATGTTTAAGTGCCGGCCGACCTCGACCAGTTTTGGCGAGATAATTCACATGGCACAGTCGTTGGTGGGAAAGGTCTTGTCCAGCTGGGCCATGGCGCCGCCAATGGAAGGCCCCTTTTCCACCAGGTACACATAATAGCCGGAATCGGCAAGATCCAGCGCAGACTGCATGCCGGCGATACCGCCGCCGACCACCATCACGGATCCGATCTTATTGCTTGCCATATTTAACACTCCTGATAATAATATTGCAGGGTTATGGATAATCCAACCTCGGGAACACACAGAAAGTCAAATTTTCTTGATATCCATAAACAGTTATGTTGTCAATAGAATTTTGGGCTATATCTCACTGAACCTGAAGATAAAATTGCAGAAATTTCAATATAATGCTTTGCATCGCGAAATCAAGGCACATACTTGGCAACAGGAGCTGGAATTGACGCAGAAAACCCGAATTATCGTTATTTCCGGGCCGACCGGGATCGGTAAAACCGAGCTTTCCATAAGCCTGGCGGAAGTGTTTGGCGGTGAAATCGTGGGAGCCGATTCCATGCAGATCTACCGGCATATGGACATTGGCACGGCAAAACCCGGCCCCGACGAGCGCGGCCGGGTCCCGCATCATCTCATTGACGCGGCCGACCCGGATGAAGCCTATGATGCCGCCCGGTATATGCGCGAAGCCCGGGCGGCCGTTGATGACATCAAAAGTCGGGGGCGTTTGCCAGTGGTTGTAGGCGGTACGGGATTTTACATAAAGGCGCTGCTATATGGCCTTTTTGATGCCAAACCGACGGATGTGCAGGTGCGAAATCGTCTTTGGCAGGAAGCCCGCGCCCTGGGGGGCGGTGCCATGCATGAGCGGCTTGCTGCATGCGACCCTGAGACGGCCCGTCGCATCCATCCCAATGATACTTACCGGGTGATCCGGGCCCTGGAGGTCTTCGAGCTCACGGGCAGCCCCGTGTCTGCCTTCCGGGCAGCGCACCGCTTTTCCGACGCCCCGTATTGCCCGTTGAAATTTGCCCTGTGCATGGATCGCGGGAAATTATACCGCCGCATTGATGCGCGGGCCGATCAGATGATCGAGCAGGGAATCGTCGAGGAGGTCCGGTGGCTGCTGCAGATGGGTTATGACAAAAACGCCAGGGCCATGCAGGCACTGGGATATCGCCACATCCTCGGCTACCTGGAGGGTGAAACGGATTGGCAAACTGCGGTGGAAACGCTGAAAAGAGATACCCGCCGTTATGCCAAGCGGCAGCTTACCTGGTTTCGCAAGGATATGGAGACGATCTGGGTCCGGCCCGATCAGCAGGCTGAAATCACCGAACGCATCCGGGCTTTTCTTTTTGATTGATGCGCCTTTTCACTCTGTGGAACCGGCTTGTTTTTCCAGGTCGACCACGCCGATCTGCAGGGCGTAGCGCACCAATGTGGCCGTGTTTTTTACCGCCAGTTTTTCCATCAGGTTGGTGCGGTGCTTGGCCACGGTTTTCGGGCTGATTGCCAGCCGGCCGGCGATTTCATTGGGCGTGCGGCCCTCGGCCATCATCCGGAAAACGATATGCTCGCGCCGGGTGAGCTGATTGAGCTTGTTTAAAAACGGTTCGGCGGAGTCTTTTTTCAGGTAGTTGTGGATAATGTCAGCATTGATCTCCGAGCTCAGATAGTAAGTTTTCTGGTAGGCCGAACGGACTGCACCGAGCACTTCTTCAAACGGGCTGGTCTTTAAGAGATATCCCATGGCACCGGCGTGCAGCGCCTCCCGGATATAATCGCGCTTCTGAATCATGGACAGGATGATGATTTCTGTATTCTCCGAGGCCTGCTTGATTTGGCCGATGGCCTCGATGCCGGTCAACCGGGGCATGGAAAGGTCCATAAGAAGAACTTCCGGCCTGGTGCTTTTGACCTTTTCCAGGGTCTGGATGCCGTCGTCGGCTTCTGCTGCCACCTTGACATCAGTGATCTTTTCAAACAGGGCTTTCAATCCCTCGCGAACTGCGGCGTGATTGTCTGCAAGCATGAGTTTGATTTTCGCCATGGCATTTTCTTCTCGTATGGAAATTGCGGTTTGCCCGGCAAAGCCGGCGGCTTCTTTTAGGTCCCGGAATCGATGATCCCGATGCGGGCGGCATAGTGCACCAGGGTGGCCGTGTTTTTGAGCATGAGTTTTTCCATGATGCTCATCCGGTGCTTGGCCACGGTCTTGGGGCTGATGCCGAGGTTGCCGGCAACCTCGGCCGTGGTCGCCCCTTCGGCGATCAGGCGGAAGACCTGCTGTTCGCGCCTGGAAAGCCGGGCGTAAAGATTGGCTTCCGCTTCGACCTCATCCTTTTTGACAAACGTATCGATGATTTCCGCGCTGATTTCCGGGCTCAGGTAATATTCCTTGCCGTGCACGGTTCGAATGGCTGTCAGGATTTCCGAAAAGGGCGCGGTTTTCAATACGTATCCCTTGGCCCCGGCCTGGAGGCTTTCGCGTACCTGCTTTTTGTTTTTCTCGGTGGTCAGTATCAGGAGTTCGGAAGCCGGGCTGGCTGCTTTAAACCGCCTGACCCCGTCCGGCCCGTTAAACCCGGGAATCGTGGGTTCAATTACCACGATGTCCGGTTTTTTCTTTTTGATTTTCTCCAGGGCTTCCGAGCTGTCCGCCGATTCCAAAGCCACCTCCATGTCCGGTTCCCTGTCCAGAAGCGCGCGAATTCCCTGGCGAACCACCACCTGATTGTCCACAAGTATGATTTGAATTTTCATGCAAATGATCCTTTTTCGCTTTCGCGGGTTTTGGGCGGCTAATTTCGTCTGCCGGACTGCGACCGGTTCAGGCGCGGACCGGGATTGTCAAAACGGCAGCGGTTTGCCCGTATCATAAGCCACGGCCTGGCAGGTGGCCACCAGCTGCCGGCTGCTGTCTGTGACCCGGATGTCGAAATTTGCGATTTTCCGGGAACGACTTATTTCCCGGGCCTCTGCTGAAAGCATTGTGCCCGAGGCCGGGCTGCTGACATACGTGACATTGACGTTTAATGCCACGGCAATGTTGCCGGCCGTCTGGCTGGCGGTTTCAAAAGCCTCGTCAATGAGGGAAAAAATCGCCCCGCCGTGAGCGCGTGAATACATGTTGGCCATGGATTCCGGGACATAGTGCATTTCCACCCGGGAATATCCCGCAGCCAGCTCGGCAAGCCGCATGTTGAGCGTACGCGCCAGGGGCTCTGTTTCAACCGCCTTGGAAATCGCCTTTTTGACTTCCGGATCAATGGGTTGTTTTTCTTCCAA
>JAIPEJ010000107.1 GCA_021737225.1 Desulfobacteraceae bacterium
ATCACCGGGCATTCTTATATCGTCTACGGCCCCCTGACCTGCGGGCTGACCGGCGTCATGTTCGAAGGTGTGCCCAATTACCCGGATTTCGACCGCCTTTGGGCCATTGTGGAAAAATACAAGGTCAACAAGTTCTACACGGCCCCGACGGCGATCCGGGCCCTTGCCAAGGAGGGCGAGGAGCATGTGCAGAAACACGACCTGTCCTCGCTGACACTTCTGGGCACCGTGGGCGAGCCCATAAACCCGGAAGCCTGGCGCTGGTATTACAAGAACGTGGGCCGCAGCTGGTGCCCGATCATTGATACCTGGTGGCAGACTGAAACCGGCGGACACATGCTTACCCCGCTGCCCGGGGTGGCGCCCATCAAGCCCGGCTCCTGCTCGTTTCCGTTTTTCGGCGTGGATCCGGTGATCCTGGATGACACCGGCGAGCCGGTACAGTTCCCGGACGAGGAAGGCCTGCTGTGCATCCGCAGGCCGTGGCCCGGAATGGCCCGGACGGTGTACGGAGACCACGAGCGGTTCCGGGAAACCTATTTCAGCCAGGCACCGGGCATGTATTTCACCGGGGATGCGGCAAAACAGGATGCAGACGGGTATTTCTGGATCATCGGCCGCATCGACGACGTGATCAACGTCTCGGGCCACAGGCTGGGCACTGCTGAACTCGAATCCGGCCTGGTGCTGCACAAGGATGTCGCTGAAGCCGCGGTGGTCGGATTTCCGCATCCCATCAAGGGGCAGGGGATATACGCCTTTGTGATTCTCAAATCCAGTGCCAGCCCCTCGGATGATCTCAAAAAGGAGCTGATCGGCCAGGTGCGAAACGAAATCGGACCGATTGCCACCATTGACATCATCCAGTTCACAGACGGACTGCCCAAGACGCGCAGCGGCAAGATCATGCGGCGGATCCTCAAGAAAATCGCCGCAGGCAAGCTCGACGAACTGGGCGATACCTCCACCATTGCCGATGAAAGCGTCATTGACAAGCTGATCGAAAACCGGGTGCCGGTGGAGGATATGAAATAAAGAAGTGTTAAGTTTTAAGTGATTAAATGGTTAAGTAAAATCAGAAACTTATCATTTTATTGTATGGCAGTTATAACGGTTTCAGGACTTTTTACGAAACCGTCAAGTGTTAAGATAAAAGCGTAGGGGCGAACCTGTGTGTTCGCCCCGAAACCGACGGGAATCAGCAAGAAGAGGGATATAGATGGGGATGCGGGTCGGGGTGACAAGAGATGACCGGTTTGCCGAGCACAAGACCGGGCATTTCCACCCCGAGCAGCCCCGGCGGATCCAGGAGCTTTACCGGATGGTTGACCGGGAGTTTGCCGGGCGCCTCCAGCCGGTTCAGCCGCGGCCCGCGGCGCTGGAAGACGTGGAACGTGTGCACACCCCGGCCCATATACGAAAGATCCTGAAAACCGCTGAACAGCGCATGACCAACCTGGCCCCCGACACCCCGGTCAGCGCCAGAAGCTATTGGGTGGCCTGGCTGGCCGCAGGCGCCTGCCTGCAGGGGGTGGACATGCTGCTGACAGACCAGGTCGACGCCTTTTTCGCCCTGGTGCGGCCGCCCGGCCATCACGCCCTGCCGGAACGCTCCAGCGGGTTCTGCGTGTTTAACAATATCGCGGTAGCGGTCAGATACGCCCAGGAGATCTACGGTACCAGGCGCATATTCATCCTGGACTGGGACGTGCATCACGGAAACGGATTAAACGACATTTTTTACCATGACGACCGGGTCTATTACTATTCCACCCATGACCTGATGCTCTACCCATACAGCGGCGAACCCGGGCAGACCGGCACCGGCCGGGGCGAGGGCTACACCATGAATATCCCCCTGTCCCGGGATTTTACAGATGACGACATGATATACCTCTATTCGCAGACCCTGCTGCCGGCAATCCGGGGCTTTGCCCCGGACGTGATCATGGTGGCCGCGGGATTTGACGCCCACTGCGACGATCCCATCGGCAGGTGCCGGTTTTCCGAAAGCCTGTATGCCCGGATAACCCGGATGATTCTGAGCGCCTCGCACTCCATTGGCAGGCCCATACCCTTGTTTTTCTCCCTGGAGGGCGGATATGAGCCGCTTGCCCTGACCCGATGCATCCGGGAGGTGCTCGGGGAACTGACCGGAGCCGTGTGCACGGAAACCGAATCCGTTGCGAATCCTTCAGCCGAGGCGGCTGAACTGGTCCGGCAGATTGAAGAAATTCACCGACCCTATGGAGTAATTGCATGATCAAGGCGAGAATCCCGGCCACAGCTCCGGATACGGCGAACCTGGCCGATTATGACCAGACCCGGAAAAACTTTTCCTGGAAGGACGTGGAAGCCGAATTTTCGTGGTCCGGCAGCACGGAGATGAACATTATCGCCGAATCCCTGGACAAATGGGCAGCAGACCCGGAGCGGGCCGGACACCCGGCCCTGTCGTTTGAGTCCTTCGAAGGCCGGCAGACCTATACCTTTGCGCAGATGCGCCGGAAATCGGCCCAGTGGGCCAATCTGCTGGCCCGGTACGGTTTTGTCAAAGGCGACCGGCTGCTTTTGTTTCTTCCGCCCTGCCCGGAGACCTATTTTGCAATGGCCGCGGCCGCCCGCATGGGGGTGATGTTCTGCCCGGTATTTGCCTCGTCCAACTTCTACGAACTCGAAATCCGCCTGGAAAACATCTCCCCAAGGGCGATTTTGACCCACCCGGACCTGGTGGAAAAGATCCCGTTTGACTTCGTGGCTCATCTGCAGCACATCCTGATGGTGTGCGGGCCGGCCCCGAACGTGTTTGACATCGAGCAAATCATCGCGGGGCAGGCAGAAGAAATGCCGGATGATTACCCCGCTGCGCCGTTTTCCGGAGAAACGCCCCTGTATTTGATATACACCTCCGGTTCCACCCGGCCGCCCAAGGGGATTGTGCACACCCATTCCGACATGACCGGCATCCTGGCATCGGCCCGCTGGGTCCTCGATCTCAAGCCGGACACGGTGCTCTGGACGGATGCGAACCCCGCCTGGGTGACCGGAACCGTGTACGGGACATTCGCCCCCTGGCTGTGCGGGGTGACCAGCTTCGTGATGGGCGGGCATTTTACGGCGGCCAACTGGTACCGGGCCCTGGAAACCAACCGGGTGACCACGTGGTATACAACGCCGCGGGTGCTCCGGGATTTAATGGAAGCCGGCGACGATCTGCCCACGCGCTACGATCTGTCCGCGCTTCGCCATATCTGCTCGGTGGGCGCCCCGCTTCTGCCGGAACTGTTCTACTGGACCCAGGACAAGCTGCATTGCACGCCGCATGACAACTGGTGGATGACGGAAACCGGAATGATCTGCATTGCCAACTTTCCCAGCACGGACATCAAACCCGGCTCCATGGGCAAGCCCCTGCCCGGCATCGAGGCGGCCGTGCTCGATGACAACGGCGAGCCCCTGCCCCCCCTCTCGCTGGGAGAACTGGCCTTAAAGCCGGAATGGCCCGGGCTCATGTCCGAAATCTGGCAGGATCCGGACCGGTTCCACAGGTACTTCCGAAACGGGTGGTTTGTTACCGGCGACATTGCCGTTGAGGACGAGGAAGGATATTTCTACCACCAGGGCAGAAACGACGATCTGCTCAAGGCCGGCGGCGACAAGGTGATCGGGCCGTTTGAAATCGAGCAGGTGCTTTCCATGCACCCGGCGGTGGCAGAGGCGGCAGTGATTTCCAAGGGCAAGGAACCGGGAAAAGGGGTTTCCTACCTGAAAGCCTACGTGACCCTGAAAAAGGGATATACGGCGTCCAACCGCCTGAACTACGAGATCCGGGCGTTTTTAAAAGGCAACCTCTCCGCGGACCTGCTGGTGCAGGAACTGGTCTTTGTGGAGACCCTGCCCAAAACCCGCACCGGCAAACTTCTGCGCAGGGTGCTGCGGGCCTGGGAACTCGGGCTGCCGGGGGGTGATACGATGCGGATGCAGGATTAAGAAGTGTTAAGTGTTAAGTGTTAAGTGATTAGGTGGTTAGGTGTTAAAAATCGGACAAGTGGGCGGGTGGAAAATGTCATTCAAAGAAAATCTGAAGCAGAAAATCGAGATTGACCGGATGGCGAGGCGGGCGCTGGATTCGCTGGAGCCGGGCGAAGACGGGGTACGCATTGACAAAGAGGCCGTACGCGGGCTGCTGGAAACAGCCGGGTATGAATCCCGGGTCGAACGGGACATGGAACTGTTCAGCCGGGATTTTACCGCCGATCCTCCGGAAATCATCGTGCTGGACAATGAACTTCCCCTGTTCCGCACGATGCTGTCCGATGTAGTGCTGCGGCGAAATCCGTTTTTAAAGGAAATGCTCAGCATCCGCAACGCCATCCGCATATTAAACGACAAGGACGTGGTCCGGGCCAGGCGTGCGGACACGGTCATGAAGCTACACGGCCGGTGCGTGATGCAGTTGGACCTGCGCTACAACCGGGCGGATATCGAATCCATCCAGGAAGACGGGGCAACCGCCCTGGAAGCGAACCAGCCCGAGGCCGCGGCCGAAGCATTGACCCTTTTTGCCGAACTTCTCGATTTGCACTTGGCCCCGGCCGCATCCAAACTGCAGGGATTTTTGATCCTCGGCAGGCGCACCACCGACGAGGCGGGTTCACCGGCTTTCGGCAATCCGCTGATCATATACAACCAGGGGGAAGGCGCTCTCGGGCTTTTGGAAACCGCCGTTTCCGGCGCACATAAGCCAAAACCCGCCGTCCTTCGCGATTTCCTGTCGAATCACCCGGAGTTCTCACTGGAAGGAAAGGCGGTACTGGAGCGCCTCAAAACCGAAATCCTGGAAAACCCGCCCGTACACAAATCCATTGACTCTTTATCCCGCTAGTGCATAATCAATGTCATCGCCAAGCGGCCCGAAGAAAATGATCAGGGGGAAAAGGGCGCGCACGCGGGGCCGCCCCTGCGCTTGCGTGATCCCGGTGAAAACCGTTGATGTTTATCCGATTTTGCAAAAATTTCTAATACCGAACACGTCACATGGACAGCCTGGAGCATAACGAAGACAAGGCGCCCTGGGTACTGGTGGCCGACGATGATGCCGGCACACGGCTGCTGTTGCGCCGGAAACTGGAAAAAAGCGGATATAACGTCATCTGCGCCAAGACCGGTAAAGAGACCGTGAGCCGTTTGTCTGACAAAGTGGCATCCGCGGTGATCGATCTGCGGATGCCGTACGGCGACGGCCTGTACTGCCTTCGCTATATCCGCGAGCATTTTCCGGACATGGCGCCGCTTATGCTCACGGCCAGCGAAAACATCGCAAACGCCGTGGAGGCCATGAAGCAGGGGGCGCTTGATTATGTGACCAAACCGTTTAACCCGGGCCAGGTGGCCGCCCTGGTGGACAAGTCCGTGGACGCATACCGGCAGGCCAGCCGGCTGAAGGCGGCGGAAAAAAAACTCGAACAAGCCCGGCAGCACCAGATTTTCGTGGCATCCCAGATCCAACGTACGCTCCTGCTGGGCCGGCCGCCCCGGGATCTGCCGGAAATGCATGTGGCGCGACTCACCATCCCTTCTGAAAAAATCGACGGGGATTTCTACGACTTTATCCGCCCGGCGCCCAGGCTGCTCGACATTGTTGTGGCAGATATCATGGGAAAGGGGATCATGGCCGCATTTATGGGGGCGGCATTGAAAAGCGAATTCCTGCGGGTATTAAACCATGGCCGCGCCCTTATGGGCCGCAAGGAAGTGCCCGAACCCGAACAGATCGTAAAAGGCGTGCATGACAACATGATCGAGCAGATGAAGGAGCTCGAAACCTTTGTCACTTTCTGCTACGGACGTTTTGACCTGGATCGCTACCGGTTTGTTTACGTGGACTGCGGGCATGTAAGGACCATCCACTATAAGCGCGCGGAAAACCACGTAGTGCTTTTGAAGGGCGCGAACATGCCCCTGGGATTTCCTGAAGCCGCACCTTTCCAGCAATTTACCGTGCCTTTTGCCCCGGGCGACCTGTTTTTGTTCTACTCAGACGGCCTTACCGAGGCCGCGGACCAGAACCGGGAATTATACGGTGAAGACCGACTGGTGCGGTTCGTTGAAAAAAACGCCACCATGCAGGCAGATGAGCTGATCCGGGCCATCTACCGGGACGTTACCGCCTTTACCGGCACGCAGGTATTTATCGACGACTTTACCTGCGTGGGCGCAAAAATTGAAGATTCCCCGTCAGCCGGGCTGCAGGTCACGGACCGTCAGCACCTGGAAATCGACAGCCGCCTGGGCAACCTGAAAAAAGTCCGGGCCTTTGTCCGCCACTTCTGCGAGCAGAACGCCTTCGGCCGGCTTGACCCGCTCCGGATTTCCCAGGCGGAAGTGGCGGCCACAGAACTCGTGGCCAACATCATCAAGCACGGCCTGGACGGTCAGCCCGGATACACCATCAAAATCACTGCAGAAGCGTTTAAAAACCGCATCGAGGTGGAATTCCGGGATACGGGCAAGGCCTTTGATCCCAACAGCATCCAGCCGCCGGTACTTGACGGCACCCAGGAAGGCGGAATGGGCTGTTACCTGGTTTCACAACTGGTCGATGACATTGCATACCACCGTGATGAGAAGACCGGAGAAAACTGTGTCCGCTTTAAAATGCTGCTGTTTAAAGACGGATAGTAAAAAATTTTGCATTTTCACGTTTCCCTCGAATAATATGCGTCTGCAAACATGACAGGTTAATTATTGGAACTTTTTTTATGACAATTATACAGGCCATCGCCCTGGGCGTTATCCAGGGTTTAACGGAATTTCTGCCGGTCAGCAGCTCGGGGCACCTGGTGCTGTTCCAGCATTTGTTCGGACTGCGCCAGCCCGAGCTGATCTTTGACGTGGCCGTGCACCTCGGCACCCTGACGGCAGTGTGCGTATATTTTTACCATGACCTGATCCGCATGATCACAGCACTTGCAAAGTGGGTGTTCGGCCGGAACCGGAATGCCGGCTTCAAAAATCCCCCTGCAGACGTCTGGCTTGCACTCATGCTCCTGGCCGGAACGGTGCCCACCGCCATTATCGGCCTGTTTTTTCATGAAATCGCGGATGTGCTGTTTTCCTCGGTGCTGCTGGTGGGCGGCGTGCTGGTGGGCACTGGCATATGGATGTGGTTTACCCGGTACAAGACCGGGGCTGGAAAAGATGTTTCCGGGCTGAGCCTGATGCGCGCCGTTCTGATCGGCATTGCTCAGGGCGTGGCCGTGATTCCCGGCGTATCCCGCTCCGGTGCCACCATTGCTGCGGCCCTGTACCTGGGGTTAAACCGGGAAACCGCGGCCAGGTATTCTTTCCTGCTTTCCATACCCGCGATTCTCGGCGCCGCACTGGTGGGCCTGCCGGAAAACGCTTCTGCGGGAAATGCGGGAAATCCGGCAGTTCTGGCCGGTGCCGCCTGCGCCGCAGCCGTGGGGTATGCCGCATTGTCGTTTCTGGTTTACCTGGTAAAAAAGGGGCACCTCTCACTGTTTGCTCCCTACTGCTGGGTGGTGGGCGGAATTGTACTGATGCTTGCATGGTGAGATTTTGAAAACGCTGACTCCGGAAACCGCCGTCATACTCGGCATCCCCGTGGACAATCTCGATCTTGAAGAAACCATCAGCCGGATCCTGACAATGGCCGAAGACTATGAGCTCGACGGCCGGCCCCGCACCGCAGTGGTTGTGAGCACGGACACCGTGACCCGGCTTTATGCGGAAATACGCAGCAAGGCCGGGCCCAACGAGGAATTGATCAACATGCTGCGGCAGTCTGACCTGATGATCCCGGTGGGACGGCCCGTGGCGTGGGCGGCCCGGATTGTCGGCACCCGGCTCAAACAGCGGTTTTCCGGTGTTGCCTTTTTCCGTAAATTTTTCCGCAGCGCGGAAAAAAACCACAAAACCATTTTCCTGCTGGAAAATGCATCCGGATCCATGCACCGGGCCGCTCAAATCCTTAAGCCGGCCCATCCCGACCTTGCCATTGCCGGCACGGCCGCCCCGGCATCCCTAAAAGCCGAAAATCCGGATTCCCGCCCCATGCTGCTGGAAAAAATCAATGCCACGGCGGCTGATTTCCTGATTCTGGATTTACGGGATCCGGCCTCTGCTGCCTGGTATGAAAAATACCGCCATCGCCTCTATGTTCCGCTCACCCTTGTGATAACCGGCACGCAGGAACTCATCCGCGCGGCCGGGCAAAACCATGCCCGCGGCAAGGTGCAGCGCATAACCGGCTTCGAGGATACGAAATCCGAATTTCGCCGCCGGATATGGATGCGCTTTTTTTACAGCCCCGTGATGTTCGGGTTTACCGTTTTTCCCCTGGTACTTTACCAGCAGTACCAGCAGCTTACCTACAAGCTGTTCGGCCTCCGATCGCCAAATCCCACCATTAATAGCCGCACGTCCCGCCCAGGCCAGGGCGTGGCATTGAAAACCATTACGCTGCCCGATCCATTGGATGCCTCGGTAGCCGGGGAAATCAAGATCGAGCTCAAGCATATCATTGAACATTCCGCGAAGGTCGTGCTTGATTTCTCGCAAGTGAATTTCATGGATTCCTCGGGACTGGGCCTGCTTTTGAGCCTGTGGCGGACGGCTGCGGCAATGGACCGGGAGATTTTCATGATCGGCGTCCAGCCGCCGGTCTACCGGTTTCTCAGGCTCAGCCGCACCCTGGATTTTTTTGAAAAAAGCATGTGCCAGAGCATTGATGATGTCATCGGCGTGCTTTCCCAAAGGGCGGACTCGGCTTCTTTTTACTACCTGGCCCTGATCCGGGGCAATGCGGCGATTTTCCACATGTACGGCGACCTTGACGCCACGCGCATCCTGGATATCGACATCGATGCCCTGTTTGAAACCCTCGGTCGGAAAAACGCGGTGTTCAACTTAAAAGGCCTCGATTTTATCGACAGCGCGGGCCTGCACTTCTTTGTCAGGATCCAGCGCCATGTGGCAAGACACGGCCGAAGCTGCATACTTTGCGGCGTACGGGAGTACGTGCACCAGATGTTTCAGATCCTGCGGATAGACCGGTTTTTCGTCTTTACCGACAATATCCGGGAGGCTGAAAGAACGCTCCAACAGAAGTAAGGGGTCAAGTCTGCCCTTGACTCTTTTGCGAGCAAAAGAG
>JAIPEJ010000108.1 GCA_021737225.1 Desulfobacteraceae bacterium
CGGCTGTGTTTGAGCCGAACGGCGAGTTTGCCGAGCCGCCGCGAAGCGAGCCTTAGAGATGCCCGACACGAGTGCAGCGACATGCGGTTGCCCCGGAAAGCGACGCGCGCGGCAACGCATTGAATAACGGGGTTTTTCCAGGAGCTTCCAAGCGCCAAACAGATTTCAAACCATTAAAACCCTTTCACACCAGACCTGTCACCTTGCGGCTTGCAGCTTGAAGCTCAGGCCTTATTGGTGGGATCGCCTTCTGCAAGCATCTGGTTCATCACGCGTTTCTGAGGGTCACCCGGCAAAACGCCGGCAAGATAAGCGGTCATTACGATCCGTCCGCTGCTGTCGGTCATTACCGCCTCTGCCTGCGCCCGGGCGTTTTCATCCACCCGGGTGATTTCAAGCTCGCAGGTCACGGTCTCATTGAAATACACAGGTTTTTTAAAATCAAAACGCATCTCCGTGGCCAGCCAGCCCACCTGCCCGCCGATCTCTGTGAGCAGGGCGCCCACGAGCAGCCCGTGGCAGATCCGGCCGGAAAACCCCCGGGAACGGGCAAATCGCTCGTCTAAATGCACCGGATTGTAATCCCGGGACACTTCTGCAAACGCATGCATGTCGGTTTCATCAAAGGTCCGGGTCACGGAAAACCGGTCTCCTTCCCGGATGCCCTGTATCGCCTGTTTTCGCAACGACGTTTTCTCCTGATTTCGCTGATTGCAGTATTCCGGCAGCAAAAACCGCCGCTGCCGGCTGGCAAACATATTTACAAAAAATCATTTTTTTAACAACTTTTTCTTGACATCCACGTCAGGTTTTTTAACTTGAAACATAATACATATCAACCGCCGTTGGGGGTGCCGATACATCCGGCTGAGAATCCGCAAAAAAGCGGATAACCCTTTAAACCTGATCAGGGTAATGCCTGCGCAGGGAAAACGACGAACATCCATTTACAGACGCATAATGGAGTTTAGCCGCTTTCCCGAACCGGGAGCGGCTTTTTTTATTGGACCGGAAAGGAGAACAAAATGGCAATCGACGAAATTGAAATCTCGCGCGCGATTATTGACCGCTATCACGAAAAGCTCACCAACAACCTGGAAACCGACGTGGCCATCGTGGGCGGCGGCCCCTCCGGCTTGGTGGCCGGGTACTTCCTGGCCCGGGCCGGAAAAAAGGTCGCGCTCTATGAGCGCAAGCTCAGCATCGGCGGCGGCATGTGGGGCGGCGGCATGCTGTTTAACGAAATCGTGGTGCAGTCCGAGGCCCTGCCCATCCTGGATGCCTTCGACATCCGCTACCGGCAGTACCGGGACGACTACTACACCGCAGACGGCGTCGAAGCCGTGGGGTCCCTGACCGCGGTGGCGGTCCGGGCCGGTCTGACCATTTTCAACTGCGTCACGGTCGAGGACGTGATGATGAAGCCCGACCGCGTGGACGGGCTGGTGATCAACTGGGCGCCCGTGGAAATGGCCGGCCTGCACGTGGACCCGCTGACCGTGCGCGCCAAGTTTGTCATTGATGCCACCGGTCATGATACCGACGTGGTGCGCGTGGTGGAAGAAAAAACCCCGGGCCGGTTGAACACCCCCACCGGCGGCATCGTGGGCCAGAAAGCCATGTGGGCCGACCGGGCCGAAAGCGACACCACCGAAAACACCCGGGAAATCTTTCCGGGGCTTTACGTGGCGGGCATGGCAGCCAACGCCACTGCCGGCGGTCCGCGCATGGGCCCGATTTTCGGCGGCATGCTGCTTTCCGGCGAAAAAGTCGCCCGGGAACTATTGGAAAGACTGTAACGCAAACTTATGAAAAACAGGAAAAACCCATGACACAACTGGAATCGGCAAAAGCCGGAAATATTACCGATGAAATGCGCAGCGTGGCAGCAGCCGAGGGCATCGCCCCGGATCGGCTCTGCAGCGAAATCGCCGCCGGACACGTGGTGATTCCGAAAAACATCCACCGCAGCTTTTCCCCCCGGGGCATCGGCAAGGGCCTGCACACCAAGGTCAATGCCAACATCGGCACATCGCCAAGCCGCTGCAACCTGGAAGAAGAGCTGGCCAAGCTGGATGCGGCGGTTTCCGCCGGCGCTGATGCGGTCATGGACCTGTCCACCGGCGGGGACCTGGATGACACGTTACGGAAAATCCTGGAACGCTCGCCGGTCATGATCGGCACGGTTCCGATATACAAATCGGTCAGCCGCATGCTGGCAGCCGGACGGACGTGCGTGGAACTGACCGCGGACGGGATTTTCGACGAAATCGAAACCCAGTGCCGCGCCGGCGTGGACTTTATCACCGTGCACTGCGGCATTACCCGGCAGACCCTGCGCGTGCTCAAGGGATGCAGCCGGATGATGGGCATGGTTTCGCGCGGCGGCAGCCTGATCGCGGAATGGATTGCGCGCAACGAATCCGAAAATCCGCTTTATGCCCAATACGACCGCCTGCTGGAAATTGCCCGCGCCCATGATGTCACGCTTTCCCTGGGCGACGGCCTGCGGCCGGGCACCATCTTTGACGCCCAGGACCGCGCCCAGATCAGCGAACTGGTCGTGCTGGGCGAACTGGCCGGGCGGGCCCGGGAGGCCGGGGTCCAGGTCATGATCGAGGGCCCCGGCCACGTGCCGCTAAACCGGATCGCATCGGACATGAAGCTCCAGCAGGGCCTGTGCGGCCAGGCCCCCTATTACGTGCTGGGACCGCTGCCCACCGATATTGCCGCAGGTTACGATCATATCACCGGCGCCATCGGCGGGGCGATTGCCGCGGCCAACGGGGCGGATTTCCTGTGCTACGTCACCCCGGCCGAACACCTGGCCCTGCCCGGGGTCGAAGATGTCCGGGAAGGGGTGATCGCCTCGAAAATCGCCGCCCACATCGGGGACCTGGAAAAAGGCATGCCTGCGGCCTGGACCCGGGACCGGGAAATGACCGCAGCGCGCAGCAGATTTGACTGGACGGCCATGTTCAAACACGCCCTGGATCCGGAAAAGGCCAGGCGCATGCGGAATCAAAGCGAGGACAAGGATCGGGAGGTCTGCACCATGTGCGGGGATTTCTGCGCCCTGAAAACCTATGCACGGGCTGTTGAAGAAAAATAAATCCGAATCTCGAAATCCGAAACACTGCATTATATACATAACGGCTGCAATTTCGGCGCATGCGTTATCTGAACCACGAAGAACACGAAGGGCACGAAGGGATTATTTTTATATTGTTTTTCCTTCGTGGGCTTCGTGGGCTTCGTGGTATGCTCTCAGACTCTCACGGAATATGCGAAATGAAATGTGTCGCTTTGTATGAAAAACCGGCAATTGTTGATCCCGCAGCTTTTTTGCGCTATTTTTGAGGCAGGAATATGCCTGTTTGGACTTTAGGCAGTATTTCGTGTATATTTAATTTTGTGTTTCGAATTTTTGAAAAAGAGACCTAAACTGAGCGAGAAAGGGGTCTGCTGTGGTGGAATTTTATTACCAGCCCATGTTTCCGATTTCAGATGACAACACGCAGTACCGCCGCATCACGGATGCACGCGTATCGGTTTCACAGTTCGAAGACCAGCCCGTGCTCAAGGTGGCGCCCGAAGCCCTGACCGAACTTGCCGAAGCCGCGTTTACGGATGTGGCCCACCTGTACCGCACATCGCACCTGCAGCAGCTCGCTGGAGTCCTCAATGACCCCGACAGTTCGGAAAACGACCGCTTCGTTGCCCTGGAGATGCTCAAAAACGCGGTGATCTCGTCTGAATTCGTCTTTCCCATGTGCCAGGACACGGGCACCGCCGTAATCATCGGCAAAAAGGGGCAGCAGGTGTGGACCGGGGGCGGGGACGAACAAGCCCTGTCCAAAGGGGTGTTTAACGCCTATACGCAAAACAATCTCAGATACTCCCAGCAGGCCCCGATAGACATGTACACGGAAAAAAACACCGGCTGCAACCTGCCGGCCCAGATCGAGCTTTACGCCACCGAAGGCGGGGCCTACGAATTCCTGTTCGTGGCCAAGGGCGGCGGATCTGCCAACAAGACCTTCCTGTACCAGCAATCCAAGGCGCTTTTAAATGAAAAGGCCCTGATCCCGTTTCTGACAAACAAGATGAAATCCCTGGGTACCGCCGCCTGCCCGCCCTATCACCTGGCCGTTGTCATCGGCGGCACCTCGGCAGAGGCCAACCTCAAGACGGTCAAGCTTGCCAGCGCGGGGTACCTGGACACCCTGATGCAACAGGGAAGCGAATCCGGACACGCCTTTAGGGATCCGGACCTGGAGTCCAAGCTGCTTGCCATCTCCCGGGACCTGGGCATCGGCGCCCAGTTCGGCGGGAAATACTTCTGCCTGGATATCCGGGTCATCCGCATGCCCAGGCACGGGGCCTCATGCCCGGTGGGCATCGGGGTTTCCTGCAGCGCGGACCGCAACATCAAGGGAAAAATCACAAAAGACGGGGTTTTCCTGGAACAGCTCGACACCAACCCGGTCCGTTTTCTCCCGGATGCCCCGGAAATCGAAACCCCGGCCGTGCACATCGACTTAAACCGGCCCATGGATGAAATCCGGGCCGAATTGAGCCGGCATCCCGTTACCACCCGGCTGCTGCTTTCAGGGGATATCATTGTGGCAAGGGACATCGCCCATGCGCGCATTTACGAGCAACTGGAAAAAACCGGGGAGCTGCCCGGATACATGAAGGATCACATTATTTATTATGCCGGTCCGGCCAAAACCCCGCAGGGATATGCCTCCGGTGCTTTCGGCCCCACCACGGCCGCGCGCATGGACCCGTACGTGCCCGTGTTCCAGAAACACGGCGGATCCCTTGTCACCCTGGCCAAGGGCAACCGCTCGGCCCAGGTCAGGCAGGCGTGCAAAGCCTACGGCGGTTTTTACCTGGGTTCCATCGGCGGGCCGGCCGCCCGGCTGGGCAAGGAGTGCATCACCGACGTGAAGGTGATTGATTTTGCCGAACTGGGCATGGAGGCGGTATACCGGATCCGGGTCAGGGATTTTCCCGCCTTTATCATTATTGACGACAAGGGCGAAGACTTTTTTGAACAGATGCTGAAAACCGATGAATAACGAAATCAAAAAGCGGGCAGACCGGATCGGACAGTTTTTCCGCCACGAGGTGTGGCATGATCCGCCGGATGCGGGCCGCATACGTCAGGTGCTGCTGCATGCCCTGCGGGTAGCCCTGATTACGGTCAACAGCTTCCGCAACGAAACCATTATACTGCGGTCCTCGGCGCTTTCCTACAGCACCCTGCTGGCAGTGGTGCCGCTGCTGGCCATCGGGTTTTCCATGTTAAAAGGCCTGGGATTTCAAACCCAGATCGAGCACATGCTTGTCAGCTACCTGACCGCCGAACAGGAACAGCTCACAAGCAAAATCCTCGAATACATATCCAATACCGACTTCAAGGCCCTGGGCGCACTTGGCACGGCAGTGCTCATCTACGCGGTCATTATGATGCTATCCAACGTCGAGCGCGCCTTCAACGATATCTGGGGGGTGAGCCGGAGCCGTCCCCTGGTGCGCAAAATTTCGGACTACATCAGCGTGCTGCTGCTGGGCCCCCTGCTCATTGTGCTCTCTACGGCCATGATCACCTCGATGTCCTCGTACACCGTGGTTCAGAACCTCTCGGAATACACGGTCTTTCGGGACTTCTTTTTTCTGTTTAACACGGTGATCCCGCACCTGGGCCTCTGGATCGCCTTTACCGCCATGTACATCATGATGCCAAACACCCGGGTGCGCCTCGTTCCCGCCCTGATCGCGGGGGTGATCTGCGGCAGTATCTGGGAACTGGCATTTCACGTATACACGGAATTCAACATCGGCATGGCGCGCTACAATACAATCTACGGAACTTTTGCCGCACTGCCGATTTTTATCATCTGGATCTATATCAGCTGGGTCATCGTGCTGGTCGGCGCCCAGATTTCCAATGCCATCCAACAGATCCGGGCCTATCAACAGGAGTTTGCGGGCGCGGGTGCCAGTTTCGGCCAGCAGCAGATCATGGGGCTTTATATCATGCATGAAATCGCGCGCCGGTTTTACCTCGGCAAGGCAGCGCTGACTGCTGAGCAAATTGCGCTGCACTTGTCCATACCCTCCCGAATGGTGGAAAAAATCTCCGAAATCTTCTGCCAAAACGGCCTGCTCCGGGAGATCGACAGCCCGGCCCGGATTTACCAGCCCGCCATGGATCTTTTCCGCATCTCCGCGGCCGATATCTTTCACGCCATCCGGGACCATGGCCAAAGCACCTGGCAAATCCCGGCGCACGCCAAAAGCCCCCGACTCCAGGATCTCATCGAAACCCATCAGGCAGAAGCGGCCCGGACGCTGGAGCAGATGACCCTCGGTGATATCGTATCACAAGGTCACCCGACCTGCAGCACGGACCGGGACGCCTGACAGGGAAAACAAAAGACAAGTCCGGAAACCCGGTTAGTCCACCCGCTCAAAGGCTTTTGCTTTGGATCCGCAAACCGGGCATGTATCCGGGGCATGGTCTGCCACGGTATATCCGCACACGGAACAGACGTAATAGCAATCCACGGCTTCGGGGTTATCGAGCGCATCGAGCACCTTCTGATAAAGGTCGGCATGCACCTTTTCCACCTCGTTGGCGTACATAAAGCCCTGTTCGGCTTTTTCCTCGCCTTCTTTGCGGGCGTCTTCAATCATCTCCGGGTACATGGACTTAAACTCGTGGGTCTCCCCGGCGACCGCATCCTTGAGGTTTTCCGCGGTTGAGCCGATCCCGCCCATGGCCCGCAGATGGGTATGGGCATGAACTGTTTCAGCCGCTGCAGCCGCGCGAAACAGTTTTGCCGCGGCAGCAAAGCCTTCCTTGTCCGCCTGCTTTGCATAGGCCAGGTATTTCCGGTTGGCCTGCGATTCGCCGGCAAATGCATCCTTTAAATGCTGCGTGGTTTTTCCCATTGCATCCTCCTTCTATTTGGGGTTACAAACACCTAAATTGAGCGTTTCAAATTTTTACACGGGTCAATCTTTTTTTTAAGGAATTAAGTCATTTCCAGGTGTTAAAATTTGAAACCCTCCGGGATTTCCAATTTTGCCGCATCTACTGCGTCAGATGCAGTCTCGCATAGTCCACTATAGCTCGTCTGCATCTTCCTTGTATCTGCGGCAAACTTGAAAATCGCTCAACTTAGGAAACAGTTTATTGAAGAAGATAACCGCTGTGCAGCGATTATCAAACGCATTCATGTGCCTCTACAAGTATCATGCCAGAACCGGGCTCCGGCTGACCGCGGGGCCTCATACGCCGGCCTGACAAGACTGCCCGCCTTCCCGCGGGACGGCAGCCCCCGGCTGTCTCACATGAGACAGTGATCATTTTGATACACCCGCATACGGCAGGTATTGATACCGCCCTTTTCCGTGTGCTATAGTCAGAAGCGAGCTTGAACAAAGCCCCATAATAAAAAGGAAGGACCATGAAACACGACATTCAGCCCATTGAACCACTCAAAAAGGTGAGCCTGGAAGTTTCAGCCGGCAAAAGACCCTCCGGCACGGAACTGATGGAGCCTGCGCCGGTGGAGTTTATTTTCGGACTCGGCAAGGCCGGGCTCACCCCCCTGGAACGCCAGATCGAAGGCAGGGCTGCCGGGGATTGCCGAAGCATTGAAGTGAGCAGGTCCTATATCCCGGAGTTTTTCGGGCACATATTCCCGTTTCCCATGAAACTGAAAATCCCGCTTGATCCGTTTTATCTGAACCTGAAAATTGTATCCGTGGACCCGGCAGACCCGCGGGCAGTTGTGCGGGCGATGGCTGAAATTGCAGCCTGCAGCGGCTGTGACTGCGGATGCGGCGGGCATTTCTGAGCAGCCGCGTATCGGGGACCCGGCACAGAAGACTGCGATCACCGGGTCATTTAGTCAGCAGCCCCGCCATGGTGCGATCCTTTTCCGTCCACAATTGATGAAGCCATTCATTAAAGCGCTGCCGCTTGTCGGTATCCGTAAAATAATTGACGCCCCGGAGCTCCGTGGGGACCTCCAAAACACGCATATGCACTTTTATCCGCCGGGTGCGGCCGCAGAAAAAATCCCACAGCCCCGGCACCCCCTCGGGATAGGCGATGGTGATGTCCACCAGGGGTTCGACCAGATCGCCCATTGCATAGACGGCCATGGCAAGTCCGCCCGCGCGCGGCCTGAGCAGATGCGTAAAAGGGGACTGCTGGCTGGCATGCTTTTCGCGGGTAAAACGGGTCCCCTCGATAAAATTCATAATCGAAACCGGCGTATTTTTGAACTTCTCGCATGACCGGCGCGCGGTTTCCAGGTCCTTTCCCTTTAAATGCGGGTACTTTTCCAGAAACGCCTTTGAATACCGCTTCATTACCGGAAAGTCCAGGGCCCACAGGCACTGCCCGAAAAACGGGACCCAAAGCAGCTCCTTTTTGATAAAAAACTTGTATGGCGGCACCTTCCCGGCAAGTACGTGGATAATCACCAGGATATCCACCCAGCTTTGATGATTGGAAAGGATCAGGCACCAGCGGTCAATGCTGAAATCCTTATCCCCCTGGACATCCCACTGAATGCGCCCGGTAAACCGATGGGTCCGCATGGCGCAGCCCACCCACAGGTCACTGGCGATCCAGTCCAGGATGCGGCTGGTGACCCGCCGCACCCCGGCCTGGGGGACGGCAAACTTGACGGCCGCCACTACGAATAAAAAAAGGCTCAGGACGATGGTAAAGACAAGGTAGAATACAAACGTGACAAAGCCCCGGATAAACGTCGGCAGAAAAGATATCATACCACCCCGCGTGAAATGGATTTATCCCGCTCCCGTAACTGCCCCGCGCATGCACACACCGGCGCGGATGCAGTTTGCCCTGCCCCTTCGGGTGCGTAGTTTTACAATATTAAATAACTCGTATAATATCAGCAATTCACGGTGAACGTTAAGACCCCCCAATATCAAGAGGGATGACCTTTACCTTTCGCAATGTTTCTGCCTGTTTTTTCTTCTAAAAGAAAAGATAAACTACCCTTTAAAAACCGCATAACTTCTTAATATAAT